>NZ_JBEYVW010000062.1:0-1002 GCF_040644175.1 Streptomyces sp. NPDC047017 | reverse complement strand
GTCGAGGCACTGGCAGCGATCACCCGTCACGCGGCCGATCCCGCCGCGGGCGGATACACGCCCTCCGATCTTCCCCTGGTCGACCTGAACCAGGCAGAAATCGATCAACTCGAGCAGCTGTGGAGGAACGACAAGTGAAGCGGAACGAATTGGAAGACATTCTTCCGTTGGCTCCTCTGCAGGAAGGCCTCCTCTTCCACGCGCTCTACGACGAGCAGGCGCTGGACGTCTACACGACGCAGATGTCTTTCCTCATTGAAGGACCGCTGAATGTCGCGGCTCTGAAGGCGTCCGCTCGAGTCGTTCTCGAGCGGCACAAGAACCTGCGCGCCGCTTTCATGCACGAGGGTCTGAGGCAGCCGGTCCAGGTCATCCCCCGGAAGGTGGGGCTGCCCTGGGAGGAGATCGACTTTTCAGACCTGGACGCCGGCAGCCAGGAGACCGCGGTTGCCCAATGGCTGGAGCAGGACCGGGCACGGCGCTTCGACCTGTCCGCCCCGCCGCTGTTGCGGTTCACGCTGATCCGCCTCGGTCACCAGCGGTTCCGGTTGGAGTTCACGAGCCATCACCTGCTGCTGGACGGGTGGTCGCTGCCCGTGCTGATGCGCGACCTGATGACCGCTTACGAGCAGGGCGGCCGCAGTGACGGCCTGGCACCTGTGAGGCCCTACCGGGATTACCTGGCGTGGGTGGCGCAGCAGGATCGTGGTGCGGCCGAGGAGGCGTGGCGTCGGTCGCTTGCGGGTGTGGAGGAGGCGACCCGGCTCGCGCCGGTGCACGCCCGTGCGTCGCAGATGGCGCCCGAACACCTCACCGTACGTCTGCCGGAGGAGTTGACCGCTGCGCTGACGGCTGCCGCGCGGGGTTGTGGGGTCACGTTGAACACGGTGGTCCAGCAGGCGTGGGGGGTGCTGCTGGGGCACATGACCGGTCAGGACGACGTGGTCTTCGGTGCGACCGTGGCGGGGCGTCCGGCTCAGATTCCCGGTATCGAGTCGATGG
>NZ_JBEYVW010000061.1:0-1017 GCF_040644175.1 Streptomyces sp. NPDC047017 | reverse complement strand
ATCGGCACCGAGACATCACCCGCCCGGCACTCCCACAACGTCACATCCACCGTGGTCTCCGTCGGACCGAACGAGTTGAACACCCGACGCCCCGCAACCCACCGCCCCACCAAACCAGCCGAAGACGCCTCACCCGCCAACACCAACGTCAGCCCCGCAGGAAGAGCCCCCTCCCCCAACACCTCCAACACCGCCGGCGGCAACGTCGCATGCGTCACCCCATACCGCACCACGAACCGCGACAACGCCTCACCCGCGACCCGCTCCTCCAACAACGGCACCACCAACACCGCACCCGACAACAACGCCATCCAGATTTCCCAGACCGACGTGTCAAAGCTCACCGAAGCAAACTGCAGAACCCGGGCACCCGGCCCCACACCCAAACCCTCAACCTGCGTCCCCGACAAACTCGCCACACCCGCATGCGACACCACCACCCCCTTCGGCCGACCCGTCGAACCCGACGTATAAATCACATACGCCGGATGCGCAGCCAACACCGAAGACAACCGATCACCATCGCCCAGGTCTCCGCTGTCCCGGCCGGCCACAGCATCCCGGACCCCAGGCTCATCCAGCAGCACACGCGGCACCGCACCCTCCCCGGGCAACAACACCGCCGTAGCCACATCCGTCAGAACCAGCACAGGCTCCGCATCCGCGAGCATGTACGCGATCCGCTCCGCCGGATACTCCGGATCCACCGGCACATAACCCGAACCACTCTTCAACACCGCAAGCAACGCCACGAACAAATCCACCGACCGTGGCAACGCCACCGCCACCAGCCGCTCCGGACCCGCACCACACGCCACCAGATGACGAGCCAGACGATTCGCCCGAGCATTCAACTCCGCATACGACAGCTCGACACCGCCACACACCACAGCAACGGCACCAGGAGTACGCGCCACCTGCGCCTCGAACAACTCCGGCAACGTCACATCCGGAACCGCACGAACCGTGTCGTTCCACTCCACCAACACCCGCCGACGCTCCTCGACACCAAGGACG
>NZ_JBEYVW010000060.1:0-1050 GCF_040644175.1 Streptomyces sp. NPDC047017 | reverse complement strand
CATCGCCGGCCTCGTCTCCGACCGCACTGTCAACGTCTGAAAACCGGCCACGGCAAGGCCGAACACGCCTCACCCGCTATCACGCACCAACTCGTAAGACATCGTTTCATTTGGCGTGATCTTGCGGCAGTCTGGTGTGGTGACGACTGGGCTCGTGCAGCGGATGGTGCCGGACGGCTTGTGGGAGTTGTTCGAACGTGTGGTGCCGCCGGCGCCGGAACGCCCCCAGGGCGGTGGCCGACGTCGGCATGGGGATCGTGAAGTGCTAGCCGCCATCATCTTCGTGGCCACGTCAGGGTGCACCTGGAATCAGCTGCCACCCGGCTTCGGCCCCTCCGGAGTGACGGCGTTCCGGCGCTTCACCGAGTGGTCAAAGGCCCGGGTGTGGGCCAAGCTGCACCGCCTGGTCCTGGATGAACTCGGTGCCCGCGGCGAGTTGGACTGGTCGAGGTGCGCAATCGATTCCGTGAGCGTCCGGGCCCTCAAAGGGGGCCGCTGACGGGACCGAATCCGACCGACCCTGGCAAAGCCGGATCAAAAATCCACCTCATCGTCGACCGAAACGGTCTGCCCATCTCGATCGGCATCTCGGCGGCCAACGACCACGACAGCCTGGCCCTCATTCCGCTGATGCGCGGGATACCGCCGATCCGCTCCCGCTTCGGCCCGCGACGCCGCCGCCCCGCCAAGCTCCACGGCGACAAGGGCTACGACTACGACCGCCTGCGCAATTGGCTGCGACGACGACAGATCGTGCCCCGCATCGCACGACGCGGGATCGAAGCCTCCGACCGGCTGGGCCGGCACCGTTGGGTGGTCGAGCGAACGATGTCCTGGCTGAACGGATGCCGACGCCTACACCGCCGCTACGAACGCAAGCCCGAGCACTTCCTCGCCTTCGCCGGCATCGCCAGCACCCTTATCTGCTACCGCCGCATCACCAAATGAAATGACATCTAACGAGTTGGTGCGTGATAGCGGGTGAGGCGTGTTCGGCCTTGCCGTGGCCGGTTTTCAGACGTTGACAGTGCGGTCGGAGACGAGGCCGGC
>NZ_JBEYVW010000059.1:0-1050 GCF_040644175.1 Streptomyces sp. NPDC047017 | reverse complement strand
ACACAGTGGACGCGAGCAACTGAGGACAAGCCCTCGGCCTATTAGTACCGGTCACCTCCACACGTTACCGTGCTTCCAGATCCGGCCTATCAACCCAGTCGTCTACTGGGAGCCTTACCCCATCAAGTGGGTGGGAGTCCTCATCTCGAAGCAGGCTTCCCGCTTAGATGCTTTCAGCGGTTATCCCTCCCGAACGTAGCCAACCAGCCATGCCCTTGGCAGGACAACTGGCACACCAGAGGTTCGTCCGTCCCGGTCCTCTCGTACTAGGGACAGCCCTTCTCAAGACTCCTACGCGCACAGCGGATAGGGACCGAACTGTCTCACGACGTTCTAAACCCAGCTCGCGTACCGCTTTAATGGGCGAACAGCCCAACCCTTGGGACCGACTCCAGCCCCAGGATGCGACGAGCCGACATCGAGGTGCCAAACCATCCCGTCGATATGGACTCTTGGGGAAGATCAGCCTGTTATCCCCGGGGTACCTTTTATCCGTTGAGCGACGGCGCTTCCACAAGCCACCGCCGGATCACTAGTCCCGACTTTCGTCCCTGCTCGACCCGTCGGTCTCACAGTCAAGCTCCCTTGTGCACTTACACTCAACACCTGATTGCCAACCAGGCTGAGGGAACCTTTGGGCGCCTCCGTTACTCTTTAGGAGGCAACCGCCCCAGTTAAACTACCCATCAGACACTGTCCCTGATCCGGATCACGGACCCAGGTTAGACATCCAGCACGACCAGACTGGTATTTCAACGACGACTCCACACACACTGGCGTGCATGCTTCACAGTCTCCCAGCTATCCTACACAAGCCGAACCGAACACCAATATCAAACTGTAGTAAAGGTCCCGGGGTCTTTCCGTCCTGCTGCGCGAAACGAGCATCTTTACTCGTAGTGCAATTTCACCGGGCCTATGGTTGAGACAGTCGAGAAGTCGTTACGCCATTCGTGCAGGTCGGAACTTACCCGACAAGGAATTTCGCTACCTTAGGATGGTTATAGTTACCACCGCCGTTTACTGGCGCTTAAGTTCTCAGCTTCGCCC
>NZ_JBEYVW010000058.1:0-1124 GCF_040644175.1 Streptomyces sp. NPDC047017 | reverse complement strand
GAGGGTCATGTGGCGATGCCAGCCGGGATAGCGGCGGACCTGGTAGTCGTCCAGGCCGCACTCCTGCTTCGCCGTCTGGAAGCACTCCTCAACAGCCCATCGACTGGCCGCGATGCGGATCAGTTCATCGAGCGTGGTGTCGGCGGGGCAGTAGGCGATGTAGTAGGAGATCTCCTCGGGCCGGATGACATTGCGGCGGGCGATCACCCAGTGCCGGCGGTCCTCGCGGTGCCAGGGACGTACCTCGACGCGGGCCCAGTCGTAGATCCGCTGTCCGTGGGCGCCCTGGCCGCAGGAGCGGCGTTTCCACTTCTGCCGGGGCAGGCTGGGGAACAGGTCGTGGACGGGGTGGTCGATCGACCAGCGGGTGACGACGGTGTCGTGCCTGGTGGTGGCCATGACGTGGAAGACGTCCGCCTGCTCGAGTTCGAATCGCCAGCCCTTGCTGAAGCCGTAGGCGGCATCCGCCGTCACCCAGCCGAACGGGATCCGGGCCGTGATCGCCTTCCGGACCATCGCCTTGGCCATGGCCACCTTGGTCTCGAAGGGGACGCCGTCGTCGATGCCTGCCCGGCGGCAGCGTTCCCGGTCGTCCGTCCACGAGGTGGGCAGATACAAGCGGCGGTCGATCAAAGTCCGGCCCCGATCGGTGGCATAGGCGAGGAAGACACCGATCTGGCAGTTCTCGGTGCGTCCGGCGGTGCCGGAGTACTGCCGCTGGACGCCGGCCGAACGGACACCCTTCTTCAGGAATCCGGTGTCATCGACGATCAGGACGGCGTCCCGGCCGCCGAGGTTCTCGACGACGTAGTCACGCACGTCGTCCAGGACCTCGTCCGCGTCCCACTCAATCCGGTTCAGCATCCGCTGGATACGGTCCGGGCCGTCATGACCGGCTTCCTCGGCCAGCGTCCAGCCGTTCTTGCGCTGCAACGGAGCGATAAGCCCACGCATATAGGCCAGAGCGGACTCCCGCGGCTCCGACCGGCTGAAACGGTGCACGAACCGCTCGTGCACCGCCTTCAGTTCACCCGCCCACACACGCACATCCGCAAGGTCCCCACCCATGACCAGACCAACGACCGAACTGGCCAGCAGTCACGGTAGACACCGTTGCAGTACTA
>NZ_JBEYVW010000057.1:0-1400 GCF_040644175.1 Streptomyces sp. NPDC047017 | reverse complement strand
ATCTCGCCCGGTTCGATACGGAAGCCCCGCACCTTCACCTGCGCATCAGCACGCCCCACGAACTCCAGCACACCATCCGCCGACCACCGCACCACATCCCCGGTCCGATACATCCGCGAACCCGCCACCGTGGCGAACGGATCCGCAACAAACCGCTCCGCCGTCAGACCCGCACGCCCCAGATAACCCCGAGCCAGCTGAGCACCCGCCACATACAACTCACCCGCCACCCCCACAGGCACCGGCGACAACGCGGCATCCAGCACATACACCCGGGTGTTCCACATAGGACGACCGATCGGCACAGCACCCGCGGACAGCACCGCATCGGCCGGCACCGGAAAGTCCGTGCACCCCACAGCCGCCTCGGTCGGACCATAGTGCGCCACCACCCGCACCCGCGGATGATCCCGACGCCACCGCATCACCGCATGAGCGGGAATCTCCTCCCCGCCCAGCATCAACTGACCACCCGGCACGAACCCACCACCAGCACCTTCCAGCACCGGCAGATGACTGGGAGTCACCTTCAGGAACGACACCGGCAACCCGGCACCATCACCCTCCTCGGCAGAGACAGAGTCCAGCGCCGCCACCACGACACACCCACCAGCAGCCAAAGCCCCGTACAGAGCGGTCACCCCCGCATCGAACGACACCGAGGCATGCCACAGCGTCGAACCCGCAAGATCCGGATAAGCCTGCGGACACCGCACCACGTAATTCACCAACGCCGCATGCGACACCACCACACCCTTCGGCCGGCCCGTCGAACCCGACGTATAGATCACATACGCCGGATGCGCAGGAAACACCGCAGACAGCCGATCACCGTCCGACAGATCCCCGCCGTCCCGGCCGGCAACAGCGTCCCGGATTCCAAGGTCATCCAGCAGCAGGCGCGACGCGGCACCCCCCTGGGGCAACAGCGCCGCCGTCTCCGAATCAGTGATCACCAACACCGGTCCGGAATCCGCGAGCATGTACGCAATCCGCTCCGCCGGATACTCCAGATCCACCGGCACATAACCCGAACCACTCTTCAACACCGCAAGCAACGCCACCACCAGATCGGCCGACCTGGGCAGCGCGACGGCGATGAGCCTCTCCGGACCGGCACCGCACGCCACCAGATGACGGGCCAGACGATTCGCCCGGGCATTCAGCTCCGCATAGCTCAGCTCGACACCACCACTGACCACAGCCGGCGCTTCCGGAGTCCGCACCACCTGCGCCTCGATCAGCTCCGGCAACGACACATCCGGCACCTCATGCACCGTGTCGTTCCACTCCACCAGCATCCGCCGGAACTCATCACCGGCAAGAACACTGACACTCCGGATCCGCTGGTCGGGGTCGCCCGTGACGGTGTCGAGGAGCCGGGACAAGCGGTCCGCGAG
>NZ_JBEYVW010000056.1:0-1457 GCF_040644175.1 Streptomyces sp. NPDC047017 | reverse complement strand
GGCGGATTCTTGGGGTCCTCGCAACACCTGATGGCTTATGTGGCCGTCAGTAGATCACGCAGGCGCTCGGCTGGTGTTTTCCAGCCGAGCGTTTTGCGTGGTCGGCCGTTGAGTTGCTGGGCGACGTGTTCGAGGTCTTCGGGGCTGTGCACGGACAGGTCGGTGCTCTTGGGGAAGTACTGCCGTAGCAGACCGTTGGTGTTTTCGTTCGATCCGCGCTGCCAGGGTGAGTGCGGGTCGCAGAAGTAGACCGGCACTCCCGTGGCCAGGGTGAACTGTTTGTGTGCGGCCATCTCGCAGCCCTGGTCCCAGGTCAGCGAGCCGCGCAGATGGCCGGGCAGGGTCTGGATCAAGGGCACCAGCACGTCACGGACCTCCTCGGCGGTGTGCCCGCCGGGCAGATGCCCGAGCAGGACGTAGCGGGTGGAGCGCTCGACCAGGGTGACGATCGCGCTCTCGCTTCGGGGACCGACGATCAGGTCGCCTTCCCAGTGGCCGGGCACCGCCCGGTCCTCGACCTCGGCGGGACGCTCGGAGATCATCACCATCTCGTCGACGAATCGGCGGGTGCGTTGGTCCGGGCTGCGGTGAGGCTTGCGGCGGGTGCGCCCCGTGCGCAACGCGGCCGCGACTTCGCGGCGCAGCCCGCCACGGGCCTGGACATAGATCGCCTGGTAGATCGTCTCCGGACTCACGCGCATGCCCTCGTCGTCGGGGAACTCGGTGACCAGAGCGTGGCAGATCTGCTCGGGTGACCACTGCTCCCGCAGCTTGTCCGCGACGAACCGGCGGAGCGGGCCGTCCTGGGCAAGCTTGGAGTCCTTGGGGCGTGACCGGCTCTCGGCCCAGGCTCGCTGGGCTCGGTGTGGCCGGTAGATGCCATCGACCGCTCGGGCGTCGGTCTCCCGCTTGATCGTGGACGCCGGCCGCCCCAGAGCCCGTCCGATCGCCCGCAACGAATGCCCGGCCCGGTGCATGTCGGCGATCGTCTCCCGCTCGGTCACGGTCAGGAACCGGGGGTGCAGCCGCGCGTCGACCGCCGCGAGGGACGGCTTGATGATGGTCACACCGGTCTTATAGATGATCAAGCGGCCGTCAGGGCGCAGTCGCGAATGGCCGATCTGCCGGATGCCCCGATCCCAGTCCTCGGCAGTGCGTTCGTGGACGCCGGCCTGCGCGGCGGCATCCCGGCGCCGGACTCCGGCCGCACGCAGCCGCTCGTACTCCGCCCTGCCGGGATGCGTGGGCGGGCGGGGCTTGCCGCGACCGCGGACACCGGCCTTACGGGCCCACGTGGCCGCCGTATTGCGGTTCACTCCGACCGCGCGAGCGGCGGCGACGACGCTGCCGTCCTCCCGATCCAGCGCCTCGAAGAACCTCGCCTTCAGCACCTCAAAATCCACGATCCCCGCAACCCCCTGAAGTCCAGGGTGTTGCGGGGATCAGTAGAACCCGCC
>NZ_JBEYVW010000055.1:0-1485 GCF_040644175.1 Streptomyces sp. NPDC047017 | reverse complement strand
CCCCGAGCCAACTGCGCGCCCGCGATGTACAACTCACCCGCCACACCCACCGGCACCGGCGACAAACCCGCATCCAACACATACACCCGTGTGTTCCACACCGGACGCCCGATCGGCACGGTGTCGTCGGCCGCGCGGCACTCCCAGAACGTGACGTCCACCGCGGCCTCGGTGGGGCCGTAGAGGTTGTGGACGGAACCACCGAGCGTGCGCAGCGCCTGGTTCTTCAATTCCACGGACAGCGCTTCACCACTGCATATGAGGTTCTTCAGCGGTGCACAAGTGGCTGCGTCGGGATGCTGGAGGAAGGCGCCCAGCATCGACGGCACGAAGTGTGCGGTGGTGACCTCTTCGGTACGGATCAGCCCGGCGAGGGCGGCGGGGTCCTTGTGTTCCCCGCGGGCGGCGACGACCATCGCGGCACCGGCAACGAGCGGCCAGAAGAACTCCCAGACCGATACGTCGAATGCGGACGAGGTCTTCTGGAGGACTCGGTCCGTCGGTTCCAGACCGTACTCGTCCTGCATCCACAGCAGGCGGTTGGTAATCGCGGCATGGGAGACGGCCACGCCCTTGGGCCGTCCGGTGGATCCCGACGTGTAGATCACATAGGCCGTGTGCTGCGGAAGCAGGCGGTTCGGGCGGTGCTCGTCGAGGGAGAGGTTGCTGGGATCCTGGTCCTCCAGAAGGGCCCGCGAGACCGGGTCGTCCAGTACGAG
Source organism: Streptomyces sp. NPDC047017 (assembly GCF_040644175.1). Taxonomy (NCBI): domain Bacteria; kingdom Bacillati; phylum Actinomycetota; class Actinomycetes; order Kitasatosporales; family Streptomycetaceae; genus Streptomyces; species Streptomyces sp. NPDC047017. Next base: position 766 of record NZ_JBEYVW010000055.1, on the reverse strand, counting down.
CCGGCTCGCGTCGACCGCGGTTTCCGCGGGCAGCTTCTCCGCCGTTTCCGCCTGGGTGACGATGAGGACCGGGTCGGCGTCCCGGAGCATGTGGGCGATGCGCTCGCCGGGGTATTCCGGGTCGATGGGGACGTACCCGGCGCCGGTCTTCACCACGGCCAGCAGGGCGACGACGAGATCGACCGAGCGCGATGCTGCCACGGCGACCAGGCGTTCCTGGCCGGCACCCCGGTCGGCGAGGTACCTGGCGAGTCGGTTCGCTCGTGCGTTGAGTTCCGCGTAGGTCAGCCGGGTCCCGCCACCGGTGACGGCCAGGGCGTCGGGTGTCCGTGCGACCTGCTGCTCGAACAGATCCGGCAACGTGGTGCCGGGGACCTCGTGAGTGGTGTTGTTCCAAGCGTTCAGGATCCGCTCGCGCTCGTCCTCGCTGCACGAGGGGATGTCTCGGACGAACTGTCGGGCGCTTGCCGCGACCGCCTTGAGGATGCGGACGAAACGATCCGCGATGCCCTCCACGTGGGGACGGTCGAAGGCATCGGGGCGGTAGTCGAACCGCAGGTGCAGACCGGTTCCCGGCATCACCATCAGGCTGAGCGGGTAGTGGGTCGCATCCCGTGCTTCGGCGTGGGTGAGGCTGAGTGTGGAAGCCTCCTGCTCGACCGCCGAGTCTTCGACCGGGTAGTTCTCGAAGACGACGACGGTGTCGAAGAGTTCGTTGGCCGGGGTCAGGTTGTGGATGTCGGTGAGTTTGAGGTGCTGGTGGGCC
>NZ_JBEYVW010000054.1:0-2113 GCF_040644175.1 Streptomyces sp. NPDC047017 | reverse complement strand
ATGGTGTGCTGGAGTTCGTGGGGCGTGCTGATGCTCAGGTGAAGGTGCGGGGTTTCCGTATCGAGCCGGGTGAGGTCGAGGCGGTGCTGGCCGGGCATGCATCGGTGGGTCAGGTGGCCGTGGTCGTGCGGGAGGACCGTCCTGGTGACAGGCGTCTGGTGGCGTATGTCGTGGCAGCGGGTGACGGTGTTCTCGACCCTGCGGTGTTGCGTGGGTTCGTGGGGGAGCGGTTGCCGGATTACATGGTGCCGTCGGCTTTCGTGGTCCTCGATGCGCTGCCGTTGACGCCGAACGGGAAGCTCGACCGGAAGGTGTTGCCCGTCCCGGAGGTTGCTTCAGACGCGGGGATGGGCAACGGGCCGCGGACACCGCACGAGGAAATCCTGTGTGGGCTGTTCGCGGATGTCCTGGGTGTGTCGAGGGTTTCTGCGGACGACGGGTTTTTCGAGTTGGGTGGCGACAGCATCCTGTCGATCCAGTTGGTGGCGCGGGCGCGGGCGGCCGGCCTGGTGTTCTCCCCGCGTGATGTGTTCGAGCGTAAGTCGGTGGCTGCGCTCGCACCGGTGGTCGGCATGTCAGCCGGTTCGGCGGTGGTGGAGGCCGAGGGTGCTGGTGTGGGTGTGGTGCCGTTGACGCCGGTGATGCACCAGGTGCGGGAGCGGGGTGGTCCGCTGGCCGGGTTCTCGCAGTCGATGCTGGTGGGTGCGCCGGCGGGGCTGTCGCTGGATGTGCTGACCGCGATGGTGGGGGCGGTCCTTGACCGGCATGACGGTCTGCGGTTGCGGGTCGTCCAAGACGCCGACTCGGATTCCGGCCCGGATTCAGGTTCTTCCTCTGGTTGGGGTTCGGGTTGGGGTTTGGAGGTGTTGCCGTCGGGTGTGGTGGATGCGGCGGGGTGTGTGCGTCGTGTGGACGTCACCGGTGCGGTGGGCCGTGGGCTGGAGGAGGTGGTGCTGGCCGAGGCGGTTGCGGCGCGTGAGCGTCTGGATCCGTTGGCGGGTGTGATGGTGCAGGTGGTGTGGTTCAACGCGGGCGCGGATGTGCCGGGCCGTGTTCTGCTGGTCCTGCACCATCTGGTGGTCGATGGGGTGTCCTGGCGCGTGCTGCTGCCAGACCTCGCAGCGGCGTGGACCGCGATCTCGGTGGGTGGTTCGGTGGAGCTGGCTGCGGTGGGGACGTCGTTCCGTGGCTGGGCGGGTCATCTGGTGCGGATGGCGGGTTCGGCGGAGCGGGTCGCGGAGCTGGGTCTGTGGCGGGAGATGGTGGCAACCCCTGGCATCCGTATGGGATCACGCGAACTTGATCCGTCGAGGGACACCGCCGAAACCGTGCAGGGTCTGGTCGTGGAACTGTCTCTGCAGGAAACTCGCCCGCTGCTGGGTGAGGTGGCTTCCGTCTTCCACGCCGGTGTGGAGGACGTGCTCCTCGCGGCGCTCGCGCTGGCAGTGACCCGTTGGTGTGGCGAAACGTGCTCGGCTCCGGCGGGCGCCGGGTCTGCTGGTGGGGTGTTGGTGGAGTTGGAGGGGCATGGCCGGGAGGAGGTGGTGGAGGGGGTGGATCTGTCGCGGACGGTGGGCTGGTTTACCAGTGCGTATCCGTTGCGGATTGATCCGGGGGTGTTTGATGCGGGTGAGGTGTGGGCTGGTGGTGCTCAGGCCGGTGTGGTGTTGAAGCGGGTGAAGGAGCAGGTGCGGTCGGTTCCCGATCGTGGTCTGGGTTTTGGTTTGTTGCGGTATTTGAATGCGGAGACGGGTGCGGTGTTGGAGCGGGGGGCGCGGCCTGAGATCGGGTTCAACTATTTGGGCCGGTTCAGTGTGGGTGGTGGTGGTGCCTGGCAGATCGCTGCGGAGTCGGTGGCGTTGGGCAGTGGGTTGGATCCTCGGATGCCGGTTCCGCATGCGTTGGAGATCAATGCGGTGGTGCGGGACGGTGAGGCCGGTCCGTGTCTGCAGGTGTCCTGGTCGTGGGTGCCGGGTGTGCTGGATGAACGTGATGTCGTCGAGGTGTCGGGGTTGTTCGTCGAGGCACTGGCAGCGATCACCCGTCACGCGGCCGATCCCGCCGCGGGCGGATACACGCCCTCCGATCTTCCCCTGGTCGACCTGAACCAGGC
>NZ_JBEYVW010000053.1:0-2201 GCF_040644175.1 Streptomyces sp. NPDC047017 | reverse complement strand
GAACCCGACGTATAAATCACATACGCCGGATGCGCAGCCAACACCGAAGACAACCGATCACCATCGCCCAGGTCTCCGCTGTCCCGGCCGGCCACGGCGTGGCGGACTTCGGGATCATCGAGCAGAAGGTGCCGTGCGGTGCTGTTCTGGGGCAGCGAACCCACGGTCGCCGCTTCCGCCAGGACCAGAACGGGTTCGGCGTCCGCGAGCATGTACGCGATTCGGTCCGCCGGGTACTCCGGGTCCACCGGCACATAACCTGAGCCACTCTTCAGCACCGCGAGCAGCGCCACGACGAGGTCCACCGACCTCGGCAGCGCCACCGCCACCAGGCGCTCCGGCCCCGCGCCGCATGCCACCAGATGACGGGCCAGACGATTCGCCCGGGCGTTCAGTTCCCCGTAGCTCAGCTCGACTCCGCCGCTGACGACGGCCGGCGCCTCCGGAGTCAGCACCACCTGCGCCTCGATGAGCTCCGGCAACGGCGCGTCCGGAACCTCGGTCACAGCCCTGTTCCACGCGGTCAGGATCTGCTCGCGTTCGTCGGGCCCCAGCAGTTCGATCTCGCTCACCCGCAGGTCGGGTTCGACAACGACCCCTCGCAGTACGCGTATCAGGCGGCCCGCAAGACTCCGGACGGTGGTCTCCGCGAACAGATCCGTCCGGTAGTCCAGCCGTCCCTCGAGACCCGTGGGACTCCCGTCGACACCGTGGGTCTCCCCCAGGCTCAACGACAGGTCGAATCTCGCCGCTGAGCCGTGAACCTGTTCAGTCCGCACGCTCAGGCCAGGCAGATCAAGCTCCGGATCGGCGACGCTCTGGACCGTGAGCATCACTTGGAAGAGGGGGTGGCGGGCCATGGAGCGTGCCGGGTTGAGGATCTCCACCAGGCGCTCGAACGGCACGTCCTGATGGGCGAACGCAGCCAGGTCCGCTTCCCGGACCCGTTCGAGGACTTCACGGAAGGTCGGGTCGCCCGACAGGTCGGTCCGCAGGACCAGCGTGTTCACGAAGAACCCGACGAGATCGTCGAGGGCGTCGTCGGTACGGCCCTCGACGGGGGTACCGATCGGGATGTCCTGCCCGGCGCCCATCTTCAACAGCAGGACCGCCAGCACAGCCTGGACGGTCATGAACACACTGGCGCCGCAGGAGCGGGACAGCTCCACCAGCCGGTCATGCACTTCGGCCGGTACGTGCACGTCCACTGAAGCGCCCTCGTGCGACGCGACCGCGGGGCGCGGGTGGTCGACCGGGAGCTCCAGTTGCTGGGGCACCTCGGCCAGGGCCTGCTTCCAGTAGGCGATCTGGGCCGCGATCACGCTGTCCGGGTCGTCCTCGCTGCCGAGGAGCTCGCGCTGCCACAGCGTGTAGTCCGCGTACTGCACCTCGAGCGGCTGCCACGCCGGGGCATGTCCCTGGCAGCGGGCCGCGTACGCCTGCGAGAGATCCTTCGCCAGCGGCGCCATGGACGAGCCGTCCGCCGCGATGTGGTGGACCACCAGCACGAGGACCCACTGGTTGGGTTCGTCGGTGACCTCGAGCAGACGCACCCGCAACGGCAGGTCCCGCTCCAGATCGAACCCGGCACCCGTCACCTCCGCCACCACCGCGGCAACGTCACCAGCCGACACGGCCTCCACGACGATCTCGGGAACACCCCCGGCGCCCTGCCGGATCTCCTGCCGCGGCTCCCCGTCCACCTGCGGAAACACCGTCCGCAGACTCTCGTGCCGGCCCGCGACGTCGCCCAGCGCAGCCCGCAGCGCCTCCACGTCCAACGCACCCGTCAGCCGCAGCACGAGCGGAATGTTGTACGTCGCCGAAACACCCTCGAGCTGACCCAGGAACCACAGACGGCGCTGCGCGAACGACACCGGAACAACCGCCGGCCGCACCCGCCGCCCCAACGGCTCGCGGACCCGACCACCCTCACCGAGCCGATCCACCAACCCGGCGACCGTCGGGGCCTCGAACATGGACCGGATGCTCACCTCCACCCCGAGGACCGTCCGGATCCGGCTCACGAGTCGGGTCGCCAGCAGCGAGTGCCCGCCCAACTCGAAGAAACCGTCATCGACCGACACCGATTTCACGCTCAGGACTTCGGCGAAGAGACCGCACAGGATCTCCTCCCGCGGTGTTCGCGGTGCCCGCCCAGACGCATCCGAGGTGTACTCGGGAGCCGGCAATGCCCGCCG
>NZ_JBEYVW010000052.1:0-2213 GCF_040644175.1 Streptomyces sp. NPDC047017 | reverse complement strand
CGCACCCGCCGCCCCAACGGCTCCCGCACCCGACCACCCTCATCGAGCCGGTCCACCAGCCCGGCGACGGTCGGGGCCTCGAACAGGGACCGGATACTCACCTCCACCCCGAGAACGGACCGGATCCGGCTCACCAGCCGCGTCGCCAACAGCGAATGCCCGCCCAACTCGAAGAAACCGTCATCGATCGACACGACATCAACGCCGAGGACCTCGGCGAAGAGACCGCACAGGATCTCCTCCCGCGGCGACCGCGGTCCGCGACCCGCACCCACCGCGGCGTACTCCGGGACCGGCAGGGCCCGCCGGTCCAGCTTCCCGTTCGGCGTCAACGGCAGACCGTCCAGCACGACGAACGCCGACGGCACCATGTAGTCCGGCAACCGCTCCGATACGAACCCCCGCATTTCAGCGGGGTCGAGAGCGCTGCGTGCCGTGCCGGCTCCGGGCACCACGTACGCCACCAGCCGCTTGTCGCCGGGGGTGTCCTCACGTACGACCACAGCTGCCTGGCCCACGAGGGCGTGCTGTGCCAGGGAGATCTCGATCTCGCCGAGTTCGAGTCGCTGTCCGCGGATCTTGACCTGGTGGTCTCGTCGCTCCACGAACTCCAGGCAGCCGTCCGGGAGGCACCTGACGTAGTCGCCCATGCGGTACATCCGTGCGCCGGGCTCGTCGGAGAAGGGGTCGGCCACGAAGGAGGCTGCCGTGCGGGGCGCGTCCCCGATGTAGCCCTGGCCGACGCCCACGCCGCTGACGTACAGGTCTCCCGGCATTCCCGGCGGGACAGGCTGGAGAGCCTCGTTCAGGATGTACAGCCGTATGTTTCGAATGGGGGTGCCGATGGTGACCTTCTGCTCGGCACCATACTTCTCGCTCGTGATGACGGCGTGCGAGACGTCGTCCGAGCATTCCGTCGATCCGTAGGCGTTGACGAGCGGGATTTCCGGGTACCGCGCGAACCATCGCTCGCACAGGCTGCCCGGGAGCGGCTCACCCGTCACGACCAGCCAGCGCAGCCGCGGCAGTTCGGGCAGCGCTTCCTCGGCGTCCCACAGGTCGAGGGCGGCCCGGAGGAGTGAGGGAACGACCTCCAACACGGACACGCCTTCGTCGGCCACGCGCCGGAAGAGCTCCCGGGGGTCTGCTGCGACCGTCCGGTCGACGACCCGAATCCGGCCGCCGAGCATCAGCGCTGCGAACATCTGCCAGACCGAGATGTTGAAGGTCAGCGGCGCGTTCTGCATGACGTTGTCCGATGCGGAGAGGTCCAGGTCCTCGATCTTCGCCAGCAGGTGGTTCTCCATGCCGGCCCGGTGGACCATCGCTCCCTTCGGTCGTCCGGTGGAACCCGAGGTGAAGATGGAATAGGCGATGTCGTAGGTCTCGGATCGGCTCGGGTACCACTCGGCCTCGTCCCGTTCGGACCCGATGACCAGGACTTCGACCTTGCCGCCCGATGCGGCCGCGATGGCGTGCGCCTGCTCGAGGTGCTTCTCCTCCGTCAGCAGACAGTCCGCGCCGCTGTCGGTGAGGTACGTGACACTGCGCGCGTTCGGGGCGTGCGGGTCCAGCGGGATGTAGCCGGCTCGGCTGCCGAACACGCCCAGCACCGACCACACGAACAGCGCGCCGGGGTCGGAGAGGATTCCGACGAGTGTTCCCGCTCCTGTTCCGCGTGCCGCGAGGCGCCTGGACAGGGCGCTCGCTCGGGACATCAGGGTCTCGTAAGTGACGTCTCCTTCGTCGTCCGTGACGGCCACCGCGGCCGGCTGCCTGCGGGCGACGTCCCTGATCCTGTCCACGACGTCGCGGAACTCCGCCACGTCACGTCGGCCGTGCAGGGCGGAAAGCACCTGCTCACGCTCGTGCGCCTCGAGTATGTCGACACGGCCGACAGGGGTCCGCGGGGTTTCGGCAATGGCCCGGAGAACGAGGAGAAGCCGGCTGCCGAGTTTCTCCACGGCTGTACGGGTGAACAGGTCGGGTCCGTATTCCATGCGGATCTCGACGCTGTCTCCGGGCAGGACGCGGATATTCATCGGGTAGTGGCTGGCGTCGTGGGCTTCGACCTGGGTGAGGGTCAGCGCGGACGTCGCCCGTTCGAAGGCCTCGTTCTCGACCGGGTAGTTCTCGAAGACGACGACGGTGTCGAAGAGTTCGTTGGCCGGGGTCAGGTTGTGGATGTCGGTGAGTTTGAGGTGCTGGTGGGC
>NZ_JBEYVW010000051.1:0-3056 GCF_040644175.1 Streptomyces sp. NPDC047017 | reverse complement strand
GTGTTGTCCATCGGCCGACCGATCGGCACCGAACCACCCACGACCGCACCCACCGGAACCTCGTACTGCGTCGCACACAAGGTGATCTCCGTCGGCCCGTACAACACCCGCACCACCGTGCCCGGACACGCCTCCACCACCCTGCGCACCGCCACCGGCGACACCACATCACCACCCGTCAACACCTCACGCAGCTGGGTGAGGCAGGTCGGGGCCTCCTCGGCTATAACGCGGAAAAGTCCCGCCGTGAGCACCACGCCCGTGATGTCGTGAACCTTGATCAGCTGTTCCAGGGACAGAGCGTCCAGGTTTCCCGGAGGCGCGACGACGATGGTCGCGCCGGAGAGGAGAGGGGCCCAGAGCTCGAACGTGGAGGCATCGAAGGCGTACGGCGAGTGGAAGAGGACGCGCTCGTGGTTGTCCGTCTCCCAGCAGCGGTCCAGCACGAGGTCCGCCACGCTGCGGTGGGTGGCGGCCACGCCCTTGGGTTCACCGGTCGACCCGGACGTGTACATCACATAGGCGAGTCCGTCCGCACCCGCAGCACCGGCCGACTTCACCGGTCCCGGCGCGGAAGCCGCCCTGAGGACTTCATCGACGCAGATGATCTCGGCCGTCCCTGCGAACTCGGCGGCTTCAGCCGGGCGGTCCGTCACCAGCAGTTCAGCGGCGCAGTCTGCCATGACCAGTCGACGTCGGCTCGGCGGGTGACCCTCGTGCAGCGGTACGTAGTGGGCGCCGGTCTTCAGGACGGCCAGCAGCGCGGTCACCAGGTCAGCGGACCGCTCCATCCACAGGCCGACCGCGTGCTCGGGTCCGGCGCCCTTGGCGGCAAGATGGCGCGCCAGTCGGTCCGCGCGCTCGTTCAGTTGCGAATAGGTGAGCTCAAGCTCGTCGCTCACCACCGCTGACGCGTCGGGGGTCCGTGCGACGTGCGCTTCGAACAGCTGGGTGAGTGTCGCCCCCGGCCTTTCGCGCGCGGTGTCGTTCCAGACGCGCAGGACCCTTTCGCGTTCGGCCGCCCCAAGGACGTTCATCTGGCGGACGGGGGCGTCGGGCGATGCGGCGACGGCGTCGAGGAGCTGGATCAGTCGTCGGGCGAGATGTTCGACGGTAGTCCTGTCGAACAGATCGGTGCGGTAGTCCAGGCGCCCTTCGAGCCCTGCGGGCGTGCTGTCGTCGTGCGTCTCACCCAGGCTGACGGACAGATCGAACTTCGCGACCGTCCCCTCCACCGGCTCCGGCCGTACGGCCAGGTCGGGCAGTACGAGTCCGGACTCGGTCGTCGATCCGGCCGTGGCACTGCGGAAGGCGGAGAGGAGCGGTGCATGGTGCTGCACGGTCAGCATGACTTGGAAGAGGGGGTGGCGGGCCATGGAGCGTGCCGGGTTGAGGATCTCCACGAGCCGCTCGAACGGCACGTCCTGGTGGGCGTAAGCCGCCAGGTCGGCTTCCCGGACGCGCTCCACCACCTGCCGGAACGTCGGATCGCCAGAGACATCGGTCCGCAGGACCAACGTGTTCACGAAGAACCCGACGAGGTCGTCGAGGGCGTCGTCGGTACGGCCCGCGACCGGTGTCCCTATCGGAATGTCCTCCCCGGCGCCCATCTTCGACAGAAGGACCGCCAGCGCCGCCTGTACGGTCATGAACATGCTCGCCCCGCAGGAGCGCGACAGCTCCACCAGACGGGCGTGCGTTTCGGCCGAAACCCGTACGCCGACCGATGCACCCTCATGGGAGGCCACGACGGAGCGCGGGTGGTCGACCGGGAGCTCCAGCTGCTCCGGAAGATCGGCCAAAACCTGTTTCCAGTAAGCGACCTGGGCGGCGATCACGCTGTCCGGGTCGTCCTCGTCACCGAGGGCCTCTCGCTGCCACAGCGTGTAGTCCGCGTACTGCACCTCAAGCGGCTGCCACTCGGGGGCAGCACCCTGGGAGCGAGCGACGTACGCCTGCGACAGGTCCTTCGCCAGCGGCGCCAACGACCACCCGTCGGCGGCAATGTGATGAACCACCAAGACCAGAACACATTCGCCGGGGGTGTCGGTGACGTCCAGCACCCTGACCCGCCACGGCAGGTCCCGCTCCAGATCGAAGCCGGCGGTGACCACCGCTGCCACAGCGGCCGGCACCCCGGCCTCCGAGACCTGCTCGACGACACATTCCGGAACCCCGCCGGCACCTGCCAGGATTTCCTGCCGCGGCTCACCGTCCACCTGCGGGAAAACCGTGCGCAGGCTCTCGTGCCGACCCGCGACGTCCGCCAGAGCCGCCCGCAGCGCCTCCACGTCCAGCTCACCCGTCAACCGCAGAGCGAGGGGAATGTTGTACGTCGCCGAGACACCCTCGAGCTGGCCCAGGAACCACAGACGGCGCTGCGCGAACGACACCGGGAGAATATCCGGCCGCACCCGCCGCCCCAACGGCTCCCGCACCCGACCACCCTCATCGAGCCGGTCCACCAGCCCGGCGACGGTCGGGGCCTCGAACAGGGACCGGATGCTCACCTCCACCCCGAGAACAGTCCGGATCCGGCTGGCCAGTCGAGTCGCCAGCAGCGAGTGCCCGCCGAGGTCGAAGAAGCTGTCGTCGATCGACACCGACTCGACACGGAGGATCTCGGCGAACAGACCGCACAGGATCTCCTCGCGCGGTGTCCTCGGCCCACGTCCGACGGTGGCCACGACGTACTCCGGTACCGGCAGGGCCCGCCGGTCCAGCTTGCCGTTCGGCGTCAACGGCAGGGCGTCAAGCACGACGAACGCCGACGGCACCATGTAGTCCGGCACGTGCTCGGACACATGCTGACGCAGCAGGGACGTGTCGGAACCGATCAGTGCCCCGTCCACGCCCACCGCACCCACGACGTAGGCAATGAGGCGCTTGTCGCCGGGCTCGTCCTCCCGCACGACGACCGCCGCCTGGGCGACCTGCTCATGCCCAGCGAGGACGGCCTCAATCTCGCCCGGTTCGATACGGAAGCCCCGCACCTTCACCTGCGCATCAGCACGCCCCACGAACTCCAGCACACCATCCGCCGACCACCGCACCAC
>NZ_JBEYVW010000050.1:1678-3259 GCF_040644175.1 Streptomyces sp. NPDC047017 | reverse complement strand
GGTACGGGCCGCCATGAAACTCGCTAGAGGCTTTTCTCGACAGCATAGGATCATCCACTTCACCACAATCGGCTCGGCATCAGGTCTCACCCTCATATGAATGGCGGATTTACCTACCACTCGGGCTACACCCTTACCCCGGGACAACCACCGCCCGGGATGGACTACCTTCCTGCGTCACCCCATCACTCACCTACTAACCGCTTGGACCGGCGGCTCCACCACTCCCCTCAACTCCGAAGAGATCAGGGCGGCTTCACGGCCTTAGCATCACGATGCTCGATGTTTGACGCTTCACAGCGGGTACCGGAATATCAACCGGTTATCCATCGACTACGCCTGTCGGCCTCGCCTTAGGTCCCGACTTACCCTGGGCAGATCAGCTTGACCCAGGAACCCTTAGTCAATCGGCGCACACGTTTCTCACGTGTGAATCGCTACTCATGCCTGCATTCTCACTCGTCAACCGTCCACAACTACCTTCCGGTGCTGCTTCACCCGGCAGACGACGCTCCCCTACCCATCACAGCCGCCGTTGGGCGTATATGCTGCAATGACACGACTTCGGCGGTACGCTTGAGCCCCGCTACATTGTCGGCGCGGAATCACTAGACCAGTGAGCTATTACGCACTCTTTCAAGGGTGGCTGCTTCTAAGCCAACCTCCTGGTTGTCTCTGCGACTCCACATCCTTTCCCACTTAGCGTACGCTTAGGGGCCTTAGTCGATGCTCTGGGCTGTTTCCCTCTCGACCATGGAGCTTATCCCCCACAGTCTCACTGCCGCGCTCTCACTTACCGGCATTCGGAGTTTGGCTAAGGTCAGTAACCCGGTAGGGCCCATCGCCTATCCAGTGCTCTACCTCCGGCAAGAAACACACGACGCTGCACCTAAATGCATTTCGGGGAGAACCAGCTATCACGGAGTTTGATTGGCCTTTCACCCCTAACCACAGGTCATCCCCCAGGTTTTCAACCCTGGTGGGTTCGGTCCTCCACGAAGTCTTACCTCCGCTTCAACCTGCCCATGGCTAGATCACTCCGCTTCGGGTCTTGAGCGTGCTACTGAATCGCCCTGTTCGGACTCGCTTTCGCTACGGCTACCCCACCCGGGTTAACCTCGCAACACACCGCAAACTCGCAGGCTCATTCTTCAAAAGGCACGCAGTCACGAGACACCAGCAAGCTGATGTCCGACGCTCCCACGGCTTGTAGGCACACGGTTTCAGGTACTATTTCACTCCCCTCCCGGGGTACTTTTCACCATTCCCTCACGGTACTATCCGCTATCGGTCACCAGGGAATATTTAGGCTTAGCGGGTGGTCCCGCCAGATTCACACGGGATTTCTCGGGCCCCGTGCTACTTGGGTGTCTCTCAAACGAGCCGCTGACGTTTCGACTACGGGGGTCTTACCCTCTACGCCGGACCTTTCGCATGTCCTTCGCCTACATCAACGGTTTCTGACTCGTCTCACGGCCGGCAGACCGCAAAAGAGAGATCCCACAACCCCCACGACGCAACCCCTGCCGGGTCTCACACGCCATAGGTTTGGCCTCATCCGGTTTCGCTCGCCACTACTCC
>NZ_JBEYVW010000049.1:0-3266 GCF_040644175.1 Streptomyces sp. NPDC047017 | reverse complement strand
GTGTGCTGGAGTTCGTGGGGCGTGCTGATGCGCAGGTGAAGGTGCGGGGCTTCCGTATCGAACCGGGCGAGATCGAAGCGGTCCTGGCAGAGCACCCATCGGTGGGTCAGGTGGCCGTGGTCGTGCGGGAGGACCAGCCCGGCGACAAGCGCCTGGTCGCCTATGTCGTGCCTACGACCGTGGACTTCGACGCTGCCGTCCTGCGTCGGCACGTGGCGGACCGGCTGCCGGACTACATGGTGCCCTCCGCGTTCGTCACCCTCGATGCGCTGCCGTTGACGCCGAACGGCAAGCTGGACCGGCGGGCATTGCCGGCTCCCGAATACACCACGGATGCGTCGGGGCGAGCACCGCGAACACCGCGGGAGGAGATCCTGTGCGGTCTGTTCGCCGAGATCCTGGGCGTGGAGTCGGTGTCGATCGACGACGGTTTCTTCGACCTCGGCGGGCACTCGCTGCTGGCGACGCGGCTGGTGAGCCGGATCCGGACCGTTCTCGGGGTCGAGGTGAGCATCCGGTCCCTGTTCGAGGCCCCGACGGTGGCGGGGTTGGTGGATCGGCTCGGTGAGGGTGGTCGGGTGCGGGAGCCGTTGGGGCGGCGGGTGCGGCCGGCGGTTGTTCCGGTGTCGTTCGCGCAGCGCCGTCTGTGGTTCCTGGGTCAGCTCGAGGGTGTGTCGGCGACGTACAACATTCCCCTCGCTCTGCGGTTGACGGGTGAGCTGGACGTGGAGGCGCTCCGGGCCGCGCTCGCGGATGTCGCCGGCAGGCACGAGAGCCTGCGCACCGTGTTCCGCCAGAGCACTGAGGGCCAGCCGAGCCAGCACGTCCTCGACCCTGTCGAGGGCGCTCCAGAGGTCCGTGCCGAGCCGGTGTCCCTGGATGACGTGACTTCGACCGTGGCCGCGATCGTGGGTGCCGGGTTCAACCTGGAGGGGGACCTGCCGTGGCGGGTGCGTCTGCTGGAGGTTGCCGACGCTCCCGGCCAGTGGGTCCTGGTCGTGGTGGTGCACCACATTGCGGCGGACGGCTGGTCGATGGCGCCGCTGGCGAGGGATCTTTCGCAGGCGTACGCGGCGCGCTGTCGCGGTGCTGCTCCGGAGTGGCGGCCGCTCGAGGTGCAGTACGCGGACTACACGCTGTGGCAGCGCGAGGTGCTCGGCGACGAGGACGACCCGGACAGTGTCATCGCCGCCCAGGTCGCCTACTGGAAGCAGGCCCTGGCCGACCTTCCCGAGCAGCTTGAGCTGCCACTCGACCACCCGCGTCCCGCGACCGCCTCCGCCGAAGGAGCGTCCGTCGGTGTGCACGTGCCGGCCGAAACGCACGCCCGTCTGGTGGAGCTGTCCCGTTCCTGCGGGGCGAGTGTGTTCATGACGGTGCAGGCGGCGCTGGCGGTCCTTCTGTCGAAGATGGGCGCCGGGGAGGACATTCCGATAGGGACGCCGGTCGCGGGGCGTACCGACGACGCCCTCGACGACCTCGTCGGATGCTTCCTGAACACGCTGGTCCTGCGGACCGACCTGTCGGGCGACCCGACGTTCCGGGATATGGTGGAGCGCGTCCGGGAAGCGGACCTGGCGGCGTACGCCCATCAGGACGTGCCGTTCGAGCGGCTGGTGGAGATCCTCAACCCGGCACGCTCCATGGCCCGCCACCCCCTGTTCCAGGTCATGCTCAGCTTCCACAACAACGCTCAACCGGACCTCGACCTGCCTGGAGTCCAGGCCGTGCCGGAGCCCCTGACGAACACTGCGGCGAAGTTTGACCTGTCCGTCAGCCTCGCCGAGATCTACGACGAGGGTGGGCTCTCCAGGGGGCTGCTGGGGCAGCTGGAGTACCGGACCGACCTCTTCACGGCCGAGACCGTGCAGGGCATCGCTGATCGCCTCGTCCGCGTACTGGAGACGGTGGTGGCGGAGCCCGACCGGGCGATTCGCGAGGTCGGCGTGCTTGGTGACGAGGAGCGCGAGCGCATCCTGCGTACGTGGAACGACACCGAGCGGGAGATTCCCGCCGGCACGGTGCTCGACCTGTTCCGGGCGAGAGTGGCGCGCACTCCCGACGCGCTCGCCGTACTCAGCGGCGACGTCGAACTCACCTATGCCCAGCTCGATGCGCGAGCGAGTCACCTTGCGCGGAAGCTGATCGCACTCGGCGTGGGCCGGGAGCGCCTGGTCGGCCTGTGCCTGCCGCGAGGGGCGGACATGGTCGTGTCGCTCCTCGCGGTGTGGCGTGCAGGCGGCGCGTACGTGCCTCTCGACCCTGAGTACCCGCCGGACCGACTCGGCTACATGGTGGCGGACAGCGGAGCGGTCGTGGTCCTGGGGACCGCCGACACGGTGCGGGACCTGCCGTCGGAGGCGGTGCACGTCGTGCTGCTCGACGAATTCGTCTACGCGGACGCCGCCCCCTCTGGCGAAGAGCCGCCTGTCGCCGTCGACCCGGACCAACTCGCGTACGTGATCTACACGTCGGGCTCGACGGGACGCCCCAAGGGGGTAGCCGTTCCTCACCGTGGTGTCGCCAACCTCGCAGAGGTGATGCGACCGGTCCTTGGTGTTCAAGAAGGCGCAGTGGCCCTGCAGTTCGCCTCCTTCAGCTTCGACGCTTCCGTACTCGACGTGGCCGTCACCCTCGCGGCAGGGGCGACCCTCGCCATCGCGTCGAGCACGGAACGGTCGGAACCGGAGACACTGGCCGAGATGGTCAAGAAGTCCGGTGTGAACGTCGCCAGTGTGGTCCCCTCCCTGCTCGGGGTGCTCGACCCTGCCGCGGTCTCCGGAGTGGAGAACTGGGTCCTGGGCGCAGAACTGCTGACGGCGGACATGGCCAGCCGGTGGATGGTCGGAGCCCGCATGTGGAACACATACGGCCCGACTGAGGCCACGGTGATAACCACGGCCGTTGCACTGAACAGCTCCATTCGGCCCGAGGACCAGCCTCCGCCGATCGGGCGTCCGCTGGGAAACACACGGGTGTATGTGTTGGATGCGGGTTTGTCGCCGGTGCCGGTGGGTGTGGCGGGTGAGTTGTACATCGCGGGCGCGCAGTTGGCTCGGGGGTATGTGGGTCGTCCTGGTTTGACGGCGGAGCGGTTTGTTGCGGATCCGTTCGCTGTGGTGGCGGGTTCGCGGATGTATCGGACTGGGGATGTGGTGCGGTGGTCGGCGGATGGTGTGCTGGAGTTCGTGGGGCGTGCTGATGCTCAGGTGAAGGTGCGGGGTTTCCGTATCGAGCCGGGTGAGGTCGAGGCGGTGCTGGCCGGG
>NZ_JBEYVW010000048.1:0-3318 GCF_040644175.1 Streptomyces sp. NPDC047017 | reverse complement strand
ACGCTTCCTTTGTACTCACCCTCTCGGGCTTTCCTCCGGGCGCTTCCCTTCGGTCTTGCGTTTCCGACTCTATCAGACCGTTTTCCGATCCGATTTCCTCGATGCTTTCCAGGTTCCCGCTTCCGCGTTTCCCTTTCCGGCGGTTCCGACTTTATCAGATCTTCCGGGCCGGTCTGACCGGCCTTCGTTTTCCGATTCATCGGGAGTGGCTTCTCGTAAATCGATGATTTCGGAAGCCGGTAGATGTTCACCGCTGCCCATCTGGATCATGTCCAGCTCCAGGCAACTGTTCGAATCTACCTCCCCATCGGCTCCGTGTCAACGGCTCCGGTGGGGCGAAGAGGACACTAGCAGTTCAGCGGGCGTACACGCACATCAGGCGGCTGTCGGCACGGTGGCGCTTCGCTCGGTCGGCGTGATGTCACCCGTGTCGCCGGCCCGCGCGGCACGGCCGCCGAGGACGTAGACGTAGGTCAGGAAGGCCAGTTCGGCGAAGATGCCGATGCCGATGCGGGCCCAGGTGGGCAGGCCCGACGGAGTGACGAAGCCTTCGATGGCGCCGGAGACGAGCAGGACCAGGGCGAGGCCGATGGCCATGCCGAGGGCGGCCCGGCCCTCTTCGGCCAGGGCGGTGCGGCGGCTGCGCGGTCCGGGGTCGATGAGGGTCCAGCCGAGGCGCAGTCCGGTGCCGGCGGCGACGAAGACCGCGGTCAGTTCGAGCAGGCCGTGCGGGAGGATCAGCCCGAGGAACGTGTCGAGCCTGCCCGCCGAGGACATCAGCCCGATGCCGACGCCCAGGTTGAGCATGTTCTCGAAGAGGATCCACAGGACCGGCAGTCCCAGGAAGACGCCCAGGACCAGGCACATGGCGGCCGCCTCGGCGTTGTTCGTCCACACCTGGGCGGCGAACGCCGAGGCGGGATGACTGGAGTAGTACGTCTCGTACTCGCCGCCGGGGCGGGTCAGCTGCCGGAGCTGGTCCGGGGCCGCGATCGCGGTCTGCACTTCCGGGTGCGTACCGATCCACCAGCCCAGCAGTGCTCCGACGACGGTGGAGACGACCGCGGTGGGGACCCACCAGTGCCGGGCCCGGTAGACGGCGGCGGGGAAGCCCTCCAGCAGGAAGCGGGTGACGTCGCGCCACGAGGCCCGGCGGGTCCCGGTCACCGCCCCACGCGCGCGGGCCACGAGCTGGCTGAGCCGGCCGGTCAGCTCGGGGTCCGGGGCGCTGGAGCGGATCAGCGAGAGGTGGGTGGCGGCACGCTGGTAGAGGGAGACGAGTTCGTCGGCCTCCGCGCCGGTGAGGCGGCGTCGGCGGCTGAGCAGGGCGTCGAGGCGGTCCCACTCGGCTCGGTGGGCGGAGACGAAGACGTCCAGGTCCATCGTGTCTGCCTGCTCCTCGGCTGGTTGTTCGGCTGCCCGACGGACGGGTCAGCTTGTCCTACTGGGGCGCGATGGCCCTCAGCTTGGCAGACTGGCCGTCTTCGGGGCAGGCCAGGGGAAGGACGGGCGGGCGTGAGTGAGCTGGTGACGGGTGAGGCGGTGGCGCTGGAGCTGCGCCCGGCGAGGTTGCCCAGCAGGGCGCTGGCCGTGCTGCTCGACCTCGCCGTGGCCTTCGCCGCCTATGTGGCCGTGAGCGTGGGTCTGGTGCTGGGCACGGCGTCGCTGGACGACGCGGCGCGGATCGCGCTGTCGATCGCGTCCTTCCTGCTCGTGCTGGTGGGCGGGCCGATCGCGGTGGAGACGCTCAGCCACGGGCGCTCGCTCGGGAAGCTGGCGTGCGGGCTGCGTGTGGTCCGGGACGACGGCGGGCCGATCCGGTTCCGGCACGCGCTGGTGCGCGGCGCGGTCGGCGTGGTGGAGATCCTGATGACGTTCGGGGTCGTCGCCTGCGTCGCCTCGCTGGTGTCGGCGCGCGGGCGCCGGCTGGGGGACGTGTTCGCGGGCACGCTGGTGGTGCGGGAGCGGGTGGCGGCCGGGCCGGCGTCGTCCGTGCCTCCGCCGCCGCCCTGGCTGGCCGGGCGGTTCTCGGCCCTCGACCTGTCGGCGGTCCCGGACGGGCTGTGGCTGGCGGTCCGGCAGTACCTGACGCGGATGCGTCAGCTCGATCCGCAGGTCGGCTGGGGCATGGCGGAGCGGCTCGCCGCGGATCTCGCGGCGCGTACGGGGGCTTCGGTGCCCTCCGATGTGCCTCCGGCCGTGTTTCTGGCGGCGGTGGTGCAGGAGCGGCAGGTCCGTGAGGCGCGGCGGGCGTTCGGGAACGGTTCAGGGGCGGGCGGAGCAGAAGCCGTTCCTGGAACTCCGGGTCCCGTCCTGCCTGATCCCGTCTCCTCGGGGTCGCAGGCGGCGTTCGTCCCGCAGGACGCGGCGCCCGTGGTGCGGGCGCCGTCCGTTCCGCCCGCCTCCGCTCGGCCGCAGTCGCCGGAGGAGCGTCCCGCCACCGGGTTCGTGCCGCCCGCGTGAGCGTTCGTCGCGCGGTCGCTCAGGTGCCGAAGGCGGACGGCGGCGACTGGAGGTCTTCGAGTTCGACGCCGGGGGCGGCCAGGACCACGTCGCCGGCGAGGTGGACGGCGTGCCGCTCGCCCGTGTCCAGGGCTGTGACCTGGTACTCGTCCACGGTCAGGGGGCCGTTGTCAGTGGCGTGTGCTTCTCTTTTCACCAGGGCCCAGGACTGGTCCACGGTGCGGGGGGCGAGGACCGGATCGGTGAAGGTGACGAGGCGTACGCGGGTCGCGGCGGACGAGGGGGTGAGGCGCAGGAGACGTGCGGTGGCGACGAGGAACGCGGGGGACGTGCCGGTGAAGGCGTGGGCGCGCACAGTGCCTTCGGCGGCGTGGGTCCCGGTGGGGTCGGTGCGGACCCAGGTGACGCCGTCGAGCGCGGCGCCGCGCACCTGCCAGCCGCCCGCGTGGAGTTCGAGGCGGAGGGGGCGGCCGAGTTCGTCGAGGGCGAGGTCGACGGAGCCGCGGTGATCGCCCGAGGGGGTGGTGACCTGGGAGACGTAGCGCCAGCCGGCGGGGCCGGGGGCGCACTGGAAGTGCTCTTCGGCGAAGGGGGTGTGATCGTGCGGATCGTGGAGCGAATAACGGCCGCGGGGCATGGGGTTCCTGGGGCTTGACGGGCCGCTCCGGCCAAAGGGGCAGGCCCCCGGCACGGGGGTGCGGGGGCCTGCCTCACCGGTCAGTGGCGGTACGGGGTCCGCTCAGTAGCGGTAGTGGTCCGCCTTGTAGGGGCCGTCGACGTCGACGCCGATGTACGCCGCCTGCTCCGGGCGCAGGGTGGTCAGCTTGACGCCGAGGGCGTCGAGGTGGAGGCGGG
>NZ_JBEYVW010000047.1:0-3855 GCF_040644175.1 Streptomyces sp. NPDC047017 | reverse complement strand
CGGTCGAACTCATCGGCGGAGTCCGCTTCCCCGCCATCGGCGAGCTGCCCTACCTGCTCACCCTCGCCGGCCACGGCTTCTACTGGTTCCGGCTCACCAGAGCCGCATCCCGGATCGGCCGACGAGTCTGACCGTGTGGCCGAGACGAAAGGAGGCGTGACCATGCCGAAGACCGCATCCCTCCAGCCGGGCACCGTGGGCGTCGCCGACCCCATGGCCTCGCTCGGGTCGCTGCTGCGCGAGTGGCTGCCCAGGCAGCGCTGGTTCGCCGGCAAGGACCGGCCCGTCACCGATCTGCGGCTGCTGTCGATGACGGAGCTGTTCCCGGGCTGCCTGCATCTGCTGGTCCACGCCGAACACGCGGGCCTCCCCACCGGTCACGGGGGTGTCCCCGCGCCGGCCGGCACCACCGTGCCGCCGCCCGCGGACTGCTACCAACTGCTGCTCGGGGTGCGCCGGGAGCTGTCCCCGCGCCAGCACCGGGCCTTCATCGGCCGTCCGGTGGCAGGACCGCTGGCCGGTCTCGCGGTCTACGACGCGCTGTGCGACCCGCGCTCGGCGCAGCTGCTCCTGGAGCGGCTGCGGCACCCCGGCGCGGCAGGGCCGCTGCGCTTCGAGGCGGACCCGTCGGTGCCGATCCCCGGCGGCCTGGTCCCGCGGCTGCTGGACGCCGAGCAGTCCAACTCCTCGATCGTCTACGGCGACGACTTCATCCTGAAGGTCTTCCGCCGTGTCCAGGCCGGTATCAACCCCGACCTGGAGGTGCCCTGGGCGCTGGCCCGGCAGGGGTGCGGCCGGGTGCCCGCCCCGGTGGCCTGGCTGCGCACCACGCAGCCGGAGGAGGCGACGCTCGGCGTGCTCCAGCCGTTCCTGCGGGACGCGGCCGACGGCTGGACGCTGGCCCTGCGGGCGCTGGCCACCGGGGACGACTTCACCGCCCAGGCGCTCCAGCTCGGGCAGGCGACGGCGGAGGTGCACCTGGCGCTGGCCGACGCCTTCCCGACCGGCGGCCACCGGGAGGTGGCGCGGACCGCGGTGGCGATGACCGAGCGGCTGGACGCGGCGACGCACAGCGTGCCCGCGCTGCGGCCCTACGCCGCCCGGCTGCGCACCGCGTTCGCCGCGCTGGCCAGCTGCGACGCCGGGCCGGCCGCCCAGCGGGTGCACGGCGACCTGCACCTGGGCCAGGTGCTGCGGGCCGGACGCGAGTGGTTCGTCATCGACTTCGAGGGCGAGCCGTCCCGTCCGCTCGCCGAACGCCGTGTCCCCGAGTCCCCGGTGCGGGACGTGGCGGGCATGCTGCGCTCCTTCGACTACGCCGCCCGGCAGCGCCGTCCCTGGCGCCCCGAGTGGGCACGGCGCTGCCGCGAGGCGTACTGCGCCGGCTACGCCTCCCGGGCCGGCTGGGACCCCCGTAAGAAACACGCCCTGCTGCGGGCCTACGAGACGGACCGAGCCGTGTACGAAGTGCTGTACGAGGCCCGGCACCGCCCCGACTGGCTCGCGGTACCGATGGCGGCGATCGAACGTCTCGCCGTGAGAGGAGGCTGAACCCGTGGCACTGCGCGACACGTCACTTCCCGAGCCGTCCGGCCCGGTCCCGCCCGCGGCGGGACCCGGGACCGCGGCCCCGCCCCTGGACCCGGCCGACCGTGAGCGGCTGCTGTCCGGCGCCCACCACGACCCGCACGCGCTGCTCGGCGCGCACCCGGTGCCGGGCGGGACCGCCTTGCGGGCGCTGCGCCCGTTCGCCCGCGCGGTGAGCGTGGCCGTCGGCGGCGAGCGCGTCCCGCTGGTGTCGGAGGGCGACGGCCTGTTCTCGGCCGTGCTGCCCTTCGCCACGGTCCCCGACTACACTCTGGTGGTCGCCTACGAGCAGGGCGAGCACGAGGTGCACGACCCCTACCGCTTCCTGCCCGCCCTCGGCGAGCTGGACCTGCACCTGATCCGGGAGGGCCGGCACGAGCAGCTGTGGCAGGCGCTCGGCGCGCAGCCGATGGTCCACCAGGGCGTGGCCGGCACCCGGTTCACGGTGTGGGCGCCCAACGCCCGCGGAGTGCGGGTCGCCGGGGACTTCACGTACTGGGACGGCACCGCCTTCCCGATGCGCTCGCTCGGCGCGGCCGGTGTGTGGGAGCTGTTCCTGCCCGGGATCGGCGAGGGCGCGCGCTACAAGTTCGAGATCACCTCGCAGTACGGCGACCGGTTCCTGAAGGCCGACCCGATGGCCCGCCGCACCGAGGTGCCACCGGACACGGCCTCGATCGTGACCGCCGCGCACCACGAGTGGGGCGACGCCGAGTGGATGGCGCACCGCGGGGACACGCCCGTGCACGAGGCGCCGTTCTCGGTGTACGAGGTGCACCTGCCGTCCTGGCGCACGGGGCGGACGTACCGCGAGCTGGCCGAGGAGCTGCCCGCCTACGTCAAGGACCTGGGCTTCACCCATGTGGAGCTGATGCCGGTCGCCGAGCACCCCTTCGGCGGCTCCTGGGGCTATCAGGTGACCTCGTACTACGCGCCGACCTCGCGGCTGGGCTCCCCGGACGACTTCCGGTACTTCGTGGACGCCTGCCACCGGGCCGGGATCGGCGTGATCATGGACTGGGTGCCGGCCCACTTCCCGAAGGACGACTGGGCGCTGGCCCGCTTCGACGGGGACCCGCTGTACGAGCCCGGGAACGCGCAGCGCGCCGAGCACCCGGACTGGGGCACGTACGAGTTCGACTTCGCCCGCACCGAGGTGCGCAACTTCCTGGTGGCGAACGCCGTCTACTGGTGCGAGGAGTTCCACATCGACGGCCTGCGGGTGGACGCGGTCGCCTCGATGCTCTACCTGGACTACTCGCGCGACTCCGGGCAGTGGACGCCCAACCAGTACGGCGGCCGGGAGGACCTGGACGCGATGGCCTTCCTCCAGGAGATGAACGCCACCGTGTACCGGCGGGCGCCGGGTGTGGTGACCATCGCGGAGGAGTCCACCGCCTGGGGCGGGGTGACCGCGCCGACCGACCGCGGCGGCCTCGGGTTCGGGCTGAAGTGGAACATGGGCTGGATGCACGACTCGCTGCAGTACATGAGCAAGGAGCCGGTGCACCGCAAGTACCACCACCACGAGATGACGTTCTCGATGGTGTACGCGTACAGCGAGAACTACGTGCTGCCGATCTCGCACGACGAGGTGGTGCACGGCAAGCAGGCCCTGGTGTCGAAGATGCCGGGCGACTGGTGGCAGCGGCGGGCGAACCACCGGGCCTACCTGGGCTACATGTGGGCCCATCCGGGCAAGCAGCTGCTGTTCATGGGGCAGGAGTTCGCGCAGGGCGGCGAGTTCTCCGAGGAGCACGGTCCCGAGTGGTGGCTGCTTGAGGAGGGCAACTGCTCGGCGGGCGACCACCGCGGGGTGCGGGATCTGGTGCGCGACCTCAACACGCGCTACCGCGGCACCCCGGCCCTGTGGCAGCGCGACACCGCGCCGGAGGGTTTCCGCTGGGTCGCGGTGGACTGTGCCGACGACAATGTGTACGCGTTCCTGCGCCTGGACGCGTCGGGCGCCCCGCTGCTGGCGGTGTCGCACTTCGCCCCCGTGGTCCGCGAGGACTACCGCCTGGACGTGCCGGGTGAGGTCACCGCCTGGTGCGAGGTCCTGAACACCGACGCCGTCCGCTACGGCGGCAGCGGCGTCGGCAACCCGGAACCGGTCAAGCCGGAGGACGGGCACATCCGGCTGACCCTGCCGCCGCTGGCCACCGTCTGGCTCGCCCCGTACCCCGGCTGAGCCCGCCACCGCGCCACCAGGACCGGCGGGGGCGCCCCCCGGGGGGGGGGGCCCGCCGGGGGGGCGCCCGCAGCGGC
>NZ_JBEYVW010000046.1:0-4200 GCF_040644175.1 Streptomyces sp. NPDC047017 | reverse complement strand
GATGCCGACGATCCGGCAAGCCTCCATGCTGCTGACGCCCTGGTCCATGAGCCGGAAGTATTCCTCCCGCTCACGGACCAGGGCCTTGCGGCCTGGCGCCTGCCCCCGGTCCTCCCGAATCTTGAAGTCCATCGCATCCCCTGAGCTGAGGTGTTGCGACGACCACTAGAACAGAAGCACCAGGGGTGGGGCCGCAGCCGTACGCTCAGCGGGTCGTTCGCGGCGGGCGGGAGAGCAGGACCAGGCCGCGTGAGGCCACGCGCAGGTCGCCGCCGGGTTTGTGCTCCGCCTCGTCCGGCGCGCCCCGCGGCTCGGCGGTGTCGATGACGGTCGTCCAGCGGTCCGCGTAGGCGGGGCCTGGCAGCCGGAAGTCGACCGGCTCCCAGTAGCCGTTGAGCAGCAGCAGGAACGAGTCGTCGAGCACGCGCCGGCCCTGCGGGTCGGGCTCGGCGATGGCGTCGCCGTTGAGGAAGACCATGACGGAGTGCGCGTCGGAGCGCTGCCAGTCCTCCTCCGCCATCTCCCGGCCGTCCGGCAGCATCCACACCAGGTCGGGCAGCGGCTGGTCGTCGCGGGTGGCCGTCTCGCCCTGGAAGAAGCGGCGGCGGCGCAGCACCGGGTGGGCGGTGCGCAGGCCGATGACCCGGCGGGTGAAGTCCGCCAGCTCCCGCTGCTCGGCGGTGAGGTGCCAGTCGATCCAGGAGACCTCGTCGTCCTGGCAGTAGGCGTTGTTGTTACCGCCCTGGGTGCGGCCCAGCTCGTCGCCGTGGCAGAGCATGGGGATGCCCTGGGAGAGCATCAGGGTGGCGATGAAGTTGCGCTGCTGGCGGGCGCGCAGTTCGAGGACGGCCGGGTCGTCGCTGTCGCCCTCCGCGCCGCAGTTCCAGGACCGGTTGGTGCTCTCGCCGTCCTGGTTGTCCTCGCCGTTGGCCTCGTTGTGCTTGTCGTTGTACGAGACGAGGTCGCGCAGCGTGAAACCGTCGTGCGCGGTGACGAAGTTGACGCTGGCCCGGGGGCGGCGCCGGTTGTGGGCGTACAGGTCGGAGGAGCCGGTCAGCCGGGACGCGAAGTCGCCGAGGGTGTGCTCCTCGCCGCGCCAGAAGTCCCGTACGGCGTCCCGGTACAGGCCGTTCCACTCCGACCACAACGGCGGGAAGTTGCCCACCTGATAGCCGCCCTCCCCCACGTCCCAGGGCTCCGCGATCAGCTTGACGCGGCTGATCACCGGGTCCTGCTGGATCAGGTCGAAGAACGCGGAGAGCCGGTCCACCTCGTGGAACTGCCGTGCCAGGGTGGCCGCGAGGTCGAAGCGGAAGCCGTCCACGTGCATCTCGGTGACCCAGTACCGCAGCGAGTCCATGATCAGCTGGAGCACGTAGGGGTGGCGCATCAGCAGGCTGTTGCCGGTGCCCGTGGTGTCGTAGTAGTGCCCCCAGTCGCCGTCGACCAGGCGGTAGTACGAGGAGTTGTCGATGCCCCGGAAGGACAGCGTGGGGCCCTTCTCGTTGCCCTCGGCGGTGTGGTTGTAGACCACGTCGAGGAGCACTTCGAGGCCGGCCGCGTGCAGCGCCTTGACCATCGATTTGAACTCGGCGACCTGCTGGCCGCGGCTGCCGTGGGCGGCGTAGTCGTTGTGCGGCGCGAAGAAGCCGATGGTGTTGTAGCCCCAGTAGTTGGACAGGCCGCGGCCCTGGAGCACGCCGTCGTGCACGAACTGGTGGACCGGCATCAACTCGACGGCCGTCACGCCCAGCGAGGTCAGGTGCTCGATCACCGCGGGGTGGGCCAGGCCCGCGTAGGTGCCGCGCAGTTCGGGCGGTACGTCGGGGTGGGTGCGGGTCAGGCCGCGCACGTGCGCCTCGTAGACGACGGTGTCGGAGTACGCGCGCCGGGGCGGGCGGTCGCCGCCCCAGTCGAAGGCCGGGTCGGTGACCACGCCGAGCATGGTGTGCCCGGCGCTGTCGGCGGGGTCCGGGCCGTGCGGGGCACGCTCGTAGAGCGAGGGATGGTCGTCCATCCTGCCGTCCACCGCCCTGGCATAGGGGTCCAGGAGCAGCTTCTTCGGGTTGCAGCGGTGGCCGGCCGGCGGGTGCCAGGGCCCGTGCACCCGGTAGCCGTAGCGCTGGCCCGGCCCGATGCCGGGCAGGTAGCCGTGCCACACGAAGCCGTCGGCCTCGGCCAGCGGCACCTGACGGTGGATGCCGGCGTCGTCCACGAGGACGAGTTCGACGCGCTCGGCGACCTCGCTGAACAGCGCGAAGTTGGTGCCTTCCCCGTCGTACGCGGCGCCCAGCGGGTAGGGGTACCCGCTCCACACGGGCACGGGCACCCCCTTTCCCCGTCCTTGGCGCCGGGTCACCGGGCCCCCT
Source organism: Streptomyces sp. NPDC047017 (assembly GCF_040644175.1). NCBI lineage: Bacteria > Bacillati > Actinomycetota > Actinomycetes > Kitasatosporales > Streptomycetaceae > Streptomyces > Streptomyces sp. NPDC047017. Next base: position 1,831 of record NZ_JBEYVW010000046.1, on the reverse strand, counting down.
CCAGTACGCCGCCGGGAAGCGTGAGCGGTGAGGCGAGCGCGGTCACCGGCAGGGCGCGGGGCGGCTTGAGGCCCTCGCGCAGGCTCGGGGCGGGAGCCTTCGGGACCAGCGGGACGCGCACCCCGGCGCGGGCCCGCTGCGAGAACCAGATGACCTTGGCTCCGGTCGCGGCCGCGCAGCAGCCCCAGCCGTCGCTGGTCGCCGCGATCCGGGCCAGGCAGGTGCGCAGGTCCTGGTCGGGGCGCAGATCGTGGTTGTTCTCCGCGACGGCGGTGATCAGGTGCTGGCCCGTCCACCACATCTCGATGGACGTGTGCTTGTCCCTGGCGTGTTCGTCGATCGCCTTCAGCAGCATCTCGGCGCCGCCGCAGACGGGTTCGACGAGGTCCTCCAGGTCCCAGAACCTCAGGTGCGCGGCCAGGATGCGCCTGACCTGTCCGACCCGTTCCGGGCTGACTTCCACGTCGAGGTGGTAGTAGCAGGGCACTGCGGTCTTCATCGTGGCTCCTCACCGGCGAGGCCCGCGCCCCTTCCCCGCCCTTGCGGGCCGGGTCCCCGAGCACTAAGCGTGAGCGTGTGTTGCCTCTGAGTCAGATCCACAGTGCGGGTGCTACGCCATTCGTGCAACACGAACAGGCGGCGCCCGGGCGGCGGACGGATGACGAGCGGGTGCCGGGACCGGCGGGGACGCTGGTTGAAGTTCCAACAGGACGGTATGTCGTTGAACGTGCACCATGAGTGAAAGTCTCGATCGAGCGCCGTGAACGGGACGCGTGCCTCCGCGTGCGCGGCCACCGCCCGGACGTCGGGGAAACGAGCCCGTCGAGCGCTTCCGAAAGGTGAACGGCGCCATGCTGCTACCCGCCACAGCCGAAGTCGCCAGGCATCTGCGGCACTACCGGGCGTGGGAACGCCTGATGCTCGCGTCTCCCGACGACCGCAGGGTGCGGGCGACGTTCGAGGACTCGGGTTACACCCTGTGCGTGCTGATGGGCAAGCGCTGCGCCCGGGAGGCGGCGGACGCCGCGGAGCGCTACCTGCGCACCGGTCCCGCCACCTACCTGCGCGAGCAGGGCGGCCGGCCGCCCTGCTCGCGCAGGGGCGTCGCCCCCGGGCGGACCCGGCGCCGGACGGCCCCGGAGCATCGCTCCCCCGCCGGGGCCTAGGGTCCGCGGCGCGCACGAGAGGTACATGGTTCCCGGCCGGGCGTGAGCCCGGCCTCTAGCACGGTGGAGGTGACACCCATGAGTTCGACCCCGAGTCCTGCCTCGGCCATCGGCCGCATCCCCGTACGGGATGTGCGCCCGGCCGTGGAGTGCGGCAGGCGCCCGGCCAAGGCGGTGGTGGGCGAGACGTTCCAGGTCACCGCCACCGTGTTCGGCGAGGGGCATGACGCGGTCGCCGCCGATGTGGTGCTGGCGGACCCCGAGGGCCGGCCCGGCCCCTGGACGCCGATGCGTGAGCTGGCGCCCGGCTCCGACCGCTGGGGCGCCGAGGTGACGCCCGGGGCACCGGGCCGCTGGACCTACCACGTGGAGACGTGGAGCGACCCCGTCACCACCTGGCGGCACACCGCCTCCGTGAAGGTCCCGGCCGGGATCGACACCGGCCTGGTGCTGGAGGAGGGCGCCGAGCTGCACGCGCGGGCGGCGGCGGGGGTGCCGCGGGGGACGGAGCGGGAGACACTGCTGTCCGCCGTACGGGTGATGCAGGACGACTCGCTGCCGGTGATGACCCGGCTCGCGGCGGCGTTGACGCCGGAGGTGGACGCGGTCCTGGCCCGCCATCCGCTGCGTGAGCTGGTCACCGCCTCCGATCCGCTGCCTCTCCA
>NZ_JBEYVW010000045.1:0-4450 GCF_040644175.1 Streptomyces sp. NPDC047017 | reverse complement strand
GGTTGACGGGTGAGCTGGACGTGGAGGCGCTCCGGGCCGCGCTCGCGGATGTCGCCGGCAGGCACGAGAGCCTGCGCACCGTGTTCCGCCAGAGCGCTGACGGCCAGCCGAGCCAGCACGTCCTCGACCCCGTCGAGGGCGCTCCAGAGGTCCGTGCCGAGGCCGTGGTCACCGACCAGGTCACTGCTGCGGTGACCGAGGTGGCTTCGGCCGGGTTCGATCTGGAGCGGGATCTGCCGTGGCGGGTGCGTCTGCTGGAGGTGACGGACGCTCCCGGCGAGTGGGTGCTCGTGATGGTGGTGCACCACATCGCGGCGGACGGCTGGTCGATGGCGCCGCTGGCGAGGGATCTCTCGCAGGCTTACGCGGCGCGCTGCCAGGGGCGTGCTCCGGAGTGGCGGCCGCTCAAGGTGCAGTACCCGGACTACACGCTGTGGCAGCGCGAGCTCCTCGGCGACGAGGACGACCCGGACAGTGTCATCGCCGCCCAGGTCGCCTACTGGAAACAGGCTTTGGCTGATCTTCCGGAGCAGTTGGAGCTTCCGGTCGACCACCCGCGTCCTGCCGTCGCGTCGCATGAGGGTGCTGCGGTGGATCTGCGTGTGCCGGCGGAGGTGCATGCCCGGCTGGTGGAGCTGTCCCGTTCCTGCGGGGCGAGTGTGTTCATGACGGTGCAGGCGGCGCTGGCGGTCCTGTTGTCGAAGATGGGTGCCGGGGAGGACATCCCGATCGGGACGCCGGTCGCGGGGCGTACCGACGACGCCCTGGATGACATGGTCGGGTTCTTCGTGAACACGCTGGTCCTGCGGACCGACCTGTCGGGCGACCCGACGTTCCGGGACGTTGTCGAACGGGTCCGGGAGGCGGACCTGGCGGCGTACGCCCATCAGGACGTGCCGTTCGAGCGGCTCGTGGAGATCCTCAATCCGGCACGCTCCATGGCCCGCCACCCCCTGTTCCAGGTCATGCTCGCCTTCCAGAACGTCGCCGAGCCGGACCTGGACCTGCCCGGTCTGACCGTTCGCGGAGAACAGGTGGAAGGCGCGGTAGCCAAGTTCGACCTGTCCGTCAGCATGGGTGAACTCCACGACGAGAACGGAGCACCCGCAGGACTGCAAGGGCAGCTGGACTACCGCACGGATCTGTTTGCGGAGAACACGGTCCGAGAACTCGCGGACCGTGTGGTGCACGTCCTGGAAGCCGTCACCGCCGATCCCGATGCGCGGATCCGTTCCGTCAGTGCGGTCGGTGCCGAGGAGCGACACCGGATCCTGACCGACTGGAACGCAACTGCGCGTGACGTCCCGCACGGGACGCTGCCCGAGCTCTTCCAGGCCCAGGTGGCGCGTACTCCCGACGCTGTCGCCGTGGTCAGTGGCACAGCACGGCTCACGTATGCGGAGCTGAATGCCCGGGCGAATCGTCTGGCCCGTCATCTGGTGGCGTGCGGTGCGGGTCCGGAGAAGCTCATCGCCATCGCGCTGCCCAGGTCGGCCGACCTGTTGGTTGCGCTGTTCGCCGTCCTGAAGAGCGGTTCGGGTTATGTGCCGGTGGATCCGGAGTACCCGGCGGACCGGATCGCGTACATGCTCGCGGACGCCGAACCCGTGCTGCTCCTGACGGAAGCGGCCACCGCGGCCCTGTTCCCTCAGGACGCCGCCACACCGCACCTGCTGCTCGACAACCCCGACGTTGTGCAGGCCGTAGCAGGCCGGGACAGCGCAGACCTGTCCGACGGAGACCGTCTGTCTCCGCTGCTGCCCTCCCACCCCGCGTACGTGATCTACACGTCCGGGTCCACGGGAAGGCCGAAGGGCGTGATGGTCGAGCACCGCAGCGTGGTGAACCTCGCCTCGTGGGCTGCCGATGGGCTCGGTACGGACCGACTGGAGGAGGTCTGCGCCTCGACGTCGCTCAACTTCGACGTGTCCGTGTTCGAAATCATCGCTCCGTTGCTCGCCGGCGGTAGGGTCCACGTGATCCGAGACCTGCTTGCATTCGGGGACGAAGCCGCCGAGGACACCGACAGGCCGTTGGCAAGCGGCGTTCCTTCGGTCTTCTCCAGCCTCCTGGACCGTGCACCGGCAACGGACGCGGCAACAGTCGTCATGGCGGGTGAGGCGATTTCGCCGATCGTTGCCAAGAAGATCCGCTCGGCCTTCCCCGCAGCCCGCATGGCGAACTGCTACGGCCCCACCGAAGCCACCGTCTATGCAACCTCGTGGTACACCGATGATGAAATGCCGGATGCAGTTCCGATCGGGCGGCCGATCGCCAATACGCGGGTGTATGTGCTGGATGGCGCGTTGTCGCCGGTTCCGGTGGGTGTGGCGGGTGAGCTGTACGTCGCGGGTGCTCAGCTGGCGCGAGGGTATCTGGGGCGTGCGGGTTTGACGGCGGAGCGGTTTGTTGCGGATCCGTTCGCCACGGTGGCGGGTTCGCGGATGTATCGGACCGGGGATGTGGTGCGGTGGTCGTCGGACGGTGTGCTGGAGTTCGTGGGGCGTGCTGATGCGCAGGTGAAGGTGCGGGGTTTCCGTATCGAGCCGGGTGAGGTCGAGGCCGTTCTGGCTGGGCATGGGCAGGTCGCCCAGGCGGCGGTGATCGTGCGGGAGGACCAGCCCGGCGACAAGCGCCTGGTCGCCTATGTCGTGCCTACGACTGTGGACTTCGACGCTGCCGTCCTGCGTCGGCACGTGGCGGAGCGGCTGCCGGACTACATGGTGCCCTCGGCGTTCGTCACCCTCGATGCGTTGCCGTTGACACCGAACGGGAAGCTGGACCGGCGGGCGCTGCCGGCTCCCGAGTACACCTCGGACGGGTCGGGGCGGGCACCGCGGTCGCCGCGGGAGGAGATCCTGTGCGGGCTGTTCGCCGAGGTCCTGGGCGTGGAGTCGGTGTCGGTCGATGACGGTTTCTTCGAGTTGGGCGGGCATTCGCTGTTGGCGACGCGGCTGGTGAGCCGGATCCGGACGGTCCTCGGGGTGGAGGTGAGTATCCGGTCGTTGTTCGAGGCCTCGACCGTGGCGGGGTTGGTGGATCGGCTCGGTGAGGGTGGTCGGGTGCGGGAGCCGTTGGGGCGGTGGGTGCGGCCGGAGGTTGTTCCGGTGTCGTTCGCGCAGCGCCGTCTGTGGTTCCTGGGTCAGCTCGAGGGTGTTTCGGCGGCGTACAACATTCCGCTCGTGCTGCGTTTGACGGGTGCGTTGGACGTGGAGGCGCTGCGGGCTGCGCTGGCGGACGTCGCGGGCCGGCACGAGAGCCTGCGCACGGTCTTCCCGCAGGTGGACGGGGAGCCGCGGCAGGAGATCAGACAGGGCGCCGGGGGTGTTCCCGAGATCGTCGTGGAGGCCGTCTCGGCTGGTGACGTTGCTGCGGTGGTGGCGGAGGTGACGGGTGCCGGGTTCGATCTGGAGCGGGATCTGCCGTGGCGGGTGCGTCTGCTGGAGGTGACGGACGCTCCCGGCGAGTGGGTGCTCGTGATGGTGGTGCACCACATCGCGGCGGACGGCTGGTCGATGGCGCCGCTGGCGAGGGATCTCTCGCAGGCGTATGCCGCCCGTTGCGGGGGACACGCGCCGGCATGGAAAGAGCTGCCGGTGCAGTACGCCGACTACACGCTGTGGCAGCGCGAGGTTCTCGGCGACGAAAGTGATCCGGACAGTGTGATCGCCGCCCAGGTCGCTTACTGGAAGCAGGCTTTGGCTGATCTTCCTGAAGAGCTGGATCTGCCGGTCGACCACCCCCGCCCCGCGATCGCCTCGCACGAGGGTGACTCTGTGGAGATCCGTGTGTCGGCGGAGGTGCACGCGCGGCTGGTGGAGTTGTCCCGTTCCTGCGGCGCCAGCGTGTTCATGACCGTGCAGGCGGCGCTGGCGGTCCTGTTGTCCAAGATGGGCGCCGGGGAGGACATCCCGATCGGGACACCCATCGCCGGCCGTACCGACGACGCCCTCGACGATCTCGTCGGGTTCTTCGTGAACACGCTGGTCCTGCGGACCGACCTGTCGGGCGACCCGACCTTCCGTGAAGTCCTCGAACGGGTCCGGGAAGCGGACCTGGCCGCGTTCGTCCATCAGGACGTGCCGTTCGAGCGGCTGGTGGAGATCCTCAACCCGGCACGCTCCATGGCCCACCACCCCCTGTTCCAGGTCATGCTCACCTTCCACAACAACGCGCAACCGGACCTCGACCTGCCCGGCCTCCAGACGCAGCCAGAAGCTGCCGGCGAGATGGCGGCCAGGTTCGACCTGTCGTTCGGCCTGGGAGAGACACACACGGCCGACGGCGTACCGGCCGGTCTCGCGGGGCGGCTTGACTACCGCACTGATCTGTTCGAGCGCGCCACCGTCGAGCAGCTCGCGGACCGCTTGTCCCGGCTCCTCGACACCGTCACGGGCGACCCCGACCAGCGGATCCGGAGTGTCAGTGTTCTTGCCGGTGATGAGTTCCG
>NZ_JBEYVW010000044.1:0-7683 GCF_040644175.1 Streptomyces sp. NPDC047017 | reverse complement strand
CCGCACCACATCCCCGGTCCGATACATCCGCGAACCCGCCACCGTGGCGAACGGATCCGCAACAAACCGCTCCGCCGTCAAACCCGCACGCCCCACATACCCCCGGGCCACACCCGTCCCCGCGATGTACAGCTCACCCGCCACACCCACCGGCACCGGCGACAACGCGGCATCCAGCACATACACCCACGTGTTGTCCATCGGCCGACCGATCGGCACCGAACCACCCACGACCGCACCCACCGGAACCTCGTACTGCGTCGCACACAAGGTGATCTCCGTCGGACCGTACAACACCCGCACCACCGTGCCCGGACACGCCTCCACCACCCTGCGCACCGCCACCGGCGACACCACATCACCACCCGTCAACACCTCACGGACGCCAGAGAAACAGTCCGCGTCCTGTTCGGCGATCACACGGAAGAGCCCGGCGGTCAGGTGTACGGAGGTGATTCGTTCCCTGGTGAGCAGCGCCCTCAGGGCCGCCGAGTCGATCGGCTCCGTCGGGGCGACGACGACCCGGGCCCCGGAGAGCAGGGGAACCCACAGCTCGTAGTCGGAGATGTCGAAGGCGTGTGGTGCGTGGAAGAGGACGCGGTCCTCGGGACCGCTCTTCCAGGACGAGTCACGGGTCAGGTCGACGATGGCTCGGTGTGTGACGGCGACGCCCTTGGGTTCACCCGTGGAGCCTGAGGTGTACATAACGTACGCCAGGCCGTCGGCCTGCACGGCACCGGAGAAGAGGGGTTCCGAGCCGCTCCGGGCCTCGCCGGCGGCTGCCGCAGCACCGTCCACCGCGTGGACGACTGCCGCGCCCGCAAATGTGGCCGCGTCCCCCGGCCGGTCCGTCAGCAGCAGCCGGGCGTGGCAGTCCTCCATGACGGTTCGGCGGCGCTCCGCCGGGTAGCCGTCGTGCAGTGGTACGTAGAACGCGCCGGACTTGAGCACGGCCAGCAGCGCGACCACGAGGTCGGCGGAGCGCTCCATCCAGACCGCGACGGCCTGTTCCGGTCCCGCGCCCATGGCGACGAGTTCGTGGGCCAGGGCGCTCGCCCTGGCGTCCAGCTCGGCGTACGTGAGCTCCGTTCCGCCGCCGGTGAGGGCGACGGCGTCCGGGGTGGCATGCGCCTGCGCCCGGAAGAGGTCGGGCACGGTGGTGTGTGGGGGTCGGACGGTGGCGCCATGGCCCAGGGTGAGGAGCTGCTCCCGTTCGGCCGGCCCGAGCAGGTCGAGGTCACGGATCGCGGTGTCCGGTGCGGTGACGATGGCTTCGAGGAGTCGGACGAGGCGTGCCGCCAGCTGTTCGACGGCCGCCCGGTCGAAGGCGTCCTCGCGGTAGTCGAGGTTGAGGATGAGCTCGCGTCCGGGAAGGACCATGAGGCTCAGCGGATAGTGGGTCGCGTCGTGGCCCGTGACGTCGGCGACCTGGAGGTCCGCACCGAGTTCGGTGGACGCGGCCTCGTCCACCGGGTAGTTCTCGAACACGACCACGGTGTCGAAGAGGTCGGTCCGTCCAGCAGTCTTCTGGATGTCGGCGAGTCCGAGGTGCTGGTGGGGCATCAGACGTGCCTGATCGTCCTGAAGCCGCGCAAGGACCTCGACGACGGACCGCGCCGGGTCGAGTCGTACCCGGACCGGCAGGGTGTTGATGAACAGCCCGACCATGGTCTCGATGCCAGGGAGCTCCGGGGGGCGTCCGGAGACGGTGATGCCGAAGAGCACGTCCTCCGAACCGGTGAGTCGTCCCAGCAGGATGCCCCAGGCTCCCTGCATCAGCGTGTTGAAGGTGAGGTTCCGGGTGCGTGCCAGTTCGGCGAGAGCGCCTGTCAGGCTTTCGTCGACCGTGAAGGTGGCGCGTCGCGGGAAGGATTCGGCCGGGCTCGTGCCCGGGTGGGGTACGAGGCGGGTGGAGTCCTGGAGCCCGTCGAGCGCGGCCGCCCATTCCTCGCGCGCGCTCTCGCCGTTCTGCCGTGCGGTCCAGGCGAGGTAGTCGCGGTACGGGGTGACCGGCGCGAGGCGGGCTTCGCCCCGGCTCCGGTAGAGCCTGAACAGCTCCTGGAACAGGACCGCGTTCGACCATCCGTCGAGCAGGATGTGGTGGTTGGCCCAGACGAACCGGTAGTCGTCCTCGGCCATCCGGACGAGGGTGCACCTGATCAGCGGGGCCTGGCGCAGGTCGAACCGGCGCCCGCGGTCCTCGGCGAGGAGGCGTTCGAGTTCGGCTGCGCGCTGCTCGTGCGGGAGGTGGGTGAGGTCGATGTCCTGCCAGGGGACTTCGACGTCGCGCATCACCAGCTGCACGGGCTGCCCTGTCTTGCGATGCTGTATTCCCACCCGCAGGTTGGCGTGACGGGTCAGCACCTCGTTCACTGCCGTGCGCAGAGCGGGTCCGTCGACCGTGCCGCGCAGGGAGATGACGAGCTGGACGACGTAGGTGTCTGCGGCTTCGTCGTCGAACTGCGCGTGGAAGAGGAGCCCCTCCTGAAGAGGCGACAACGGAAGGACGTCTTCAATTCGCGACCGCTTCATCTCAAATCCTTCCGTTCAGTCTTCGAACTCGGCGAACTCGAACTCGTCGATTTCGTCTTGGCTCAGCCCCAGGAGGGACACGTCGGACGGGGTCAGTCCGCCGATGCTGGGGGAATCGACCAGTGCGGCCATGTCGGCCAGGGCCTGCGTGTACGCGTCGGCGAGCTCCTGGACCTCGTCGGCCGTCGACAGGCGGCCAGGCCAGGCCCAGGTGGTGAGCAGCTCGGGTCCGGAGGTGGTGTCGCGGGCCACGACGTTGACCGTGAGGGTGTGGGTCATGGGCATGTCCGGGTCGGCGCCGCCGCCGACTTCTCCGTCGTCGATGACCGACCAGGGTTGTGGCTCCGTGCCGTTGTGGCCGGTCGGCGCCGGGATGCGTCCCAGGTAGTTGAAGAGGATGTGGGATGCGGGGAGGGCCGCGAGGCGGTCGGCGGCCGCCGGGGTGAGGTACCTGAGCAGGCCGTAGCCGAAGCCGTTGTCCGGGGCTGCCCGCAGCTGCTCCTTCACGTACTTGAGGCCGTCCTCCGCCCCGCGCCCACCACCGACCTCCTGCACGTCCAGGCGGACGGGCGCGACGCTGGTGAACCAGCCCACCGTCCGTGAAACGTCGAGGGCTGGGCTGATCTCCTGTCGCCCGTGGCGCTCCACGTCGACGAGGAACGGCGGCGTGTTTCCGCCGAGCCGTGCCGTGCGACGGTCGACGGCCAGCATGAGGGCTGCGAGCACGACGCTGTCCGGTGCGCAGTTGAAGGCCTCGGGCAGTGTGGTCAGCAGCGGTCCCGCCAGTTCCGCCGGGAGTGTCACGCTGAGGTTCTCGGCGGTGCCCCACGTGTCGCGTGCGGGTTCTGGGGTGGCTTGCAGCGTGCTCAAAGGCGGCTCGGTGTCCGCGGTGAGCCGCTCCCAGAAGGGCAGCTCGACGATCCGCCGCTCTGCTTCGACGGTCGTGTGTTCCGCCCAGCGGCGGAAGGGCGTGTTGACGGGCTGGAGGCTCGGCTGCCGGCCCGCGGCGACGGCCTCCCAGGCGGAGACGAGGTCGGGCACGAGGATGCGCCAGGACACGGCGTCGACGGCGAGGTGGTGGACCGTGACGACCAGGCTGCCGTACGCGTGCGGTCCCGCGTCGAGCCAGACGACGTCCAGCATACGGCCGTTCGCCGGAGCCAGTCGGCTGCCCGCCGCGGCCTCCTGCTCGACCGTCAGCTCCCGGAGCCGCGGCTCCCCCAGCCCTGCGGCCTCGACTCGGGACAGGGCCGATGCGGCGGAGACCGTGCCGGGCGGCAGCACCTCGAGCTGCCAGGTTCCGTCCTGCGCGGCGGCGAGCCGGGCCCTGAGGAGGTCGTGGTGGTCGATGACCGCCTGCAGCGCGGCCGTGAGGTCCTCGCGGCGCAGGCCGCCCGGGGTCACGAGCATGACCGACTGGCTGAACCGGTCGATGACGTCGCTGCGTTCGCAGAGCTGCCGCATGACCGGTGTCAATGGCACCACGCCGGTGCCTGAGCCGGAGTCCGCTGCCGCCTCGGTTCGCCCGTCCACCTCGACCGCGACCGCCGCGAGTCCTTCGACGGTCTTCCGCTCGAACACCTGCCGCGGTGTGACGATCAGCCCTGCCGCGCGCGCCTTTGCGACGAGCTGGATGGAGACAATGCTGTCGCCACCCATCGCGAAGAAACTGTCGTCCGCGGCGACCTCGCCGACCCCGAGGACGTCGGCGAAGACCGCGCACAGTGTGCGCTCCTTGTCGGTGCGGGGAGCACGACCGCCCCCGCCCGCGTAGTCGGGTACGGGCAGTGCCGCCCGGTCGAGCTTGCCCGTCGGCCCGAGGGGAAGGGCGTCGAGCTGCACCAGGGCAGCCGGAACCATGTAGTCGGGCACGGCATCGGCAAGGCGGTCCCGCAGGTCTTCGGGCTCGACGCTTACGCCGGCGTCGGCAACCAGGTAGGCGACGAGCCGTTTGTCGCCCGGCCGGTCCTCGCGGACGATGACCACGGCCAGGGCCACCTCCGGGAACGACTCCAGCACTGCCTCGATCTCACCCGGCTCGATGCGGAAGCCGCGCACCTTGACCTGGTTGTCGGTGCGGCCGGCGAACTCCAGGGTGCCCTCGTGGCTCCACTTCACCCGGTCGCCGGTCCGGTACATGCGCGTACCGGCAGGACCGAACGGGTCGGCCACGAACCGCTCCGCCGACAGGTCGGCGCGGTCGACGTAACCGCGGGCCAAGCCCTCACCGGCGACGTACAGCTCGCCGATCACTCCGCAGGGCACGGGCTGAAGGCCTTCGTCGAGCACATACAGCCGCGTGTTGTCGAGCGGTCGGCCGATCGGGATGGGAGCGTTGTCGTCGATCCCCGCGGGCAGCGCGTGGTGGGCGACGCACAGGGTTGCTTCGGTCGGCCCGTAGCTGTTGGTGAACCGCATGCCGCGGGCGTGGTCCCGCACCTTTCGCACCGCGGAGGGCGAGACCGTGTCACCGCCGACGTAGACGTCGCGGAGCGTGCCGAAGCTTTGGGGGGCGCTCTCGGCCAGGGCCCGGAAGATGCCCTCGTTGAGCAGACCCACGGTGACGCGGGCCGCTGTCATGGTGCGGGCGAGCTCGGGGATGTCCGCGGCCACGGTGCCCGAGGCCACGAGGGTGGCACCACTGAGGAGGCCGCCCCACACCTCGTAGGTGGAGGCGTCGAACGACGGCGACGAGTGGACGAGGACACGGTCCTCGCCCGTGTGCTGCCAGTACCGGTCGAAGACGAGCGCGACGACGTTGCGGTGGGTGATGGCCACGCCCTTGGGCCGCCCGGTGGATCCGGAGGTGAACATCACGTACGCCAGGTCGAGCGGCCGCACCGCCGGCGCCGCATCGGCCGCTGCCGGCGAGCCCGGTGCAGGCAGCTCCTCGACCCGCAGGATGTCGAGACCGTTCTGCAGGTACCGGTTCGGAAGCAGGGCGCGAGTCGTCCGGTCGACCACGACGGCGGTGCTCAGGGAGTCGCCGAGGATCAGCTCCAAGCGGGCGGCGGGGCTCCGCCGGTCCAGGGGCACGTACGCGGCTCCGACCTGCGCGAGGGCGAGGGTCATGGAGATCTGGTCGAGCCAGCTGTCCAGCAGGAGCGCCACGCGATCGCCCCGCCCGATGCCGCGTGCAGCCAGCCCGTGCGCAAGCTGCCGTACGCGCACGCCCAGCTCGGCGTAGGTGAGCTCGGCTCCGCCGCCCACCAGCGCGAGGGCATCGGGCGTGCGCGAGACCTGGGCCTGAAACAGCTCCGGCAGCGTTGCCTCGGGAATCTCGTGAGCCGTGTCGTTCCATTCGACGAGCATCCGCCCTCGCTCGTCCGCGCCGAGGACACAGAGGGTACGGATCGGCTGGTCGGGGTCGCCCGTGACGGTTTCGAACAGCCGGGACAGCCGCTCGGCGAGTTGCTCGACGGTGGTGCGCTCGAACAGGTCGGTGCGGTAGTCCAACTCACCCAGCAGGCCGGCCGGGCTCCCGTCGGGCCCATGTGTCTCGGCGAGGTTGAGGGACAAGTCGAATCGGGCCGCCGGGATGTGCACCGACTCGTCCCGCGTCTGGATTCCGGGCAGGTTGAGGTCGGGTTGCGCATTGTTGTGGAAGGCGAGCATGACTTGGAAGAGCGGGTGGCGAGCCATGGAACGCTCGGGATTGAGGATCTCCACGAGCCGCTCGAACGGCACGTCCTGATGTGCGTACGCGGCGAGGTCGGCCTCCCTGACCCGTTCGAGGACCTGGCGGAACGTCGGGTCGCCCGAGAGGTCGGTTCGCAGGACGAGCGTGTTCACGAAGAACCCGGCGAGGTCGTCGAGGGCGTCGTCGGTACGCCCGGCGATCGGCGTCCCGATCGGGATGTCCTGCCCGCCACCCATCTTCGACAGCAGGACCGTCAGAGCAGCCTGAACGGTCATGAACACACTCGCCCCGCACGACCGGGACAGCTCCACCAGCCGGGCATGCACCTCCGCCGGCACACGGACCTCCACCGAGTCGCCCTCGTGCGAGGCGATCGGGGGGCGCGGGTGGTCGACCGGGAGCTCCAGCTGCTCCGGAAGATCGGCCAAAGCCTTTTTCCAGTAAGCGACCTGGGCGGCGATCACGCTGTCCGGGTCGTCCTCGTCACCGAGGGCCTCTCGCTGCCACAGCGTGTAGTCCGCGTACTGCACCTCAAGCGGCTGCCACTCGGGGGCAGCACCCTGGGAGCGAGCGACGTACGCCTGCGACAGGTCCTTCGCCAGCGGCGCCAACGACCAGCCGTCGGCGGCAATGTGATGAACCACCAAGACCAGAACACATTCGCCGGGGGTGTCGGTGACGTCCAGCACCCTGACCCGCCACGGCAGGTCCCGTTCCAGATCGAAGCCGGCGGTGGCCACCGCTGCCACAGCGGCCGGCAACCCGGCCTCGGAGGCCTGCTCGACGGCGCATTCCGGAACCCCCTCGGCACCTGCCAGGATTTCCTGCCGCGGCTCACCGTCCACCTGCGGGAAAACCGTGCGCAGGCTCTCGTGCCGGCCCGCGACGTCCGCCAGAGCCGCCCGCAGCGCCTCCACGTCCAGCTCACCCGTCAACCGCAGAGCGAGGGGAATGTTGTACGTCGCCGAGACACCCTCGAGCTGGCCGAGGAACCACAGACGGCGCTGCGCGAACGACACCGGCAGGACCTCCGGCCGCATCCGCCGTTCCAGCGGTTTCCGGACCCGGTCACCTTCATCGAGCCGGTCCACCAGCCCGGCGACGGTCGGGGCCTCGAACAGGGACCGGATGCTCACCTCCACCCCGAGAACGGTCCGGATCCGGCTCACCAGCCGCGTCGCCAGCAGCGAGTGCCCGCCGAGATCGAAGAAACCGTCGTCGATCGACACCGACTCCACGCCCAGGACTTCGGCGAACAGACCGCACAGGATCTCCTCCCGCGGCGTCCGCGGTGCCCGCCCAGACGCATCCGAGGTGTATTCGGGAGCCGGCAGGGCGTTGCGGTCCAGCTTGCCGTTCGGCGTCAACGGCAGCGCATCGAGGGTGACGAACGCGGAGGGCACCATGTAGTCCGGTAGCCGGTCCGCCACGTGCCGACGCAGCAGATCAGCCTGCGCCGCTTCACCGGCGGCGGTCACCACGTACGCGGTGAGCCGCTTGTCACCCGGAGT
>NZ_JBEYVW010000043.1:0-7832 GCF_040644175.1 Streptomyces sp. NPDC047017 | reverse complement strand
GCCGCACCAGCGCGTCATGAAGCAGCACTCCGACGCCAACGCCACCGCCGCCCCCGCCGCCCCCGCCGCCCCCGGCGGCTCGGGCCCGCACTCACAGTCGCCGCACAGCGTCACCACATAGCCAGGACAGGCCCGTTGACAAGAGTCGCCCCCATGCGAACCGACTCTTCTCCCGGCCCCCTGCCGGTGCGGGAGCACCTTCCGGCCGCGGCCGCCGGTACGCCGGTCCTGGACGTAGTGGTCCCCGTCTACAACGAGGAGAAGGACCTCCGGTCCTGTGTGCTCCGGCTGCACGAGCACCTCACCCGCACCTTCCCCTACGCGTTCCGTATCACCATCGCGGACAACGCCTCCACGGACGGCACCCCCCGGGTGGCGGCACAGCTGGCGGCGGAGCTGGCCGGGGTCGGCAGCCGCCGCCTCGAACAGAAGGGCCGGGGCCGCGCCCTGCGGTCCGTGTGGGCCGCCTCCGAGGCGCCGGTCCTCGCCTATATGGACGTGGACCTGTCCACCGACCTCAACGCGCTGCTGCCGCTGGTGGCGCCGCTCATCTCGGGCCACTCCGACCTGGCGATCGGCTCCCGGCTCGCCCGCAGCTCACGGGTGGTGCGCGGGGCCAAACGGGAGTTCATCTCCCGGTCCTACAACCTCATCCTGCGCGGCTCCCTCCAGGCCCGCTTCACGGACGCCCAGTGCGGCTTCAAGGCGATCCGGCGCGATGTCGCCCAGGTGCTGCTGCCGCTGGTGGAGGACACCGGCTGGTTCTTCGACACCGAGATGCTGGTGCTCGCCGAACGGGCCGGACTGCGCATCCACGAGGTGCCGGTCGACTGGGTCGACGACCCCGACTCCACGGTGCACCTGATGCGGACCGCGACCGAGGACCTCCGGGGCGTGTGGCGGATCGGCAAGGCGCTGGCCACCGGCTCGCTGCCGCTGGACCGGCTCGCCCGCCCCTTCGGCGACGACCCCCGCGACCGGGACATCCAGGACGTGCCCAAGGGGCTGGCCCGCCAGCTCGTCGGCTTCTGCGTCGTCGGTGTCCTGTCCACCCTGTGCTACCTGCTGCTCTACAGCCTCTTCCGGCAGTTCTGCGGCTCGCAGATCGCCAACGCGCTCGCCCTGCTGGTCTCGGCGGTCGCCAACACCGCCGCCAACCGGCGGCTGACCTTCGGCGTGCGCGGCCGGGGCGGCGCGGTGCGCCACCAGGCGCAGGGCCTGGTCGTCTTCGCCATCGGCCTCGCGCTGACCAGCGGCTCCCTGGCGGCGCTCGACGCGGCCACCAGCGCCCCGGCGCACTCCACCGAACTGGCCGTCCTGGTGGCCGCCAACCTCGCGGCGACCGTGCTGCGCTTCCTGCTCTTCCGCGCCTGGGTCTTCCAGGACCGGCATGAGGAGGCGGCACGGCAGCAGGCGTACCGCGACCGCTCCCGTGAGGACCGGCCCACCACCGGCCACTCCGCCGTCCTCGTCGTGGCGGACGACAGCATGCGGCGGCAGCCGGTACGCCCCGGGCCGCGCCCGTACGGCACCGCTCCGCGCCCGTACGACACCGCCCCCTATGACACCGCCCCCTATGACATCGACCCGTACGGCACCGACCCGTACGGCACCGACCCGAAGGAAGCCCGATGACCACCGAACACGACCGGGGCACCCG
This sequence comes from Streptomyces sp. NPDC047017, assembly GCF_040644175.1. Classification (NCBI taxonomy): domain Bacteria; kingdom Bacillati; phylum Actinomycetota; class Actinomycetes; order Kitasatosporales; family Streptomycetaceae; genus Streptomyces; species Streptomyces sp. NPDC047017. The sequence goes on along the minus strand of NZ_JBEYVW010000043.1, from coordinate 6,172 downwards.
GCAGGCGGCCGGAGGCACGCCCACGCACGCCGGCACCGGCACGGCGGCGACCGCCCCCGATTCGGCGGTGACCGCTCCCGGTGCGGAGCCGAAGCCGCCCTTCGCGCGCCGCCTGTGGCGCGGCCGGCCCGAGGACCCGCGCTGGGCGCGCCCCGCCCTCCTCGCCCTGCTGCTGGCCACCGCCCTGCTCTACCTCTACGACCTCAGCGCCTCCGGCTACGCCAACTCCTTCTACTCGGCGGCGGTCCAGGCGGGCAGCAGGTCCTGGAAGGCGTTCTTCTTCGGCTCGCTGGACGCGGGCAACGCCATCACCGTGGACAAGCCCCCGGCCGCGCTGTGGCCGATGGCGCTGTCGGTCAGGGTGTTCGGGCTCAACTCCTGGGCGATCCTCGCCCCCGAGGCGGTCATGGGCGTCCTCACGGTCGCCGTGGTCCACGCCTCCGTGCGCCGCCGCTTCGGTCCCGCCGCCGGCCTGATCGCGGGCGCGGTGCTGGCGCTCACACCGGTGGCCGCGCTGATGTTCCGGTTCGACAACCCGGACGCGCTGCTCGCGCTGCTGATGGCGCTCACCGTGTACCTCGTGGTCCGCGGCCTGGAGGACGGCCGCACCAAGTGGCTGGTGTGGGCGGGTGTCGCGGTCGGGTTCGCCTTCCTGACGAAGACGTTGCAGGCGTTCCTCGTCCTGCCCGCGCTGGCCGCCGTCTACGGCGTCTGCGCGCCCGTACGGCTGCGGAAGCGGCTGGGGCAGCTGGCGCTGGCGACCGTGGCGCTGGTCGTCTCCGGCGGCTGGTGGGTGGCGATCGTCGAGCTGTGGCCCGCCTCCTCCCGCCCCTACATCGGCGGCTCGCAGAACAACAGCTTCCTGGAGCTGACCTTCGGCTACAACGGCTTCGGCCGGATCAACGGCGACGAGACCGGCAGCGTCGGCGGCGGAGGCGGCCCGGGCGGCGGCCGCGGCGGCGGCATGTGGGGTACGACCGGCTGGGACCGGATGTTCAACGACGAGGTCGGCGGCCAGATCTCCTGGCTGCTCCCGGCCGCGCTGATCCTGCTGGTGGCGGGGCTCGTCCTGACCCGCGGCGCCCGGCGCACCGACCTCGCCCGCGGCTCCTTCCTCGCCTGGGGCGGCTCGCTGCTGATGACGCTGGCCGTCTTCAGCTATATGGCGGGCATCTTCCACCAGTACTACACGGTGGCCCTCGCGCCGTACCTCGCCGCCGTCATCGGCATGGGCGTGAGCGTCCTGTGGGAGGAACGGTCCAGGGTGTGGGCGTCCCTCACACTCGCCGCCGCCGTCACGGCGACCGCCGCCTGGGGGTACGTCCTGCTCCACCGCACACCCGCCTACCTGCCCTGGCTGAGGTGGCTGGTGCTGGCCGGCGGCCTGGCGGCGGCCCTCGGGCTGGTCTTCGTGGCCCGGCTGGGCCGCCCGCTCACGCTCGTGGTGGTCGCCGCGGCCGCCGCGACCTCGCTGGCCGGCCCGACGGCGTACACCCTGAGCACGGTGGGCTCCGCGCACACCGGTTCCATCCCGACGGCCGGTCCGGCGGGCGCGAGCATGAGGGGCTTCGGCGGCCGGGGCGGCTTCCCGGGCGGGGGCGGCAGGCGCGGGGGCGGCTTCGGAGGCGGTGGCTTCGGAGGCGGGACGCAGGGCCGAGGCCAAGGTCAAGGACAAGGCCAGGGCCAGAACGGAAACGGAAACGGCAACGGCTTCCCGGGCGGCGGCATGCCCGGCCAGAACGGCCAGAACGGCCAGAACGGCCAGGGCGGCCAGAACGGCCAGGGCGCAGCCAACGGCGGCTTCCCCGGTGGCGGCCGCACAGGCGAGGGCGGTCGTCGCGCCGGTGGCGGCATGGGCGGACTGCTGGACGGCGCCCGGGTCGGTTCCGCGGCCGAGAAGCTGCTGGAGCGGGACGCGTCCCGGTACACCTGGGTCGCCGCGTCCATCGGTTCGCAGAACGCGGCCAGTTACCAGCTCGCCACCGGTGACCCGGTGATGGCGATCGGCGGCTTCAACGGCACCGACCCGTCCCCGACCCTGGCCCAGTTTCAGAAGTACGTGACCGAGGGGAAGATCCACTACTTCATTGCCGGTGGCGGCATGGGCGGTGGCATGGGCGGCCGGGACAGCGGAACCGCCGCCCAGATCACCTCCTGGGTGGAGAAGAACTTCAAGAAGGTCACGGCCGGCTCGGCCACCTTCTACGACCTCACCCGGCGGACCACGAGCTGACGGTCCCCCCCCACGCACACGGAGGCGGCGGCCCGGCGAGGGCCACCGCCTCCGTGTCGTGCCGCCGCCCGCAGCGGGCAGACGCCCGGAGCGGGCAGACGCCGGAACGGGCGGACGCCGGAACGGGAAGACTCACCGGCAGGGCGGCCAGACCGTCCGGAACCGGAACCGGAATCTGCCCAGGACCTAGCATGACCGGCGCCGGACAGAGCTTCGGCGGAGCTAAGGAAGGTGCGCCATGGTGAAGGCAGCCGGGGCCAGGGGCGCGGCCCGGACCAGTGTCTGGCTGGCGGGCAAGGAGCACCGGGGCGGGCGCGGCGGCGGCCAGCCCTCCGGGCTCGACCGGCGGCGGATCACCGAGGCCACGGTGCGGCTGCTGGACGCGGAGGGGCCGGACCGGTTCTCCATGCGCCGGCTCGCCGCCGAGCTGAACGTCACCGCGATGTCCGTGTACTGGTACGTCGACACCAAGGACGACCTGCTCGAACTCGCCCTGGACGCCGCCATCGGCGAGCTGCGGCTGCCCGGCCGGGACGCCGGCGCCGACTGGCGCGAGGAGCTGCGCGGGCTCGCCACCGGATACCGCGCGCAACTGGTGCGCCACCCCTGGATGTCCCCGCTGGCCGGCCGCTACCTCAACATCGGCCCCAACCACCTGGCCTTCTCGCGGACGGTGCAGCGCGTCATCCGCCGCACCGGCCTGCCCGCGCACCGGGTGACGAGCGCCATCTCGGCCGTCTTCCAGTTCGTGTACGGCTACGGCACGATCGAGAGCCGGTTCCTGTCCCGGATCGAGGACAGCGGGATGAGCCCGGAGGAGTACTACGCGCAGGTGATGCACTCGGCCGAGCAGGACCCGGCGGCCGCGGACTACCTCCAGGAGTCCAGGGAGATCATGGACGCCCGCGGCGGCGACACGGTCGCGGAGATGCTCGACCGCGACTTCACCTTCGCCCTGGACCTGCTGATCGCGGGGATCGAGGCGATGGTCGCCCGCGGCTGAGCGGGCCTGCTACCGGTCCTGTCCGGTGAGCCGGGCCGGGAAACCGCCCGTGGCCACGGGCCCCCACCGCTCCGGGGTGATCCGGATGATCGACTTGCCCTGCTCGACCATGGCCCGCCGGTACTCGTCCCAGTCCGGGTGCTCGCCGGAGATGACGCGGAAGTACTCCACGAGCGGTTCCACGGACTCGGGTGCGTCGATGACCTCGGCGGTGCCGTCGATCTGCACCCACGGCCCGTTCCACTCGTCGCTGAGCACGACGAGGCTCACCCGCGGGTCGCGCTTGGCGTTGCGGGTCTTGGCCCGCTCCGGGTAGGTGGAGACCACGATCCGGCCCGCCTCGTCCACCCCGCAGGTCAGCGGCGATGCCTGCGGGCCGCCGTCCGCGCGCCGGGTCAGCAGCAGGGCGCGGTGGCGGGGGCGTACGAAGTCCAGGAGCCCGTCGCGCGAGACGGACGTGTTGGTCGCGATGCTGGATGCCATTCCCGCAGCCTAGGTGCCGCCCGCTCCCGCAGACGGCAGGACGGCCGACCCCGCCGTGCCTACCACCGCGAGAATCACCCACGAGCCCACGAGCCCACGAGCCCACGAGCCCACGAGCCCACGAGCCCACGAGCCCACGAGCCCACGAGCCCACGAGCCCACGAGCGACACGCCCGCAGCCCGCCGGTCGCCGCCCGCGGTCCGCTCATGCCCGCAGCGCCTGCTCCAGGTCGTCGTACACCGGTACGTCACGCCGGACGCCGGTGACCTCCAGGACGCGGCTGGGGATGCCGGGGGGCGCCGCCGCCACCCGCAGCAGCACCTCGGGAGGCAGCAGCCGCCGTACGTCCGTCACCAGGCGGGCGCCCTGGGAGTCCATGAAGTCGGTGCGGGTGAGGTCGAGGACCAGCACCCGCAGCCGTCCGGCGCGGGCTCTCGCGAAGGCCAGGACGGCGGTGCGCAGCGCGGCGCCGTTGGACAGGTCGATCTCCGGCGGCAGGACGAGCAGGGCGCGGCCGGGCAGCTCACGCACCCGGCACGGGCTCGGGAAGTGGGTCATGGCACTCACCTGGGAGTAGGCAGACATCCGTCCGGTCTCTGCAAGGCCGCTTCCTGACCGCTCGCACTCCATTGCATCACTCCCGCGCGCCGCTTCATAGAGCCCGAAGCGGACCGTCCACCAGGCGGAAACCCCGTCGAAGGACGAGATAAGGTTCTGTCCGTCCTGTGCTCGCAGTCGGGAATGTGCTGCGGAGCTCTCCTGCGCATGGCCGTAGTGCTGTGCATGCCGAAGAGGTTCGTGGTGCCTGCGTCTGACTTTTCTGAATTGCCCCGTTTTCCGGGGGACATCGAGCTGCCCGAAGCCCTGACCGTCGCGGCTCGCCACCTGCACGACACGGACACCCCGCACAGCACCATGCGCGTCGCCGTCCGGCTCGCCGTGCGGCTGCTGCCGGGCGCCGAGCACGCGGGCATCTCGGAGATCGACCGCGACGGCCTGCGCCGCACGGTCGCCCGGACCGACGACGTGGTCCGCGTCGCGGACGGCCCGGACAGCGCCGGCCACGGGCAGCCGCCGTACTGGGAGGGGCTGTGGCACGCCCCGGTGGTGCGGGTGGCCGACAGCGAACTGGAGGCGGGCGGCGAGGCGCTGGCCGCGGCGGGCGTGCGGTCCGCGCTCGCGCTGCGGCTGCGCGCCGAGAAGCGGCGCCTGACCGTCCTCACCGCCTACTCGGCCAAGCCGCGCGCCTTCGACGAGGAGGCGACCCGGATCGGCCGGCTGTTCACCGCGCACGTGAGCCTCGCCCTGGACTCGGCGACCGTGCGCGAGCAGCTCACCGAGGCGATGCGCACCCGCGACCTGATCGGCCAGGCCACCGGCATCCTCATGGAGCGCCTGGACATCGACGCGGCGGAGGCGTTCGACAGCCTGGTGCGCGCCTCGCAGCGGGAGAACGTCAAACTGCGCGATCTGGCCCGCCGGATCGTGGACGCGAAGAATGCCACAGGTCGGCCGGGGAGTTGATCGGCGGTACGGGGACACAAGCAATCGCATGACCCTGGAGACGACGCCCGAACCGCTGGCGCAGGCCATCGTGCGCAGCGGCGGCCTGGACACGCTGCTGCGCGACCTGACCGACCGGGCCGTCCAGGACGTGCCGGGCGCCGCCGCGTGCAGCATCACCGTGCGCCGCGGTGACCGGCTGCTGACCCTGGCGGGCAGCGGCGGCCTGCCCAGCGGTCTGGACCTGCGCCAGTACGAGAACGGCACCGGCCCGTGCGTGACGGCCGCCGGTACCGGTGTCGAGCAGTACGCCCCCGACCTCGCCGACCCGGCCGAGGCCCGCTGGCCCGCGTACGTGCCGTACGCGCTCTCGGTGGGGGTGCGCTGTGTGCTGGCGCTGCCGCTGGGGTCCGCCGGGGCCGGGGGCAACGGGGCCGCGCTCAATCTCTACGGGGCGGAGCCCGACGCGCTGGGCCCCGGCCGGGCGGCGGCCCGGGCCTTCGCGGAGCGGGCCGCGGACACCGTCGAGGCCGCCCTGCGGATGGAGTACGAGGGTGCCGACGTGCCCGACGTGCGCACCGCGCTGCTCTCGCGCAGCGTCATCGACCAGGCGATCGGGATCCTCATGGCCAGGGAGCGGCTCGACGCCCGGCGCGCGCTGGAGCGGCTGCGTCGCGTCTCCCAGCACCGCAACACCAAGCTCCGCGACCTGGCCGCCGATCTGGTGGCCCGCGTCACCGGCGACGGCGGCCCGCCGGCGCCGGAAAGCGGGTGACCGGGGGACCCGCCACCGCCCTGACCCGCCACCGCCCGCCCCGCCACCGGACACCGGTGACGGGTCGGGCGGTGTCCGATCAGGTGGTGGGGAGGGTGTCGCCCTGGACGGCCTGGATGTCGAGTTCGACCTTGAGGGTGGTGCCGATGGCGGCGATACCGGCCTGGAGGACCT
>NZ_JBEYVW010000042.1:0-11978 GCF_040644175.1 Streptomyces sp. NPDC047017 | reverse complement strand
TATACCTACACTCCCTAAGTGACTCTCTTTCGCTACACGAAGCTCTTCCGATCCGCGCGGTCTGCTCCGCAGACACGACGCGCCGCCGCTACGCGGCGGAAGAAATGCCGCGCTCCGCGCGGCTATTCGATGGCTGCGCCATCGAATGCGGTCAACTCCGTTGACCGCGGCTCGAATTGCTCCGCAATTCAGCCTGCAGGAATTCGCTCCGCGAATTCCTGGGGCCAGCTAAAGGGATCGGCGCGACATCTCTCGCTGCTCGCCATCTGAACTATCGTCTCGTCAAGTATTCCCCAGCTACCGGACTAGATCTAGCTCTGGGCGAGGAGGTTGTGTGCTCTGTGAATCTGTGTATTGCTCAGTCTTTCTGAGAAGCCGTTCACTGGGGTCATGACCTTGGAGTCCCCGTGGACGGGCATGACGAGGCCTGTCCTGATCCTTCGTACGTCGATGTCTGCTTCGTGGCGCCGGGCGGAGAGCAGCGGCAGATGCCTAGCTGCGTGCTGCGCACGAACAACGCCTGGAGGGCTGTGTGCCAGTCAGAATGTTTCCGGTGCGCCGGGGGAAACGGTTGGCGCGGGCTGGTGGTAGTCGGCGGCCACGGGGCGGCTCATGCGCTACACGGAAGCACGGCTCAGTGGGATCGTTTGACGCTGCTCGACCAGGACCGCCAACTGGTCGGCCACCACCCTGACGGACGCCGACAACCCCTGCGCGGTCCTCAACTGGCTGCAACGCAGCGCAGCGCGAAACTCCTCGCCGACTTCGCCTCCCAGGCAAGGTGAGTTCACCCACGAGGTGCTGGACGCGCTGTCCGAGAGCAGCCCACACGCTAACTTCGCGGCTTGCTCGTCACGGCCGGCGTTCTCCCGCGCCGAGATGAGAACCTCGTAAGCTTGGAATTCCGCTGGGCAGCCCACGGAACGTGATCAGCACCCACAACCTCCTGAACCAGTACGGGCTGCCCGGCCTCTCCGCCCGCAACACCGCCGTGATCGAAGCGGTCATCAGCCTCCCTCTCATCGTGGTCGCCGACCTCTTCGGAATGCATCCCGGGACGGCTCAGAGCTGGGTGAACTATGCCAAAGGCGACTGGAGCACCTAGCTCGCAGCCCGCATGGCCGCCACATGGTGGACTGCTTGCTGCCTTCTGCGGTCAGGGGTTCCTCAGGGGTGATCTCAGGGGCAGTCCGGAGGTGGGGATGCCGCATGTGGCCCTAACGTGCGTGTGGCGGATGAGCAATGCCCCACAGAGAAGGCGAGCGAGTGTTCCGGAACAAGGCTTTCAAAGCATCGCGATCACCCGGCCAGGCATTGGCCTCGGACGTATCCGGCGTCGGTGCCGCGAGCGTTTGCGAGGTCGTCACCCTGACCGCTCTGCACAAGGCATACGGCAGCACCGATCGCCGCATCACTGCCTTGGCCGGGGTCAGTCTGTCCTTTCTCACCGGCACGTTCACCGCGATCATGGGGCCGTCGGGCTCTGGCAAGTCGACGTTGCTGCAGTGCGCGGCAGGTCTCGAACGGGTCGACACGGGCCAGGTCCTGCTCGACGGGGTGCCGCTGCACAGGCTTTCCGAGCGCGCGCTGACCGAGCTGCGCCGCGAGCAGATGGGATTCATCTTCCAGTCCTTCAACCTGATTCCGGCGCTGACCGCCCGGCAGAACGTGGAACTGCCGCTGCGGCTGGCCGGGCGGGAGATCGACACGGCGGCCATCGACCGGGGTCTTGCTGATGTGGGCCTCGCCGAGCGTGGCGGACACCGGCCCGCCGAGCTCTCCGGCGGCCAGCAGCAGCGGGTCGCCATCGCCCGCGCCCTGGTCACCAGGCCTATGGTGATTTTTGCGGACGAGCCGACCGGTGCGCTGGACTCACGCACCGCGCGCGACGTCCTGGCGCTGCTGCGCGGCGTGGTGGAGCAGCACGGGCAGACGGTGGTCATGGTGACACACGACCCGGTGGCCGCCTCGTACGCGCAGCGTGTGGTCTTCCTTGCTGACGGTCGGGTGACCGGTGACCTGACCGAGCCGACGGCCGAGTCCGTCGCCCTGCGGATGGCCCAGCTGGAGCCGGGTGAGAGCGGGACGAAGCCGTGCTGAAGATCGCCGCAGCTACCCTGCGCCACCGTCTGATGGGCTTCGTGGGCGCCTTCGTCGCCCTCGCACTCGGTACCACGATGATCGGCATGATGACGCTGACTCTGGCGGCGACCTTCGGGACGCCGCACCCGGGGCCGCAGCGGTTCAAGGACGCCTCGGCCGTGGTGGCGCCACGGGGCTTCGACGGGAACCCGATGAAGGCGCCCGCGATTCTCCCGTCGGACCTCGTCGCGAAGGTGACCGCGGCGGGGCACGTCACGTCCGACCGCAGCTTCCCCGCGCGGCTCGTCACCGGCGCCTCGGACACCACCGGCCACTCCTGGTCCTCGGCCCGTTATGCGGGCTATGGCCTGGTGGCCGGGCGGGCGCCCAGTGGCATGGGCGAGATCGCCGTGGGGGGTGGCAGCAGGGAGCTGATCGGGCATCAGAGCGAGGTGGCGACGCGCGACGGCGTGCGCCGCTACCGGGTGGTGGGCGTCACCGGCGCGCTCTGGTTCGAGAACGCGGTCTTTTTCAACGACGCGGAGGCGGCGCGGCTGTCTCCGGGCGTCAACGCGCTCGTCACCGACCAGGACGCGGGCCGGCTGTCTTCGCTCGTGGGCGGCCGGGCCGTGGTCCTCACCGGCGACGACCTGACGCGGATCGACCCGGATGACACCGGCGGGTCCGCGGCACTGGCCAATGCCCAGGCCATGGCGGGCAGCACGTCCGGACTCGCCGTGTGCGTCGCCGTGTTCGTCGTCGTCGCGACCTTCGCCTTCGCCGCCGAGCAGCGCCGCCGCGAACTGGCGCTGCTGCGGCTGGTGGGCGCAGCGCCCCGGCAGGTGCGGCGCATGGTGCTCGGTGAGGCCCTGCTGATCGGTCTGGCCGCGGCGATCATCGGATGTGTACTCGCGCCGCTCGGGACCGTACCGCTGCGCTCCTGGATGCTGGATCACGATGTGGCCCCGTCATGGTTCACCATCCCCTTCAACGTCGTGCCCTTGCTGATTTCCTTCGTCATCGGCGTGGCCGCGGCGCTGGCCGGCTCGGCCGCGACCCTGTTGCGCGTGTCGCTGATCCGGCCGATCGAGGTGCTGCGCGAGAGCGTGGTGGAGCGCCGTGGTATGACGCCGATCCGCTGGCTGCTGGGGGGCGGGATGCTGGCGGGTGCGGTCGGCGCGGGCATCGAGATCGCCCGGACTGCGCCGTATCTGGCGGCCACTGTACGCAAGTACGAGGCGGTCCCGGTTCTCTACGTCGGTGCGGTCACCCTGCTCTCCCCGGTCCTGCTGCGTCCGGTCACCCGGCTGCTGCTCGGTCCGCTGCGCCGCTCGGCCAAGGCCGGCCCGCTGCTGGTGCGCGAGAACCTCCTCACCTCCCGGCGCCGCACAGCCGCCATCGTGGCGCCGATCGTGGTGGCCGTCGGTCTGGTGGGCACACTGCTGACCCTGCAGAAGTCCGGCGATGCCGCAGTACTCGCCCGGCAGCGGCAGGAGATCCGTGCGTCGGCCGTCGTGGTGCCCGGCGGCGATCTGAGGCTCGACGCGAGGTCCCTGGACCGGCTCCGGGCCGTGCCCGGCGTTCGGGTCACCCCGGTAGCCGCCATGAACGTCCGGATCGGTACGGCCCACGGCGAGCAGATCGACTCGCTGACGACGAACGCGGTGCCCAGGACGGCGATGGGTGACACCGTCCGGCCGCCCGTGCTCTCCGGCTCTCTCGCCTCGCTGCCCGAGAACTTTTTGGTCATCGATGAGCACGCGGCTGAATCGGATGATCTGTCGGTGGGGCAGCATGTGGTCGCCCTGCTGCCGACCGGCCGTCGGGTCCCGACCGTTATCGCCGCCGTCGTCGCGCGCGGCCTGCACGGAGACGACACCTACGTCTCTTCTGCACTGGCCGGCACATTGACGACTAGACAGGTCTACCTCGACTCCGCGGTCGGCACCGACAGGAAACTCGACGCGCAGCAGAGGGCCGCGGTGAACCGGGCGCTGGCGGGCTCAGGCGCCCAGGTTATGACATACGACGCCTACCTCAAGGCCCAGCGTTCGCATGCCGCGCGGCAGACGAACAATGCTGCGGTGGTGATTCTGGGGATCGCGCTGGTCTACGCGCTGATCGCGGTCGCCAATACGCTGATCATGGCGATGGCCGGACGGCGGCGCGAGTTCGCTCTGCTCGCACTCGTCGGCGCCGTGCGCGGGCAGGTCGTGAAGGTCGCCGTGGCTGAGTCCGCCGTGGCGGTGGTGGTCGGCATAGCCCTCGGCGCCGTGGCGACCGTATTGGCCGTGGTGACCCAGCATGTCTCGCTGAGCAGGCTCGTGACGGCGGCTCCGACGGTGATCCCGTGGACCCAGATAGGGGGGACCGTTGCGATCTGCGCCCTTGTCGCCTTGGCCACCGCGTCGGCCGCGGCCTGGAGTGCAAGCCGTCGGCCTGCGAGTGAGGCCGTAGGCGTCCGTGAATAGCGCGCCCTCGGAATACTGCCTCGCCACCAGTTCGACGGTGGGGGTGGAAGCGGCGGAGTACCGGGGGTGGGTCCGGGCTCCCGAGCATGTGCGGCCGGTCGACGGCGTCGACTGCGACCAGGTCGCCACCAAGCGCCTCCCGTCGGCGCCGACGTCGACGGTGTTCGGGGAGCGCCGGCCTTCCGCTGGGTGCTGGCGAAGGTGCGCCAGGGCCGCGGCCCGGTCCGGGGCGTTGCATGCGGCGGGCTGCGAGGAGGTGCCGCAGAGCGTTCCTCTGCTTGATCTGGAGTATGCGTTGAAGGTCGCGGAGCACCCGGGGACGCGACTGTGCATGCTGTGTGGCTGCGGGCAGGAGCTGACCCCGCTGCTGCAAGGTTTCGAACGGGGGCGGTGCAGCGGCGCGGCGGCTCCGGCCGTTGCGCAACCAGGCTGGGCGTGCCCCGGTCCCGGGCCGCGGCCGTGCTGTCCATCCCGCCCGTCCCTTCGTCCTTCACTCCAGCCAGGGGCCATGGGCGAAAGCGGCCGCGACGGGGGTGTCAGCGGTGCAATCATGGTGAAACGGTGTGGTGACCTGCGCGGACATGGGAACGGCCCGTGGGGGCGCGCAACAGTGGACGCGCCCCCTATCTCGCAACCTCGTGCTTGTGACGGGCCGAGGCGTCCGGTCACGCGACCAGGCCCTGAGCCTTGGTGCCGCAGGAACGGCGCTTCCCTTTCTGCCGGGCAAGCCTGTTGAACAGGTCGTGGACGCGATGGTCGATCGCCCAGCGGGTGACCACGGTGTCGTGCCGGGTGGTGGCCATGACGTGGAAGACGTCCTCCCGCTCCAGCTCGGACCGCCCCCCCCGTGGAGAACCCGTAGGCGGCGTCCGCGGTCACCCACCGGAACGGGATGTCGTCCGTGATGGCGCGGCGGACCATGCGGGCCATCGCTTTGGCCATGCGAGCACCCGCGCCGCGTCCTCACACGCCCCGTGAACGCGACGCCCAGCTCTCCGCGGTCGACAGGACCGCTTCGACGGCCGTGTCGTAGATGGCCTTGTCGTCGACGGCGCTCAGCGCGTCGGTGTGTGCCCGGGTGACGGGGAACTTTGCCTCGGACAGGTGCGAGTAGACACGGGTCCAGGTGGTGTGGTCCTTCGTGCGCACCTCGGGCTGGAGCGAGTGGAGCGCGGCGGTCCCCGCGCACAGCCCGAGGGCCGTGTCGATGAAGGTGCGGTACAGCAGCACCGCCCGGGTCGGGTCGAGTCCCGCGCGGGCGAAGCAGCCGAGCAGCAGTTCCACCATCTGGCGCTCGGCGGGCCCGCCCGTGGTGCGGGCGAAAGTCAGCTCCGTGATCGCCGGGAAGCGCGTCTGCACCCGCCAGGTGACCTCGGCGACGCGGCGCAGCACGTCCTGCCAGCTCTCGGTGGGAGCCAGGTCGCCGATCTCGTCGAGCTCCATCTCGATGGTCCGCTCGCACAGCGCGAGCACCAGCTCGTCCTTGTCGCGGAAGAGCCGGTAGAGCGCGGTGACGTCGACGTCGATCTCCTGGGCGAGCCTGCGCATGGTCAGGCCGGCGAGGCCCTCGCGCTCGGCCAGGGCGAAGGCCGCGTTGACCGCCGCCTCCAGGCGCAGGTTCCTGCTGACCCGGCGGCCATGAAGCCCGCCACCGGGCTCCCCGACGCCTTCCGGCGCCGCGGTGGAGGTGTTCTTCGCCATGCTTGCCCGCTCCTTGTCGACCGCTCCGCTGCCTGGCCGTCGACTCTACAACGAACAGGCAAACAACATGGACACATGCGTTGACAACGGCGTTGGCACTGAGGTTGCGTGGTGTGTATCACGCCGCCGCCGGCCGGCCCCCTTCACACCAGGGCCCACGCCGGAAGGCATCGCATCCTGCTTGGAGCATCCGATGAGCCGATATCTGCGCCTGGCCCTGGTCCAGACGCCCGCTGAGTCCTTCGAGGAGTTCGCCGCGAACCTGCGGCTGCGCACGCGGTCAGCGAACGCGGCCGAGCTCGTGGTCTACCCCGAGCTCCACCTGTGCTCGCTGGACGCCGAGACGATGAGCGACTCGGCGTACGAAGCCGCCTACGCCGAGCCCTTGGACGGACCCCGCGGCAAGGCGCTCTCGGAGCTGGCCAGGGAGCTGGGGATCTGGCTGGTTCCCGGGAGCGTGCTGGAGCGCGGCGACGACGGCCGGGTCTACAACACAGCCGTGGTCTACGACCCCGGCGGCGAGCTGGTCGCCGCCTACCGCAAGATCTTCACCTGGCGCCCCTACGAGACCGTGGCCGTCGGCCGGAGCTTCGTCGTCTTCGACATGCCCCGGCACGGCCGGGTCGGCCTGTCCGTCTGCTACGACAGCTGGTATCCGGAGGTCACCCGCCACCTGGCCTGGATGGGTGCCGAACTCGTGATCAACGTGGTGCAGACCACCACCACCGGCCGGGCCCAGGAGATCCCGGTCAACCAGGCCAACGCCATCGTCAACCAGGTCTGGGTGGCCAGCGTCAACGGCGCCGGCCCCACCGCGCAGGGCCGGAGCCTGCTGATCGATCCCGAGGGGCACATCCAGGCCGCCGCGAGCGGCATGGAGGACACCGTCCTCCTCGGCGTCATCGACTTCGACCGTGTGGCGGCGGCCCGGGCCCACGGCACCAGCGGCGACTCATGGCCCTGGGACCACTTCGCCGACGGCGACAGCCCGCTGCCGCTGCCGCTCTACAACGGCTACATCGACCCCGCCACCTGGCGCCCGGAGACCCCTCCGCTCACCCCGCGGGCACTGCGCCGCTCCTCCGCGCCCCTCCCCGACCACCGGCCCGGACAGGGGGAGGCGTCGTGAGCGGCGAACAAGGAAGCACCGGGCAGACGAAGCTGACCGGGCAGCTGTCCCTGCTCTCGGTGGTCGCCTTCGGCGTGTCCTACATGTCGCCCAGCATGGTGGTCGTCGTCTTCGGCGTGGTGGCCACCACCAGCGCCGGCACCGCGCCGACGGCCTTCCTCCTCGCCACCGGCGCGATGCTGCTGACCGGGCTCAGCTACGCCAGAATGGCCAGACTCCACCCCGGCTCCGGCTCGGCCTACTCCTACACCCGGCATTTCCTCGGCGCGCCCGCCGGCTTCCTCGTCGGCTGGACGGTGCTGCTGGACTACCTGTTCCTGCCGATGGTCGCCTGGCTGGTCCAGTCGATCTTCCTGAACGCGCAGTTCCCGGCCGTCCCGGTGTGGGCGTGGATGCTGATGCACGCGGTGGCGACCACGATGGTCAACATCGTCGGGGTCAAGGTCGCCGACCGGGTCAACCTGCTCTGCACCTCGGTGGCCGTCTTCGTCAGCCTGCTCTTCATCGGCTACCTGACCACATACCTCGGCCACCATTGGCCCGGCTCCTGCACCGCGCCCCTGTGGAACGCGCACAGCGAGGGCTTCGGCATCTCCTCGGCGGCCTCCGTCGCCGCCTATTCCTACCTGGGCTTCGACGCGGTCACCACCCTCTCCGAGGAGACCCGGGACCCCGAGCGCACCATCCCCCGCGCCGTCATCCTGGTGCTCGTCATCGGCGGCCTGCTCTCCACCGGCACGGCCTACCTCATGCAACTCGTCCACCCCGGCGGGCTCTTCGACGACCCCGAGATCATCGGCTACACCATGGCCGCCCAGATCGGCGGACAGACCTTCGCCGACTGGACCAACACGGCCGACCTCATCGCCGGATTCGCCTCGGTGCTCGCCGTACAGCTCGCTTCCAGCCGCTTGTTGTTCAGCATGGGCCGCGACGGCGTGCTGCCCAAGCGCGTCTTCGGACGGCTCCACCCGCGCACGGGGACTCCGGTCCTGTGCCTCCTGTTCACCGGCGCGATGTGCCTGCTCGGCCTCGACATGTCCCTGGAGACCGCGACCTCGTTCATCAACTTCGGTGCCTTTCTCGCCTTCAGCGCCGTCAACGTCTGCGTGATCGCCCACTACCTGCGCAACCGGACCAGCCCGCGCCTGGGCGTCGCCGGCCACGTCGTGGCACCGGCGCTGGGCCTGGGCGTCACCGTCTACCTGCTCAGTCAGCTCAGCGCCACGGCGCTGACCATCGGCAGTTGCCGGCTGGCGATCGGCTTCGGCCACCTCCTCTGGCTCACCCGTGGATTCCGCCGCCCCACCCCCGAGATGAGCCTCGACGACGAGCCCGCGGCCACCGGCCACGTCGAGAAGGAGGCCGCCACTCCGGCCTGACACGCCCCCTCGCAGGCCAGATATGACCTCTCACCATACGAGTCCCCAGGAAGCCGGCGTCAGCGGGTGGCCGGCGAAATCCGTCCCCCTTACTGTGGCTGCCTTGTCAGACGTGCGCCGGCGGGCCGCGTCACGCGAGACAAAGGGGGAAGACACCATGGTCAAAGCGTTACGCCAGCGGCCGGAATCCGCTCCGCCCAAGGGGAGCCGGCGACTTCGGCGCCACCCGCGGCGCGTCGCCCTGGGTTCACTCACCGCCGCATTGTCAGCACTCATCTTCACCGTCTGCCAAACCGCCGCATACGCCGCAGGACCCTAACTGTGGGCGAATGACAGCCACGTCGGTAAGCGCCTCACCGTCCGCGCGGCGACACTAGACGTCCCAAGCTCGTACGGCGGCACACCCTTCGCCCATCTCAACAAAGGAGAGACGTTCACCGTGCACCAGAACTACGCGGAGTTCGGCAGCGAGTACATGCGCGGCTTCGCCCGGGGCTCCGTCAACGCGGAGGGATTCGTGCAGAACGGCTGGTTCTGCTTCTAGAACCGGGCGCAGCCACGACAGCGTCCGCGAACACCGCCGTGGCATCGTCGCGCCTTGGGAGACCCGCAGTCAGCGGAAGCCAGCGTTTTGGCCGTGCGTGTACGCCGATGTGCGCGGAGCGGAACAGGAGCTGCTCACGGTTCCAGGACGGCGTCGGACCGGTGCCGTCCATCAAGGAGCGGCGGGAGAAGGCGGTGGCGTAGGTGCACAGGACCTTGCATTCCTGCGGCCCGGTCAGCCAGGTGTCGCGCGCGGTGGCGCCGCCGACGCGGCGGCGGCGGCCCGCCCGGCCCCGTGCGCCTGCACCGGATACGGCGCGCTCGGGCGGGCCCGCGAAATCCTCGAAGCGCAGGATGGCACCGGCACGCCGGACTGGACGGCGCCCGCACAAGGGGCTCACCCTGAAGAGCCGAGCCGATTACCCAGGCGGCAGATCCACTGAACCGGAAAGGGAGGCCGCCGTGCCCGGCCCGAGCACCCCCGATGAGGACGGCGAAGACGCCTCCCCCGCCGAGACCGCCAAGCCCCTGTCCAAGAAGAAGAGGATCCTCCGCGCCCTCGGCATCGGCGCCGTGGCCGTCGTCGCGGTCGGCGGCCTGCTCATCAAGCTCGCCCAGAAGAACCACGCCAGCAAGGACATTGCGACCGACCAGTGGCCCGATGCCAGGCTTCCGACACCCGCGGAACTTGAGTTCGCCGCCATCGTGCGCGCTGCCGCAGAAAACGTGGCGAAGAACGTGAGCGTGTCCACGAGCGGCTTCAACGTGGAAGCAAAGATCCGATCCAACTCCGGCACGGGAACGTGGACGGCCCACTTCGAATTTGATGAGGAGACAGGCCACTGCCGCTGCTCCCATCCCTACCGCGGCGCGACCGCGCCTTTGTTCTTCACCGAGGAGGTCCAACGACGACTCGAAGCGGCCGCCTGACGGCCAGCTCGCCGCTCAGCCGAAGCAGCCAGCGGTACAGCACCCCACCCTGCACAGTACGGGGGCCGGCTGTCACCCGCGGCCGGCCGCGCCCGGCCCAGATGACAGCGCAGGAAGCTGCCCACCCCCCGCCATGAGCCGGCGCCCCCCGGCCCTCCTGGCAAGCCACTGCGGCGCCACCAGCTCCAGCGCACTGTACTCATTGAGCTGACGATTGCCGAGCCACCCCGGCATACAGGGAGACCCCGGGTCGCGGCCGCCGTCGCGGCGAACGGTGCGCGAGCCACCCCGGCATACAGGGAGACCCCCCTGTCCGTGACCGGGCCTGGGCCGCTCGCAAGCCCAGGGCGCCACCGGTGCGCCACAACGAGGCCCGGACCGATGAGATCAAGTCCATGGAAGAACCCCACCACCTCCCCCGGCTACGCACCCGGACAGATATCCCGGCCTGCGCGCAGACGCCGGCTATGGCCTTCATCGCGCCCGGCGCGCAGTCCCCGGTGGCGTGCGACAGACTCAAATACGAGCCCGAGAGCATCTCCCGCACAAGGCGGCGCACGACGCGGCAGAGCTCGTGATCGTCGGTGACGTACTCCAGCAGGGCGTCCAGACTCAGCACGACCGACTCCCCGAAGCCGACGACGCCCTCGCTTCTGACCGTGTCGATGAAAGCGGCCGGACCGGCGATGCCGGCCTGAACGCAGCGGGACCTGCCCCCGGCCGTGCCGCCCAGAAGGACGTCGCCGCAAACGACCACGACCAGGTCGCTGAATGGCGGCACGTGATCAGTAGCGGCTGAAGCCACCCAAGCGCGCCAAGTGCCCACGCGCATCCCGCGCGTTCAGCCCGAGCGCGGCGGCGGCCTCCTCGGGCGACGTGTCCCGGGCGATGTCGCGCGCCGGCCAGTAAGCGCTCTGCGCGGCAAGGATCTCCAGGTGGCGGGCCGCACGTACCGCGGCCAGCGGAGAGTCCTCGGCCAGCTTCTCGATCTCCTGCCCCAGCTGTTCCAACAGAGCAGTGACCGCCCCGGGAAGCGGCACCGCCGACCGCGCCACCTCCACGATGTGCGCGTCCCAGTCGCGGTTGCAGGCGTCGGCGACGGCTTCGGCGGCCTCCCCCGGGTCGTCGCTCTCACCTTCGGACTCGTTGCCTTCGCTCCAGACGAGGGCACGGCCGGATCCCGTCCATCCGCACGAGCACACCGCGCGCAACGCCGCCGCCCGCGGCCCCCCATGAGGCCGGCCGTCATAAACACTCCACTGCGACACCCGCCTGCCCTCCGCCCCGGAAAAGCTGAGGAAGAGCACAGGATCCGGGACAGTGCCATCGGCCAGCAGCACCCCGACCGCACCCACATGGGACGACCCGAACTCCTCCGTCGTCCACGTCTCCCTCTCGCCCTCACCCATCGCCTCGCCCCTCTCCTCATCGCGGCATCACACACGCCCGATCCAACCCACAGGTACAGACAATTCCGCAGTCCAAGACTGCACACAGCGAGATCCCCGAAAAGGTGACCACACCGCTCCACACCGCTCCACGGTGCGCCAGGCCCTGAAAGCCGGTAACGAGTCGGCCGAGCACCACCCACCAAGGTCCAGACACATCGCCGTACCAGCAGCAACAACAACAGCAACGACAACGACAACGACAACGACAACGACAACGACAACGACAACGGCAACGACAACGGCAACGGCACATCATCCCGGACTCACCCGAGTACCCATCGGTCACAGC
>NZ_JBEYVW010000041.1:0-16174 GCF_040644175.1 Streptomyces sp. NPDC047017 | reverse complement strand
CCGCGAGACCGAGACCTGCCCCGCGAGACCGGCTGGCCTCGAAACCCGGCAGCGTGCTCCCGAAACGAACGGGGACGCCCCCGAAGTCGACGGCCGTGCCCTCGAAACACCACACAGGCATGCGCGGTTGCGCGGGCCAGCACGGCGAGACACGAACGCGCAGAGTTGGGCGTCGGAATTCCCAACGAGATTGATCCCAGGTGCGGCTGACCTGTTCCGCGGTGGAGTGTCCTACCGCGCGAGGTGCAGCCCAAGGCCCCGAGGCGCGGGCATTCGGAGGGACTCTCCTTGGTGCTCTCCTGGCGCCTGGGGCCGTGAGCAGATGCCGGAGAGTGTCGGCTGCCCACCCGGCAGGACCTCAGTGCGGGAGGAGCCTTCCCTGACGATTCGTGCCAGCCGCTCGTCGCCCAACGGAGGGCACTCCGGCAGGGCTCCGCCACAGTCACGGACGGGGCAAAGCAGCCGAAGCCCTGGTGAGGAGGGGTGCACGGTTCCACATCGGGCCGCCCCGCACCACGCCCAGCAGCCGCTTCGGACGCGCCGGAGGTGATGTGGTGTTCGTCACATGGGCGAGAACGTCGTCGCGTCAGCCGCCGGGCTGGCGGCCACCGCGCGGGAGGCCGACACGGCTCTGCGACTCCGCGTACGGCCCTAAGCGGAATCTATGGCTGCCTGTTCTCCTGGGCGCCGCACCCGCGTGCGGGCCTGCCTTGGCTCCCGGCCCGGAGCCAAGAGGGCATGTGACCTAGGTGCATCCCGTACGCGATGGTGCAGGACGGAGTCGTACGCGACTGGGGATGTTCAGTTGGTACGCCCGAGGAGGGGGACGGCTGCGTCAGGCGGCGGACTGTAGGACGGTGTTGACGGCGGCGAGGGCCTGGAGCCGGCCAGCCACGGCATCCGGGCCGAGAGCCGCAAGGGCCCACAGGGCGCTGAGCTGGCGGCCGGAAGAGCAGGTATTGATCAACGGCGACCGGAACGGCGCCACGGCGATGTTCCGGGCGGCGAAGGGTGCGGGGTCGAGATAGGTCATGCCGCCGGTCCCGCACAGGTACGCGCGAGCGCCGGTCGCGGCGGAGAGGTCCGCGAGCCGGACGAATCGGCCCGGCCGGGACGGCAGTTGGCTGCTGGTGAGGATCTGGCCCTTCCAGCCGAGCAGGTCCAGCAGAACACGGGTGGAGATCTCGGCGACCGTCGCGGTCCGGCCGGTGGTGAAGGCGTCCAGCACCGGGCCCAAGGCCTTCGCGAGGGCGGGCCAGCGGGGGCTGGAGCCGTAGTGCTGCCGCAGCATCCCGGCGGTTCGGCGGCAGGCCAAGGCAGGGTCGTCGATCCGGGCGTCCCCGATGAGGGTGGGCCGCCCATTGGTGAGGTGGGTGGGGATGGTGAGCCACTGCTGGCGGGCCGGGTAGTCAAGGTCGGCGAGCCAGGCTCGGTGCCTCTACCACGAGAACCTCGTGCTGAAGAAGAAGGCGTCTCAGCAGGGACAGCGCAGGATCGCCGCCCTGCCTGCTTCGGGTCCCTGGCTGGAGTAACTCCATAGGCACCGAAGCCGAGCACGGACGGGAGTCTGTTAGGAATTGTCCGGGCGATCTTGGGAGTCGTGGGCGGGCTCCCGCTGGCGGCTCCCTAGGATCCGTTCTACGAAGCCCTGCGGCAGCAACTCGACAAAGGCATCTCAACCACCGTCACGCCCATCCACCCCCGCGGCCCCCATCAACGTCGCTAAGTGCGTTGTAGGGGTCTGCTTGTCCAGCATTGTGGTGGCGGGCTCGCACGTCAGTCTACGGACGGTGCCAGAACCGGAGACGGCGGCGGATCCCTCCCCGTCGTTTCGGCTGGGGATCTCTGGTGTCGTGGACGGCCAGCAGGCGACCGTCCCGGTTCCGGTTCTGGTCGATTTCCGCCGGCGAGTAGCGGCGGGCCCAGCGGACGCGGCCGTCACGGATCCAGTAGTGCGACTGGCACGGGAGGGACCAGTTGCCGATCGAGGGGGTGAGGGAGGCGTTCTCGCCGTCGTAGGCGAGGGACCACTGGGCCGGGGAGAGCGGTGTGACGACTTCGTACCCGCATCCGCAGCAGCACAGGTGGCCGCAGGTGCGGTACGGGATCGAGATGTAGAGCACTCCTGCGTCCATGGCCTGGGGGAAGGTCTCGGTGAAGACCGGGCGCAGGGTGTCTTGCGGGCTCACGGGAGGTCCTCGTTGGCGATCTCGTTGGTGATCAGTGAGTACGTGGTGTGGGCCTCGTCGGTGGCGTCGGCGTAGATGCCGAGGGAGCGTTTCCATCGGATGACGGCCAGGACGGCGTTGAGCGCGTTGAGGTCCGCGGTCTGGATGTTGCTTGCGTAGGCGTCGCGTTCGGGTGCTGGCCGGGGGATGCGCTCGCGGGGCATGTCTCGGCGGCCCGGGAGGCTGGTGGTGATGCGGAGCAGTCCGCTGAGGCGGCCGTCGATCTCTTCGATGCCCATGCCAACGTCGATGAACGGCACGTCGTGGGCTTCGAGCCAGTCGATGATGGCCGGCTTGCTGACGGCGTCGTCAGAGGCGAGGAACACGAACGTCGCCCCGGTGAGGAGGTCGAGGTTGTCCTCGTCGAGGTACTGCGCGCAGGCGGTCACGCCCTGGTGCATGTTGGCGTAGATCGAGGCGAAGTGGGTCACCTTGGGTGGGCGGGTGCGGAGGGTGTCTAGGGCGGGGGCGCCGGGTGCGCGGAAGGCGTTGTGGCTGTCGAAAGTGTCGCCGTCGATGAGGAGGATCGAGTCGACCTCGGTCTTGGCGACCTGGTCGAGGATGTAGCTGCCGCTGCCGCCGAGGCCGACGATCACGATCCGGTGGCCCCGAAAGCGGCGGTTGATAGCGGTGATGCCGGCGCGGGAGGTGGCGGTGTCCCGATAGGCGAAGGGGCTGTCGTCGTCGATCTCCTGCCACGCAGCGCCGGGGGTGGACGTGGCTGAGGGGTCGAGGGCGTGGGCGTGGTCGGCGACGATCCGCGTGTACGCGGTGATCTTCGTGTACTGGTCGGGGTAGCCGTCCGGGGGCTTGCTGGAGAGCATGAAGTTCGCCTGCATGCCCTCGGCGATCACCCGGCTCTCGGGGGTGGCCAGGGGCAGGGGCTGGCCGTGCTCGGTGCAGGGCGTGGAGCCGCCGAACCAGATGCGGTGGTCGGTGCCGGAGACGAGGCGGTCTCCGCTGACGGTGATCGGGTGGGCGAGGAAGCCGTGCTCGACAGTGCGGTTCTCGGTGACGTACGGGATCCGGACGATGATGTGGCCGGCGTGGACGGTGATGGCGTAGCCGTCGTCGATGAGGCGGGACAGGTCAGGGTCACGAGCGAGAAGTGCGGTAGACATCGAAGACCATTCCCTCCTTCACTCGGACGCTGTGGCCGGCGGTGAGGCTGCCTGTTCCGTGGCCGTCGTGTCCGCGGCTGTAGCGGACGGTGTAGGTGTCCTGGTCGTTCGGCGGCTGGCCGGGGTAGGCGAGGTCGACGACCTGCTCATAGGTGATCTCCTTCGCCTCCCAGATGTGAGGGCGGGCGTTGACGATGATCGTGACGGGCCTAGGCCCGTGAGTGTCGTGGGACATGGGGTCCTCCTGAAGTGGGGAGCGCGTGTTCGGACTGTGGATGCCGGGGTATCCGGCGCGCCGCTGCGGGGCGGCGCGCCGAGTGCCCGGCGGTTGTGGCGGGTCAGCGCCTGGGGAGGGCGAGAAGGTTGTTGGTCCATACGCCGTCGGCGTGGGTCCGCAGGTACTTCGCGCCCCGGGTGGGCGTCACCACGAGCACCTCCGTGCTGCGGCCAGCTGCGTCACTGGTGTAGGCCTTGCCGGCCTTGTTCTCGATCCAGTGGACGATCTCGGCCCGGGTGTTGTCGCCGGTCTTGCCAGTCGCCTGCTCGGTCCACCACAGGTGGGTGATGTGTTCGTGCGCGGTTCCGCCAACCGTCAGGCGCACTGCGGTGATCTGGATAGCCATGTTGCTGTTCCTGCCGGCGACGTTCCTGCGGGTCCCCGCGGCCGGCGCCCGGGTTCCGTGAGCACCCCGGGTGGGGTGCTTCGCCTGGGACAGACGACGTAACTCGCGGGTAGAGAGACGCGTGTGGCTGGCGGGGCCGGCGGGGTGTCAGGAGCAGTCGAGGCAGCGGTCGCTGTCCGGGGCAAACATCGCGGGCGGGTGCTCGAGGAAGCAGCCGGGGCAGGAACGGCCGGGGGTGCGGGGCGGGCAGGCGCAGCGGCCGCATTCGGGGCAGTGAGGGACGCGGCAGCGCGGGCAGGCGGGTTCGAAGGAGCGGTAGTTCTCGTCGCAGTTCGCGCAGATGTAGTCGCGCGACCGGGGGCCGGTGTCAGTGGTGGGCGGGGTGAAGGCGCGCCAGGGGGCGGAGTCGGTGACGAGGACGGCGACGATGTAGCCGTCCATGGGGGCGGTATCGGTGTGCAGTTCGCGTCCGAGGATGCCGTCGCGGTAGCGGACCTGGGTCCGTCCTTGTACGCGGCCGGAGCTGGCCAGGGCGCGGTCGATGACGGGGATGTCGCCTTGGAAGCTGCCGCGCCGCAGGGGCGGCAGGCCGTGGGAGGCGGCGAAAGCAAGGTGTCCGACGGAGTCGAGGAGGAGAACGTGACCGGGGGCGGGGAGGCGCTGGGCTGCTCGTACGCAGACGGCCATGCGGGAGGCGTTGCTCGTCTCCCACAGGAGGGTGATCGCTGAGGCGGTGGGCCCTTTGGCGTCCAGGTGCTGGTCGACGAGGTGTGCGGGAAGCAGGATCTGGGCGGCGAACGCGTCGCAGGCGGCGTCTTCGAGGAGGACGCCGCGGTCGGCTTCCTTGCTGAAGGGCTCCATGAGGTCGAAGCTGTTCTTCTGCAGGTGGTGACCGAGTTCGTGCAGGGCGGTGAAGTCCCGCCGTGCGTGGCTGTTGGAGGTGGCGACGGACAGGCGGGGTGGGGGGCCGTAGTCGTACGCGCCAGCGACGCTGCAGCCTTGGGCTGCCTCGTTCTCGGGGACGTCTTTGACGGTGAGCTCGGGCCAGGTCCGCAGTTCCGCGAGGGCGCCTTGTGCCAGGAGTTCGACGGCGCCGGGGCGGACCGTTTCGAGTTCTGTGATCATGGCGGCGGCCTGGGTGCGGGCGGCGCCGGCGAGCACGTAGTTGACCACTCGGGGGTACCCCCTCTTCTCTATTAGTCCAGGAGGAGTTCGAAGTAGCGGTCGGTGCGTGCGGTCCAGTTCGGCTGGGTGCGGTTGTCGTCGCGTGCCGCGAGCGTGTAGACGCCATAGGCGGCGCGCAGACGGGCGGCGTGTTCGGTCTCGTCGTACTGGGCAGAGAGTTTCTTGACCTGGCTGCGCCGCAGAGGCCGGTTGAGTTCGTGGACGACGGCGGGTGGCAGGGCGGGGTTGGCGTCGAGGAAGCGGGCTGCGGGCTGGCCGAGGAGTGCGGCGAGCGTGGCGGCCTGTTCGGCGGTGAGGGGCTGCTGGCCCCGCCACACGTCCAGCGCCAGAGGGGGTGGCAGTTTCAGTTCGGCCGCGAGCTGCTTGACGGTGATTCCGTGCTCGCCAAGGAGCTCGGAGAGACCTCCCGATCCTTGCGGGGCCCACCATGCGGAGCCGAGGACCTCAAAGTGGCCGGTGAGAACGGCGCGGTACTCGTCTGCCGCTGAGGACAAGACGGTACGGCTTCCCCACTGGGCGCCGGTCACTGTGTCGGCGAGCGCACGAGAGGTGAGGTTGTCGGGGCGGCTTGTCAGCTCGCTGACCTGCCGGTCCAGCACGCACCACGGCACGGTGGTCTCCAGGCCCCACCACAGGGCCAGCGGCTGCTCCAGGGTGGTCGCCTGGGCGGGCAGAAGCAGCGTGTCGGCGTCGGCGTACCGCTCGAATGAGGCCGGCACGACACGCGCGGTGTCGTCGTCGCCGGCCGTGGTGATCAGCAGCAGCTGGATGGTGTCCTCCCACATCGCGCGCCAGATTTGGCCGGGGCGGGGGTCCTGGGGTGCTGCGGTGGCCACTCGGTGGACGGCGTCGGGTACTTTCAGGCTCGCTGCGGCGGCTAGAAGCCTCTGGTAGGCAGTGGTGTGGACAGAGCTCATGCCGTCTCCCCCGTCTCCTCGGCTGTGGTCCATCAGCGCATTCTCTTCTCACTGGGTCCAGACGACGTAACTGGGGCTGTTCACGACGCAGCCTTGCTGCAGCGCCGCAACAGGGCAGCCATGACGACCTGGGGGTCACTGTCAGCGGAGAGGGCATCACGGAGCATTGTTTTGAGGTTGGACAGGACAAGCGCAGCATGGCCTTGCCGGATCTCCAGTAGTTGCGCCGCGTGGTGGGCGTCCTTGTCGAGGTCGGGAAGCAGCAGACGCTCGTTGGGTGAGAGACGCTGCCAGATGTCCTCGGCAACCCCTTCGACCCCGGTCGGGTCCGGTGCGGTGGTGGCTGCATGCTGCTCGACGATGGCGGCGACGGTCCCTTCGTCGGCGAACAGAGGGGTCATGCGGGCCGGTGCCAGAAGCTCGAACCGGGCCTCGAGGACCTTGGCGAGCTCTTCCTCCCGTACCGCTCCCTGTGCGTACTGCAGCACGGACAGCAGAATGGCCATCAGGGCGTGCACGGTCTGCTGGGGTGTGGGGCCGGAGTGGTTCCAGCGGGTGATGCCGACGCCTTTCACCTGTGCGGCCTGGGCGATGAGATCGTCGAGATCTCCCTGCCATACGGCTCCTTCGGCGTGGTCGGCCAGTGCCCAGCGCGGCGGGGAACCCTTGAGCTTGCGGTAGGCCGCGTCCTCGCCCATCAGCCGGGCGATACGGCGCCGAAGCTTGCCTCGCGGTGTCTTCTTCGCCTCGTCGATGAGGAAGTTCTTGATCGACGTGAGAAACAGTCGTTCCAGAGAGGCTTCGTCGGCGGCCTGGGTGAAGCAGACAGTCACGAACCGTTGTCCCGCTCCTTCCTGGGACAACATCGTGCTAATCACGTCGTAAGCCGCGTCATCGCTCCACACCGTGTGCCCCTCCGGGGGCGGAAAACCGGTGCCACGGCGGACCTGGTGAACCAGCCTCCGCAGCAGTTCGAACGTGGCTGGCCCCAACCGGCCGGTCTGCAGCTCCTCGTACGCGCTTTCTGTCACGAGCCCCACCCCGATCCCTGCCCCGCCGGACGTCTACGGCCGTGGGGCGTCACGCCTGCTTACACCAGAATCCACCTCCCTCGCATGCGACACGCGCATATTTCGCTTGCCATGCGGAAGGGCTCGCCGACTGCTGTCCGGGCACGGGGCATCAGCTCTCTGCGCGGCGGCAGGGGCAGCGGCAGCGCACGGCGTTCAGCGGTGCTTCGCGCGGGCGGTGTCGACTCGCGCGAAATCGTCGGGCTTCTCATTCATGAGCAGGCCGTTGGGGTCCACGAGTGGCGCCACTACTAGGTGAAGGTCCTGCCCGGCAGGGTCGTCCTGGCCGTCGTGCCATCGTGCAACCGCCCGGCCGGCGCCTGCCACCAGGTCGGCAAGCTGGAGGGAGGGATGGTCCACCGAACGGCCGCGGACCAGGCTCTGAAGGTGGCTCTGCTTGATCAGGCCTTGCACCAGACCCACGGCTGTCGCCCCGCGTTCCAGGACGTCGAGTTTGTCGTCGGTCAGCAGCCGTTGGTCGTCCGCGAGGACCTGGAGCTTGCCGCCGTGTCGGATCGAGGCGTGGAGGATGACTGTCGGCACGGCGGTGACGAGCGGATCGGTGGAATCGTCGAGCAGCCCGTGCTCTCCGGTCGGTGTGGCTTCGGACGGCCGCTCACGGGCGAAGGCTTCTGCTTCCGGGCGGGTTGTGCGCAACATCCCCAGGACCTGTGCCGCCTTCTTCGCCTGCGGGGCCTTACGGCGGCGGGCGTAGGCGTGGCACTGCTGGATGACGGTGAAGAGCTCGTCGACGGTGACATGGTCGCCCGTACGGTTCTTCTTGGAGAAGAAGCCCACGGCGGTGGCGATGAGTCGGTCGAAGCCGTCGCGGCCCATCGCCCGGGGGCCTTCGGTGGCCAGGTCCAGGGCGAACTGGCGGGCGACGCCGTTCATGACGATGTCGATGCCCATGGCGTTGAACCGCTCCTCCAGCAGGAGGTCGACAAGTTTGGCCGCGACGAAGTAGTGCTTGTCGATCACGTATACCGAGGCGCGGTCATGGAGCGGACCACCGGGTGCCAGCATGTCGCCCAGGAGGTGACGGCGCCGGCCCGCAGCCGGGCCGGCGAACATCTTCTGGAACTTCAGCTCTGTCGCGGACTTCTGGATCCCCGCCTCGACACGCAGGGTGTCCACGATGGCGGCAGCATCGGCGTCATCAATGGCCACCGAGCCCAGGATCATGTAGCGGTCGCCGCCGTGCAGCTGATCGCCGTGGTAGCCGGACTCGTCGATGACGATCCACCGCCCGGCCCCGGCCCGGTCGTCGGTCGGTTCCAGACGGCTGCGACGGCTGAAGTTCGCTCCGAGCAGTCCCGTCCCGGCGTTCGGCGCATGGTCACGTTCGATCACCCCGCC
Organism: Streptomyces sp. NPDC047017; assembly: GCF_040644175.1. Taxonomy (NCBI): domain Bacteria; kingdom Bacillati; phylum Actinomycetota; class Actinomycetes; order Kitasatosporales; family Streptomycetaceae; genus Streptomyces; species Streptomyces sp. NPDC047017. The sequence goes on along the minus strand of NZ_JBEYVW010000041.1, from coordinate 7,671 downwards.
ATCCTCGGTGCACGACGCCACCCCGACAAGCTGCCCAACCGCTCCACCCGACTCCCGTGCCTGCTGCTGCCTGCTGCTGCCTGCAAGCATGAAGAGCATGCCGGTAACGCCCCTTTCTCGCAGCCGGGCAGGGATGACGGTGCGTATCGCAAACGAGGGGTGCGCCGCGCAGTTGTAGCGTCGGTGTACAGGTCCGTGGAGGACTGGACCGGGTGCAGGAGACATCCCGGATGCTCAGTGGCGCCGGCAGAGGGTGCGGCGCACCCGCTTCGCCCTTCATGATCGTTCTTGATCCGCATCATGTGGTGCTCCAGCCGACCGGACAGCGCCGAAGGACCCACCGTGCCCTCCTCGCTCCGCCGCCGGGCAGACCACCTCCGCGCCGCTGGCCAGATCCGTTCCCTTGCCTGCGCCGGCCCCGCCGGCATGACGTCGACGCTCCCGAGGCAGAACTCGGCTTGGGGCTCGGGTGCAGGCCGCATGCCGTGAGCTGCTCCTGTCGGCCTGCGGGATTTGCTGTGCGGGTCAGCGCTGCATTAGCCGGATGTCGGGGTAATGGTGTTCGTCGGCAGGCCATGGAACGGCCCACGGCTGGTTGTCCCCGTCCCGCAGGAGGGTGACGATGTTGCGTCCGTCGTACAGCTCCTCGGACGGCTGACCTGTGACATGGGAGAGAACCTGTGCGTAGTCGCCCACGTCGAAGGGATCGAAGACGAACTTGGTGGACATGCCCTGGAGGGGCAGCGTCATGACATCGACGTGGTTCTCACCTGCATGCAGAAGGTGCTTGGGGACGCGGTTGAACAGGGTAGTCATGTAGGCGGCCAGGGCAGCTACCTCACGGAACTGCTGCGGGTGGAGGACGAGTTGTCGGGCCGCCTCGAAAGCTGGAAGGGTCACGGCCTGGGCGAGGGCGCCCCAGTCCTGGAGCACGGCGACGACGGCGGTCGCTCCGACTCTGATGGCGAAGAACGGGAAGTTGATGATGTCCACGTAGTCGAAGCGGTGGCGCGGGTCGGTGGGCTCCTGCGCCTGGAAAACGAACACGGAGGCCGGATGCTGGTCTTTTTGCCAGCGTACGGCGCCGCGAGCCGCCTGCAGCAGCAGGTGGTGCATGCGGAAGGTGGTCAGGAATTCGGGCGAGACGATGGAGCCTCCCTGCGGGGCACGCCGGTCAGCGAGGAGCGACAGTTCCCGGAACATGAGGCCGTAGTAGATCTTGCCCATCCACAAGAACAGGGTGGTGGCGTCCAGGGCCGCAACCGCTTCGGGGCCCTCGGCGAAGGCGTCGCCCACGGCTTGTTCGATGCGGGACAAGTGTTCGTTGTTGCAGGTGCTGCAGCAGGGAATTTTCATCTGCTTGTACGGCATCAGGGTGCCGTTGAGCAGTGTGATTTTCTCGTTCCATAGGTCGCACCGCCGCAGCAGCCACTGGGGGAAGACATGCTCGTCGGTCCGGCGTCTGGCAAGGCCGGCCCCGCACAAGAAGCATCGGTCCTGGGTGAGCGCCTGGTCGCGGTCCCACTGGTAGAGAAACCCTGGTATCTCGTTCTGATCGTCCTGATCGTCGGTCTGTGACACGGGCCGACCCTAGACCAGTTGGCGGGCCTTACGGGCAGGGCGGCGGCGCGACCGGCCGCGCCAGCCGGTTCAAGGCTGCCGGACACGTCGTGACAAGTTCCTTGAACCCTTGGCATCCGTCCTACAGATTCGTATCCTGGGCGCCTTCGCGTTCCGGACCGAGCGGCTCTCGCAGGCATCGTGTACGTCCTGCGGACCGGCGTTGCCTGGCGCGACGTCCCGGCCGAGACCGTGGGCTGCTCCGGAGTCACGGCCTGGCGCCGGCTGCGGGACTGGACCAAGGCCGGCGTGTGTCGTACTGGCCCGCAGGTGGGTGGTGGAGCGCACGCTGAGCTGGCTGGCCCGCCCATGCCGCCTCTACCGCGACCACGAACGCCGCCTCGACCACCACGCCCAGATGGTGTAGTGGGCCGCCGTGATCAAGCTGTCCCTATCGAAGCGAGTTCATCCTGCCCCGCTCCTGCTCACGCAGGCCCTCCTGCGGGTGATGGACCAGGTCCTGGAGCCCTCCGATTAGGTCGCCCTGCCCCCGCAGGGGCACGACAGACAGATTCCTCGGCAGGCGAAGCGTTCTCCGTCGTTGGCTGAAGCGGGCCCATCTCAGATCCGGTACCTCGGCCAGATATCCGTCTCACAGCGCCTCCACCCACTCGGCGGGCTCACACGTGAGGTCAACAACCGCCTCGCCTTCGGGCGCCCGCACATGGCGGACGGCCGCGTCCTGCGGGGGTTCGGGGACGGTGGCGGCGCAGGGGATCGCGGCGGCGCACGCAGCACAGGCATCCGCAAGGTGCCAGGTGAGGCCACGGTCTGCCCGGATCAGCAAGAGCCGCAGCGGGCCGGAACAGGGGCCCCGGCGCCCGCGCCACACACAGACCCGTTCCCGGCACTGGCACGTACGCAGGTACGTCGGCAGCCGGGACTCGACGAGGTGGCCCGCAAGGTGCCGGCGGACCTGCACGACCCCATCAGCGCCCATGGCCACGAACGGCTGCGGGCAGGCACTGCACGTCAGCATGGGCCGCCCCGCCGAACTGTTGATCGTGACGGTCCAGGCGCGTGCGGACAGGGCCATGGACATCGGTCCCTCCAAGCCGTGAGGAGTCAGCCGCCGACCCTGCGTCCGGGCGGCTCCGGGCGCGGACACCGTAGTGCAGACCTCTGCCCTGCCGGAGCCGGTCCGCATCGACACAAATAGGGCAGAGGTCTGCACTGTCAGGGCAGGGGTCTGCACGTCGGATGGATCCGTGACGATCATCCCGCCGCCGGAGCCCGACCCGACGGCACTCAGGCTCTCCCTCGCTCGGCTGCGTGCGCAGCGAGGGTGGAGCTACGACGAGCTCGCCGCGCACAGCGGTTTGTCCCGCCGGACTCTGATCGAGATCGAGCAGGGCCGCACGATCGGCACGCTGGCCACGTGGCACGCCCTCGCCCACGCCTTCTCCATCCCGCTGGGCGAGCTCCTGAACCCGCTGTGCACGGGGCACGAACCTCCAATGTCCGACGCCTGACCACAGCTGCGCGTCGACCACCCGAACGTGATGACGCTCTCGTACATGGGTCCTAAATTCGGATTCCTGTCGCCGTTTTGTCACCGCATCGGGCGGACCGGACGGCGCGTACGTAAGACACGGCCGGACGCGTTGGCACTTTTTGACTCCGGCACCTGCCCAGGGTGCGCCCTTTCCCTGCGCCCACGTGTCTGTGGCGTGGGCTTCGAGCTTCCGGAGAGATCTGTTCCATGCCCTTTTCCCCGACCGACGAACAGGCCGCCGCCTTGGAGGCGTTCCGCAGCGGCGGCCATCTCGCCATCCAGGCTGGCGCAGGCACAGGCAAGACATCCACGCTCGTCTTCCTCACGGAACAGATGCCGCTGCGGCGTGGGCGGTACCTCGCCTTCAACCGGGCCATCGCCCTGGACGCCGCCGCCCGCTTCCCCTCTGCGGTCCAGTGCAAGACGGCCCACTCGCTGGCCTACGCCGCGCTCGGCCACCGCTTCCGCGGCCGCCTGAACGCTCCTCGGCGGCCCGGGTGGCGGATCGGGCAGGATCTGGGCCTTAACGCCCCGGCCGATATCGGCCCGGCGGGTCTGATGCCGGCGACGCTGTCCAACGCCACGCTGCGGACAGTGACCCGCTTTTGTCAGTCGGCCGACATGCAACTGGCCCACCATCACGTTCCGCACCTTCGGGGCCTGGACGACGAGGACCATGCGGAACTGGCCGACCTGATCCTGCCGTACGCGAAGAAGGCGTGGGCCGATCTGCAGGACCCCTACGGCGGCGCGGTCCGTTTCGAGCACGACCACTACCTGAAGATGTGGGCCCTGACCGAGCCGGTCCTGCACGGCGACTTTCTCCTGCTGGACGAGGCCCAGGACACCAACCCCGTCCTCGAGCAGATCGTCCTGGCCCAGCAGGAGCGCACTCAGATCGTCATGGTCGGTGACTCGGCACAGGCCATCTACGGATGGCGCGGCGCCCGGGATGTGATGACGCGGTTCACCGGCCAGCACCTCACGCTCACGCGCTCCTTCCGCTTCGGTCCCGCGCTCGCCAACGAGGCCAACCGGTGGCTCACTCTCAGCAACGCTCCCATCCGACTGACCGGGACACCTGACATTCCGACCACAATCGGATCCCGAGCCGGGCGCCCGGATGCGGTCCTGTGCCGGACCAACATCGGCGCGATGACCGAGGTCCTTGCACTCATCGCCGCCGGCATCGCCACGGCGCTGGTCGGCGGGGGTGACTCCCTGCGCGCCCTGGCATGGGCCGCCCGCGACCTCATCCAGGGACGCCGCGCCCACCACCCCGAACTTGTACTGTTCACCACCTGGACGGCACTGCGCGACTACGCCGAGCACGACCCCGCCGGCAGCGACCTGCAGCCCTTCGCCAACCTCGTCGACGAACACGGCCCCGAGGCCATCCTGCAGGCCGTCGACCGACTCGTTCCTGAAGACGCGGCCGAGGTCACCGTCTCCACCGCCCACAAGGCCAAGGGTCGGGAATGGGCCCGGGTCCGCATCGCAGCCGATTTCACGCCGCCCGCCGACACCGACGAGGTCGACGCCCAGGGCCAGCCCGTTCCCCGGCCCATCGATGAGGCAGAAGCCCGCCTGGCGTACGTCGCCGTCACCCGGGCCCGCCACCACCTGGACCCCATCGGCCTGGCCTGGATCAGCCAGCACCCCGACAACCCGACCTGAACCCGAACTCCCCGGCACACGCCGCGGCCTCACCCGGCAGATCGCCCACGATGACGCAGCACCGGCGCGCGCCGCGCCTACTGATCACGCATTCCCCGACGTCATCGCGGTTGACGGATGGTCCGCGATTGTCACCAAGGAGGCGGCTTGTTCGCCCCATGCCCCCGAGGCCCGCACTTGCCGTGGAGCCTTCGGGGCCGGCCGGGTGCCGGTGGTGACGCCGGGTGGCAGATGTCAGGAACGGTCGCGTACGATGGCTCGCCTTTGCTCCGTGTCCGGTCCGGGCTGCGGAACGATCCGCGGCAGGGCGGCGGGGCGTAGGGCCCAGTGCACGCGGAACTGTTCCAGGATCTTTCGGGCACTGTGCGGGGACACGGCCATCTCCAGGCGTGCCTCGGCCAGTCGCTGCAGGTCGCCGGGTGTCTTGTCGGGGCCGGTGTAGGCCGCTTTGCGGGCCGCGAAGTTAGGTCGCGCAAACACTTCGAGCAGGGTGCCGATGAAGTAGAGGTAGCAGGAGAACTCCTCCCACCGCTGGGCAGATTCGCCGACGGGGTCGGTGCCTTCGGCGTGGGGAGGGTGTACGGCGTGTGCCAGGTGCAGGACGCGCTGCTCGAGTTCGGGGTTGGCCCGACTGGAGTCGGCCTCGCGGATCAGGGTGATCAGGGTGTGCAGGTCGTGCACGGTCTGCGCGGTGGCGGCGGAATCGTCGTGGCGGGCCAGTAGCGCGCGAAATCCGGCCAGGGCTTGTGCGGCCTCCTCCCACAGCACTTCACGGGCCAGGGCCGCCAGTCCGGGCCGCCGGGTACGCCGGTGGGTCTCTGTCACCTTGCGGGTGTAGCGGATGAGGTCGCGTGGGAGCCCGCCGGACAGTGCGTGGACGAGTGCGACGAAGGGGTCGGTGAATCCCGGGACCCGTATCTGCAGCAGCGCTCTGGACTCCTCCAGAGTGCGCGCCTCGATGACCAGGACGTCCTCCAGGGAACTGTCGGTAATGTCGCGGGTTGGCAGTCCGCGGCGGATGAAGGCCGACCCGATGTCCTCCGACACCGACAGCACGAAGTACACGCGCGGTACGTCGAAGATGGCCTTGATCTCGGCGAGGAACGCACGGGCCTGCTCGCTCGAGCCCAGCCGGTCGAGCTCGTCGATGCCGACGAAGACCTTCCAGTTGTCCTGGCGCTCGATGGCGCTGATGCGGGACAGCAGACTGCGGAACTCCCACACCAGCTCCGGGTAGGTGAAGGTGCGGGAGCTGCTGCCGCTGGTGCGGCCGAATCCCAGGGTGAGCGCGCGGGCCGACGCGCCGAGCGAGGTTGACGTGCCGACGGACTGGATGTGCTGCAGCAGATTCAGGTAGTTGTGGCAGTCATGCACCAGGCGTCGCCCCGGCCGTCCGGTGAGCCAGCTCGTCGGCTTGGCCCACCACACCAACAATGCCCCCATCACGAGCAGCACCAGACGGGAGATCACAGGATGCTCCTGCCACGCGGTCAGCGTCCACTCCCGCAGATCCACTGTCCACCCCGCAGCGGCGGGGTGAGCAGAGTGGTAGACGGCATTGACGAGATCGCGAACTTCCCTCTGGATCGCCAGGACGACCAGGCTGAGCCCTGCCAGGAGCTGGGCCCACCGGCGGGCCGAGTAGTACAGGCGCCGGGGGCGGTGTGCTGCGCGGGCTCGCGAGCGGAACAGAAACGGGGTACGCGGACGGCGGCCGTACAGTGCGAGGTAGTCCCGGCACACCGACTGGAACAGGGAGAGCAGGAACTCCTCGGGGCGGTAGTTGGCCGGCGTCTGGACGATGGTGTGGAAATGCAGTTCGGGAAAAGGACCGAGCCGGCCCTGGCATGCCTTCTTCAGCAGGGTGCTCTTGCCGACGCCCCGTGGCCCGCAGATCGCGATCGCCCCACCGTTCATCTGATCGAGCTTGCGCTGCAGTGTGGCCTCGACCTGCGTCGATATCCAGTACCGGGAGTTGCCGGCGTCGATGAGTCCGTCATGGCTGCGGGCCACCAGCAGTGACTCGTGATCAGGTCCGAGCAGCGCCGTCATCTCACGCCGCATGATCGGGTCCATTGTCTTCTTCAGCCTGACGAGCGCCCACCAGCCCAGGCGCACCTCGGCGTCGGCCGCGCATGCGGCCCACAGCATGCCGTATAGGGCGGTCTGCATTTGGTTGAGAAAGTTGTTCCGGTTATCCGCGTTTCTGAACTCTTTGACGCCGCAGTAGCCCAGAGGCCAGACAAGGACCGTGATACCCACCCACCAGGGCATCCCGACCGTTGCATCCGCCAGCCAGTAGACGAGCGCCACCAAGAACACGAGCGACAGGAAGGGCGTGGTGCGGCATCGCTCCCGGGACTCGATGAGGCTTTGACGCAGGGAGTCGACGCGAGCCGCTCTGCGGCGCAGCTCGAAGTAGGAGGGATCGGCCCGCAGCACTTCGGAGATGATCCGGGGCTGGTCGAAGGCCTGCCGCAAGTGCTCGTCCGTGATCTGGGGCCGGTCCAGGTCCAGATACGCTCGGATCTCTGGGTGCTCGGTTGACGCCGTCACGGCACGTGTGTACCAGGGCTGGATCCGCCGGGGCTCCAGGTGCCAGATTCCGCTCGGCATCCATGCCTTCCTCTGAGCAGCGAATGCATCCCGCGGCCCGACAGCGACGGGAAACCGTAAGGGGCTGACACCTTACGCCGAGTGCGGAACCCCTGGACCAGGGCAGCATCGTAGGAGCCAAGATGCTCAACAGGGTCCGCCAGGAAGAAGGTTGACGCAATGTCGCTGTTACGAGTTGGTGCGTGATAGCGGGTGAGTGTCGTGCCAGGTGGATGGCATGATCCCGCTGTGGCGATCAAGGTCAATCGGGCGGTGTTGGCGCA
>NZ_JBEYVW010000040.1:0-18731 GCF_040644175.1 Streptomyces sp. NPDC047017 | reverse complement strand
GGTTGATAGGCCGGATCTGGAAGCACGGTAACGTGTGGAGGTGACCGGTACTAATAGGCCGAGGGCTTGTCCTCAGTTGCTCGCGTCCACTGTGTAAGTTCTGAGACAACGAACAGTTGTCGGCTTTGAGCTGAACTCACAATTGAAGAGTGTGCTTGTTCGCTCGAAACCATTAGGGTTTCGGTGGCCATAGCGTGAGGGAAACGCCCGGTTACATTTCGAACCCGGAAGCTAAGCCTTACAGCGCCGATGGTACTGCAGGGGGGACCCTGTGGGAGAGTAGGACGCCGCCGAACAATCTTTGGAGGACCCCTGGTCACCAGCGTTCAGCTGGGACCAGGGGTCCTTTTTTGTTTTGCACCACACAGTCTGGAGCGCGCCGGGTACCCGGCTGCGCGAGAATGTTTTGCGGTACCGAAGACAGGAGTCACCGATGTCCACCAACTCTCCCGACGAGCGTCCGGAGCGCGATCAGCGCCGCCGGGACAGTGGTGACCGCGGTGACCGTGGTGGCTACCGAGGCGGCCCGCGCCGGCCCAACGACCGTGGAGACCGCCCGGGTTACCCCCGCCGTGACGACGACCGGGGCGGCTACGGCCGCCGCGATGACCGCCGTGGCGATGACCGCCGGGGCGGCGAGCGCAACGACCGGGGCGACCGCGGCGATCGCAGGGACGACCGTGGTGGCTTCCGTCGTCATGACGACCGGCCGACCTTCCGCCGTGATGACCGGCGTGATGACCGTCGTGACGACCGACGTGACGATCGTCGGGATGACCGGCGTGAGGGTGACCGTGGTGGCTTCGGTGGCCGTCGTGACGACCGTGACCGTGGTTTCCGCCGTGACGGTGACCGCCCCGCCTACCGCCGTGACGACCGTCGCGATGAGCGCCGCGACGGCGACCGCCGCGACGACCGGCGCGACAGCGACCGCGGTGACCGTGGCGGCTTCCGCCGTGACGGCGATCGCCCCGCCTTCCGCCGTGACGACGACCGTGGTTACGGGCGCCGGGACGACCGTGGCGGCCACGGCCGCCGTGACGAGCGCTCGGACCGTCCCGACCGTGGCGGCTTCCGTCGCAGTGACGACCGGCCGGCTTTCCGCCGTGATGACCGTCGTGACGACCGGCGTGACGATCGCCGGGATGACCGGCGTGAAGGTGACCGTGGTGGTTACGGTGGTGGCTTCGGTGGCCGTCGTGACGACCGTGACCGTGGTTTCCGCCGTGACGGTGACCGCCCCGCCTACCGCCGTGACGACCGTCGCGATGAGCGCCGCGACAGCGACCGCCGCGACGACCGGCGCGACAGCGACCGCGGTGACCGCGGTGACCGTGGCGGCTTCCGCCGTGACGGTGACCGCCCCGCCTTCCGCCGTGACGACCGTCGTGACGACCACCGGGGCGAGCGCGACCGTGGTGACCGTCCCGCCTACCGGCGCGACGACCGGCGCGACGACCGGCGCGACGACCGGCGCGACGACCGTGGAAGCCGTGGCCCCCGCCGCGACGACCGCGGTGGCCGCCCCGGTGGGTTCGGTGGGCCCGGTGGGTACCGGGGCCGTGACGACCGGCGGGACGACCGCAGGGACGACCGCCGTGGCGGTGGCCGCTTCCGCGACGAGCGGGACCGTGACCGTGACCGGGAGCCCGTCAAGCGGCTGCCGATCCCGGAGGAGGTCACCGGCGAGGAGATCGACAAGGACGTACGGCAGGAGTTGCAGAGCCTGCCCAAGACGCTCGCCGAGGACGTCGCCAGGAATCTGGTGATGGTCGCCCGGCTCATCGACGAGGACCCCGAGGGCGCCTACGGCTACTCCAGGGTGGCCCTGCGGCTGGCGTCCCGTGTCGCCGCCGTACGCGAGGCCGCCGGGTTCGCCGCGTACGCGTGCCAGAAGTACAGCGAGGCGCTCGCGGAGTTCCGCGCCGCCCGGCGGATGACCGGCAACACCGAGCTGTGGCCCGTCATGGCCGACTGCGAGCGCGGACTCGGGCGCCCGGAGAAGGCGCTGGACATGGCCGGTGCGCCGGAGGTGCACAAGCTCGACAAGGCCGGTCAGGTCGAGATGCGGCTCGTCGCGGCCGGCGCCCGGCGGGACATGGGGCAGCTGGACGCGGCCATCGTGACCCTGCAGAGCCCCGAGCTGGCGTCCAGCTCCGTCCAGCCGTGGACCGCGCGGCTGCGGTACGCCTACGCCGACGCGCTGCTCGCCGTCGGCCGCGAGGCCGAGGCGCGCGAGTGGTTCGCCAAGGCCGTCGAGGCCGACCGGGACGGCAGCACCGACGCCTCGGACCGGCTGGCCGAGCTGGACGGTGTCGAGTTCACCGACGCGCTCGACGAGAACGGCGAGCGTGGCGAGAACGCTGAGAGCGCGACCGTCGCCGTGACGCCGGAGGACAGCGAGCGTGGCGCGGACGCGGACGCCGACAAGGACGACGAGCATCCCGCCGAGCACCCTGTCGACCACTCCGACGAGGGTCCCGACGAGGACTGACGTCGGCTGTGACAGAGGGCGGGCCCCGATCGCATCGCGACCGGGGCCCGCCCTTCCGCGTCGTGCTCCTACGGTTCCAGCGCGCGCAGGACCAGTCCCGACGCCGGTTTCGGGCCGAACGAGGTCGACTTGCGGGGCATCGTGACGCCCTGGCGGGCCAGGTCGCGGACGACCTCCTCGCGGACCGGGTGCAGCAGGACGGCCGTGCCGCCGTCGCGCTCGGCCTTGGCCACGGTGGCGGCCGTGTCGTGGATGTAGGCGATGCGCGCCGGGTCGTCCTCGGGGATGTGCCAGACGTGGTCGAGGAGGGTGGCGTGCAGGACCGTCGCGTCCAGGGTGCGCCAGGCGGCCGGGCGGTCGGCGGGGATCGTACGGGCCAGGAGGGCGGGTTCGGGGCGGTCCACGAGGTGGAAGGCGCCGTCGCCGGCGAGCAGGAAGGCGTTGCCCGCGCAGGCGGCGTCCGCGAGGATCTCCAGCGCCTTGGGCAGCGGCATGTCGAGGCGCCGTACGCGGAACAGGCCGTCGAGCGCGGCACGGGCCTCCGCGACCGGCAGGCCGTGCAGCAGGCGGTGGATGGCCCGCACCCGCAGGGGATAGCGGGCGGTGTCGACCAGGAGCACCAGGCCGTAGTCCCAGGGGCTGGGGGAGGGGTGCTCGGCGCGCAGCCGCCGGTAGGTGGCCCAGCGGTGGTGGCCGTCCGCGATCAGCGCCTGGTGCCCGGCCAGGTCGGCGCGGATGCCGGCCAGTTCGGCGGGGTCGGTGACGGCCCACAGGCGGTGGCTGAAACCGTCCTCCGTGGTGGTGGACAGCAGCGGCGGCTGTTCGGCGGTGCGTTCGATGACCACGTTGGTGGCGGCGGTCGCGCCGTTGCCGCGGTAGGTCAGCAGCAGCGGTTCGAGGTTGGCGCTGGTCGCCCGCATCAGGGCGGCGCGGTCGGCGACGACGTGGGGCATCACGTCCTCGTGCGGCAGCACCACGCCCTCGGCGGGGTCCGAGACGCGCAGGGTGCCGATCAGCCCGCGCTGGAGCATGCCGTCGCCGTCGCGCTGCTCATAGACGTACAGGCCCGGTTCGGGGTCGGCGGCCAGGATGCCCTCGGCCAGCCAGTGGCGCAGGGTGTCGGCGGCCTGTTCGTTGCGGGCGGCGGGCGTGCCGGCCTGGGGCAGGATCAGCCGGACGATGTTGTGCGGGTCGGCGGACTGGAGGTGGTGCAGGCCGTCGGGGCGTACGACGACGTCGTACGGCGGGGATGTCACGGCGGCCAGACTGCCGACCCGGTCGGGGTCGTAGCGCAGACCTCGGAACGGCGTGAGGTCGAGGCCGCGGCGGGGTGTTGCCGACGAGTGACCTGCTGTGTTCATCCCGGCATCGTACGTGTGCGGGCGGCATGGGGGATGATCGGGGGAAAGCCGGAACGACGAGGAGAGATGCCAAATGAGCCAGGGCGTCAGGACGAGGCCCGAGGGCAGTGGGCAGGCCCTGAGCGAGGCGTACGACACGGCCCTGCTCGACCTGGACGGAGTGGTGTACGCGGGCGGCGCGGCGATCGCGCACGCGGTCGACTCGCTGGCCGCCGCCCGGTCCGGCGGGATGCACCTGGCGTATGTCACCAACAACGCGCTGCGCACCCCCGACGCGGTGGCCGGGCACCTGACCGAGCTGGGGATACGGGCGCGGGCGTCCGATGTCGTCACCTCGGCGCAGGCGGCGGCCCGGCTGATCGCTGATCAGGTGCCGCAGGGGGCGCGGGTGCTGGTGATCGGCGGCGAGGGGCTGCGGGTGGCGCTGCGCGAGCGCGGGCTCGAACCGGTCGACTCGGCCGACGACGACCCGGCGGCGGTGGCGCAGGGCTACGGCGGGCCGGACCTGCCCTGGGGGCGGTTCGCGGAGGCGTGCTACGCCATCCACCGCGGGGTGCCGTGGTTCGCGTCCAACACGGACCTGACGATCCCGAGCGGGCGCGGGATCGCGCCGGGCAACGGCGCGGCGGTGGAGGTCGTGCGGATCGCCACGGGCGCGGAGCCGCAGGTGGCGGGCAAGCCGCTGCCGCCGATGCACCGGGAGACGATCCTGCGCACCGGCGCCGAGCGGCCGCTGGTGGTCGGGGACCGGCTGGACACGGACATCGAGGGCGCGTTCAACGGCGGGGTGGACTCGCTGCTGGTGCTGACCGGGGTGACCGACGGGCCGGGGCTGCTGGCCGCGCCGCCGCAGCACCGGCCGACGTACGTCGACGCCGATCTGCGGGGGCTGCTGACCGGGCAGCCGGAGATCGCCCAGGAGGGTGACGGGTTCCGGTGCGGCGGGTGGACGGCTTCGGCGGGCGCGGACCGGCTGGAGCTGACCGGCGAGGGGGAGCCGCTGGACGGGCTGCGCGCGCTGTGCGCGGCTGCGTGGACGGCGGGCGGCGAGGACGCGTGCGCGCTGGACGGGGAGAAGGCGCTGGCCCGGCTGGAGCTGTGAGCCGGGGAGGGCGCTGAGCCGGGGAGGGCGCGGCTGCCGGGCGGCGGCACCGGCTTCGGTACGAGCTGCCGGTACTGCCTGCCCGGTACCGGCCGTCGATACGAGCTGTCGGTGCGGGCCTGTCGAGGCGTACAGGAGGTTAGGTTAACCTAACCGGGTGTTGACCGACAGTCCCCCAGAACAGCGCGCGGCGATGGCCGCGGCGCCCCCGGCCCGCCGCGGGCTGCGAGCCGCCGGGCTCGTCCTGTCCGCCGCGATCCTGGTGCTGGTCGCCCTGGCGAGTATCGCGGTCGGGGCGAAGGAGCTGTCCTTGGCCCAGGTCTGGCACGGCCTGTTCCAGGACTCGGGGACGTACGGGGACGTCGTGGTCGGCGAGCGGCTCTCGCGGACCGTCCTCGGACTGCTGGCCGGGGCCGCGCTCGGTCTCGCCGGAGCGGTGCTGCAGGCGCTGACCCGTAATCCGCTGGCCGACCCGGGGGTGCTCGGCATCAACGCGGGCGCGTCGGCCGCGGTGGTCACCGCGATGACGTATCTCGGTGTGACCAGCCTGAGCGGTTACGTCTGGTTCGCCTTCCTCGGCGCGGCCGCGGTGGGCGCGCTGGTGTGGTTCCTCGGCGGCAGCCGCGGCGCCACCCCCGTGCGGCTGGCGCTGGCCGGCACCGCGATCAGCGCGGCGCTGTACGGCTATCTCCAGGCCGTCATGATCACGGACGACGCGGCGCTGGGGAAGATGCGGTTCTGGACGGTGGGCTCGCTGGCCTCCGCGACGAACGCGACCATCGTGCAGGTGCTGCCGTTCTGCCTGGCCGGGACCGTGCTCGCGCTGCTGCTGGCCCGGCCGCTGAACGCCATGGCGATGGGCGACGACACCGCCCGCGCGCTGGGCGCCCACCTCAACCGGACCCGGGCGCTGGCCATGCTCGCGGCCACCGTGCTGTGCGGGGCCGCGACCGCCGCCTGCGGGCCGATCGTCTTCGTCGGGCTGATGGTCCCGCACGTCGTGCGCTCCTTCACCGGTCCCGACCTGCGCTGGATCCTGCCGTACGCCACGGTCCTGTCGCCCGTGCTGCTGCTCGGCGCCGACGTGATCGGGCGGATCGCCGCCCGGCCCGCCGAGGTCCAGGTCGGCGTGGTCACCGCGCTGATCGGCGCCCCGGTGTTCATCCTGCTCGTACGGCGGCGGAGGACGGCGCAGCTGTGAAGACCACCTCTGTGAAGACCACCTCCGCCGTGCGGGCCGCTTCCGCGGAGAAGGCCGTCGCCGCGACCGCCGCGCGCACCACCCGGGCCGTCCGCGGCCCCGGCGGGCTGTCGCTGCGCCTGGACGTCCGGGCCCTCGCCGTCGTCGTCGTGCTGCTGCTGGCCGCGCTCGCCGCGAGCGTCGTGCTGATCGGCACCGGCGACTTCCCGATCTCCGCTTCCGACGTGCTCAGGACGCTCGTCGGGCGGGGCAGCCGGGGCCAGGAGTACATCGTCCGCGAGCTGCGGCTGCCGCGCGTCCTGGTCGGGCTGCTGGTCGGCGCCTGCCTGGGGCTGGGCGGCGCGCTGTTCCAGTCCGTCTCCCGCAATCCGTTGGGCAGCCCGGACGTGCTCGGCCTCTCGCAGGGTGCCACCTCCGGGGCGCTGGTCGTGATCGTCCTGCTGTCGGGCGGCGCCGGCGCGGTCACCCTCGGCGCGCTCGCGGGCGGCCTGCTGACCGGGCTCGCCATCTACCTCCTGGCCTGGAAGCAGGGTGTGCACGGCTACCGGCTGGTGCTGGTCGGCATCGGCGTCAACGCGGTGGCCACCGCCGTCAACGGCTATCTGATCACCAAGGCCGACTTCGTCGACGCGGCCCGCGCGGTGGTGTGGATGACGGGCTCGCTCGACGGCCGGGACTGGACGCAGGTGTGGCCGCTGCTCGTCCTGTGCGCCGTGCTCCTGCCGGTCGTCCTCACTCAGGCGCGCGGGCTGCGGATGCTGGAGATGGGCGACGACGTGTCCTACGCGCTGGGTGTGCGCGTGGAGCGGGTACGGGTGCTGCTGATGGGCTCCGCCGTGCTCCTCACCGCCGCCGCGACCGCCGCCGCGGGACCGGTCGCCTTCGTGGCCCTGACCGCGCCCCAGCTCGCCCGGCGCCTGACCCGCTCACCCGGCCCCAACCTCGTGCCCTCCCTGTGCATGGGCGCCGCCCTGCTGGTCACCGCCGACTGGGCCTCCCAGCGCGCCTTCGGCGCCGACCAGCTGCCCGTGGGCGTGGTCACCGGCGTGCTCGGCGGCGCCTACCTGCTGTGGCTGCTGGTCACCGAGCGCCGCAAGGGCCGTATATGACCGGCTCGAACGCCCGCAGCATCCCCCTGAACGACCCGAGGAGCACCGTGAGCCGCCTGTCCGCCGAGAACGTCACCCTCGCCTACGACCAGCGGGTCATCGCCGAGCAGCTGTCGGTGGAGATACCCGACAACTCCTTCACGGTGATCGTCGGCCCCAACGCGTGCGGCAAGTCCACACTGCTGCGGGCGCTGTCCCGGATGCTCAAGCCCAGCCACGGCCGGGTGCTGCTCGACGGGCAGGTCATCCAGTCGATGCCCGCCAAGCAGGTCGCCCGGACGCTGGGGCTGCTGCCCCAGTCCTCGACCGCGCCGGACGGCATCACCGTCGGGGATCTGGTGGGCCGCGGCCGCTACCCGCACCAGGGGATCCTGCGCCAGTGGTCGGCCGAGGACGAGCGGGTCGTACAGGAGTCCATGGAGCAGACCGGCGTCACCCAGCTCGCCGAGCGCTACGTCGACGAGCTGTCGGGCGGCCAGCGCCAGCGGGTGTGGATCGCCATGGCCCTCGCCCAGCAGACGCCGCTGCTGCTGCTGGACGAGCCGACCACGTACCTGGACATCCAGCACCAGATCGACGTCCTGGACCTGTGCGCCGAGCTGCACGAGGAGCAGGGGCGCACCCTGGTCGCGGTGCTGCACGACCTCAACCACGCCGCCCGCTACGCCACCCACCTGATCGCCCTGCGCGACGGCCGGGTCATCGCGCAGGGCGCGCCGAAGGACATCGTCACCGCCGAGCTGGTCGAGCAGGTCTTCGGGCTGCGCTGCCAGGTCATCGACGACCCGGAGACCGGGACCCCGCTGGTGGTGCCTGCGGCGCGCACGGCCCGTGCACGGGTGGCGGCGCCGTGAGCAGCGCGAGGACGCCCAGGGGCGTCACAGGAGCTTTCTGAGCCGGAACAGGTCCCGCAGGCCCGCCTCCAGCTTCACCCGGCCCGAGCCCCAGGCCGTGGCGAAGTTCAGCCCGCCGCCGACCAGCGCGACCAGATCGTCGCCGGTCATGGCGAGCCGGATCTGCGCCTTGTCGGGCGGCGGCCCGGGGACGGTGTCCCGCACGTCGATCCGGCCGCCGGTGAGCCGGCCGGTGAAGGTGACGTCGAGATCCGTGATGTGACAGCTGACCGAGCGGTCCAGGGCGGTCGCGTCGCGCACGTCCCCCTCCGCGTTCGCCATGCTGTCCGAGAGCTTCTCCAGTGCGATACGGCACTCTTCGATCGTGGCCATCGCGACCGACGGTACCCCAGCGCTTCGCGGTAGCGTCTGGGCATGAACGACTCTGTGCCCGGGACGCCGGCCGGGGCGGAGGCGGCGCCGCGGGCCGGGGCCGCCGCGGAAGCCGCCCGCGAGCCCGGTGCGCCCGCCCCCCTCGGCGTCCCCCGCGCCCCCACCGGCGACGCCGCGGCCGACGCCGCCCTGGAGCGGCTCGGCGACGTGGACCACCTCGCCACCGAGGGTCATCTGGAGGTGTACGAGGATGTACACGGGCGGCTGCGCGACGCGCTCACCGCACTCGACGCCCGCCCGGGACCTCCGGTCCCGCCATCGCCGTACCACCGAACCGGGAGCTGAACCGAACGTGGCAGGAGTCGCACGCCGCCGTCTGGACGCGGAGCTGGTCCGCCGGAAGCTGGCGCGCTCGCGCGAGCACGCCAGCCAGCTGATCGCCGCCGGGCGGGTCACCGTCGGCAAGACCGTCGCGACCAAGCCCGCCACCCAGGTGGAGACCGCCGCCGCCATCGTGGTCACGGCCGACGACGGCGACCCCGACTACGTCTCCCGGGGCGGCCACAAGCTGGCCGGCGCGCTGGCGGCCTTCGTGCCGCAGGGGCTCGTCGTCCGGGGGCGGCGGGCGCTGGACGCCGGCGCGTCCACCGGCGGCTTCACCGACGTGCTGCTGCGGGCGGGCGCCGCGCACGTCGTCGCCGTCGACGTCGGCTACGGCCAGCTCGCCTGGTCGCTCCAGCAGGACGCACGCGTCACCGTCAAGGACCGTACGAACGTACGCGAGTTGACGCTGGAGGCGATCGACGGCGAACCTGTGGACCTCGTCGTCGGGGACCTGTCCTTCATCCCGCTCGGACTGGTGCTGCCCGCCCTGGCGCGGTGCGCCGGGCCGGACGCCGATCTGGTGATGATGGTCAAGCCGCAGTTCGAGGTGGGGAAGGAGCGGCTGGGCAGCGGGGGTGTCGTACGGAGTCCGCAGCTGCGGGCCGAGGCCGTGCGGGACGTGGCCGGCCGGGCCTGGGGGCTGGGCCTCGGAGTGCGGGGCGTCACCGCCAGCCCGCTGCCCGGGCCGTCCGGGAACGTCGAGTACTTCTTGTGGCTGCGTGCCGGGGCGCCCGCCCTGGACCCGGCCGATGTCGATCGTGCAGTGGCGGAGGGGCCGCGTTGACGAAGAGCCATGCTCGTACCGTTTTCCTGCTGGCGCACACCGGACGGCCGGCCGCCGTCCGCAGTGCCGAGCTGGTGGTCAAGGGACTGCTGCGCTCCGGGATCGGGGTGCGTGTGCTGGAGGCGGAGGCGCGTGACCTGCCGCTGCCGGCCGAGGTGCAGCTGGTGGGGGAGGCCACCCCGCGGTGCCTGGACGGGTGCGAGCTGCTGATCGTGCTCGGCGGTGACGGCACGCTGCTGCGCGGCGCGGAGTTCGCCCGCGCCTCCGGGGTGCCGATGCTCGGGGTGAACCTCGGGCGGGTCGGCTTCCTCGCCGAGGCCGAGCGGGACGACCTGGACAAGGTCGTCGACCGGGTGGTCTCCCGCGCCTACGAGGTCGAGGAGCGGATGACCGTCGACGTGGTCGTGCACCGCAACGGCGACATCGTGCACACCGACTGGGCGCTGAACGAGGCGGCCGTGCAGAAGGTGTCCGCCGAGCGGATGCTGGAGGTCGTCCTGGAGATCGACGGGCGGCCGGTGACCGGGTTCGGCTGCGACGGGATCGTGTGCGCCACGCCCACCGGCTCGACCGCGTACGCGTTCTCCGCCGGCGGGCCCGTGGTGTGGCCGGAGGTCGAGGCGCTGCTGATGGTGCCGATCAGCGCGCACGCGCTGTTCGCCAAGCCGCTGGTCACCTCGCCGGACTCGGTGCTGGCCGTGGAGGTGCTGCCGCACGTGCCGCCGGGGGTGCTGTGGTGCGACGGGCGGCGCACGGTCGAGCTGCCGCCGGGCGCCCGCGTGGAGGTGCGCCGGGGTGCCGTCCCGGTGCGGCTGGCCCGGCTGCACCACGCGTCGTTCACCGACCGCCTGGTGGCGAAGTTCGCCCTGCCGGTCTCGGGGTGGCGGGGGGCGCCGCACTAGCCTCCGCAGCAGCATCCGCAACAGCCTCCCCAGCGGTGAACGAGCGGTGCCGGTGGCGGTCACGGGCCGTGGTGGCCCCGGTCGGGTGGGGCGGCGTCGGACAACGCGAGCAAAACCTCGTATGGTCGGGGTCGTGTTGGAGGAGATGCGGATACGGTCGCTCGGAGTGATCGACGACGCGGTCGTCGAGCTGTCGCCCGGCTTCACCGCGGTCACGGGTGAGACGGGCGCGGGCAAGACCATGGTGGTCACCAGCCTGGGACTGCTGCTGGGCGGACGCGCGGACCCGGCGCTCGTGCGGATCGGGGCCGGCAAGGCGGTCGTGGAGGGACGGATCGCCGTGCCCCCGGGCGCCGCGGCGGTCCTGCGGGCCGAGGAGGCCGGCGCCGAGCTGGACGACGGGGCGCTGCTGATCAGCCGTACCGTCTCCGCCGAGGGACGCTCGCGGGCGCACCTGGGCGGCCGGAGCGTGCCCGTGGGGCTGCTCGCCGAACTCGCCGACGACCTGGTGGCCGTGCACGGCCAGACCGACCAGCAGGGCCTGCTGAAGCTGTCCCGGCAGCGGCAGGCGCTGGACCGGTACGCCGGTGACGCCGTCGCCGTGCCGCTGGCCAAGTACGCCGGGGCCTACCGGCGGCTGCGGGCGGTCGCCGGCGAGCTGGAGGAGATCACCACCCGCGCGCGGGAGCGGGCACAGGAGGCCGGCATGCTCCGCTTCGGCCTGGACGAGATCGCCGCCGTCGAGCCGCGCCCGGGCGAGGACGCGGAACTGGCCGAGGAGGCGGAGCGGCTCGGGCACGCCGAGGCCCTGGCCTCCGCCGCGACGGCCGCGCACGGCGCTCTCGCGGGCGACCCGGAGGACCCCGAGGGCATCGACGCGGCCACTCTGGTCGCGGGCGCCCAGCGGGCCCTGGAGGCCGTCCGCGCGCACGACCCCGCGCTGGCCGCGCTCGCCGACCGGATCGGTGAGATCGGCATCCTGCTCGCCGACGTGGCCGGGGAACTGGCCGGGTACGCCGGTGACCTGGACGCCGATCCGCTGCGGCTGGCCGCCGTGGAGGAGCGGCGGGCCGCGCTGACCGCGCTGACCCGCAAGTACGGCGAGTACGACAAGGGCGTCGACGCGGTGCTCGCCTGGGCCGAGCGCGGCGCCGCCCGGCTGACCGAACTGGACGGCGACGACTCGCGCGTCGACGGGCTGACCGCCGAGCGGGACGCGCTCCGCGCCGAGCTGGGCGGCCTCGCCCAGGCGCTCACCGACGCGCGCGCCGAGGCCGCCGAACGGTTCGCCGCCGCCGTCACCGCCGAGCTGGCCTCCCTCGCCATGCCGCACGCGCGGGTCTCCTTCGACCTGCGGCAGACCGAGGACCCGGACGGCGTCGAGGTCGGCGGCCGCACGGTCGCCTGTGGCCCGTCCGGCGCCGACGAGGTCGAGCTGCTGCTCGCCCCGCACCCGGGCGCCCCGGCCCGGCCGATCGCCAAGGGCGCCTCGGGCGGGGAGCTGTCGCGCGTGATGCTGGCCGTGGAGGTCGTCTTCGCGGGCACGGACCCGGTGCCGACCTATCTCTTCGACGAGGTCGACGCGGGCGTCGGCGGCAAGGCGGCCGTGGAGATCGGGCGGCGGCTGGCGAAGCTGGCCCGTTCGGCGCAGGTCGTCGTCGTCACGCATCTGCCGCAGGTGGCCGCGTTCGCCGACCGGCAGCTGCTGGTGGAGAAGACGAACGACGGGTCGGTGACCCGCTCGGGCGTGAAGGTGCTGGAGGGCGAGGACCGGGTCAGGGAGCTGTCCCGGATGCTGGCCGGCCAGGAGGACTCCGAGACGGCCCGCGCGCACGCCGAGGAACTCCTCGCCACCGCGCGGGCGGACCTGTAGGACGCGGGGCTGCTCTGCTAGGACGCGGGGCTGCGTAGGGTGGCGGGATGATCTTCCGCCGTGCCGTCCCCTTCGCCCTGGCCGCCGGGCTCACCCGGGCCGGGACCGCCGTCCTGCGCGCGAGTGCGCCCGGCGGGCGGGCGCGCTGGGAGCGGGCCAACCACGCGGGCCGGGCCGTCGGGCTGTACGCCGGGCCCGCCACGGCCCTCGCGGTGGCCTTCGCCGCCGGGCGGGTGCGTCCGGTGGCCGGCCTCGCCGTACTGGCCGCCGGGGCGTGCGGCGCGTACGACGACATCGCCGGGGCCGGTGACCCGCGCCGCGGTTTCCGGGCGCACCTGGGGGCGCTGCGCCGCGGGGAGGTCACCAGTGGCGCGGTCAAGCTGTTCGGGATCGGCGGTGCCGGGCTGGTCGCGGGCGCGCTGATTGCGGAGCGGCCGGTGGACAAGGTGCTGGCGGGCGTGGTGATCGCCGGGGCCGCGCACGCCGTCAACCTCGTGGACGTACGCCCCGGCCGGGCCGCCGCCGCGGTGCTCGCGCTCGGCGCGCCCGGGCTGCTGCGGCGCGGGCCGGGCGCGGAACTGGCCGCCGCCGTCACCGGGGCCGCGGCGGCCGTGCTGCCCGCGGACCTGGGGGAGCGCGTGATGATCGGTGACACTGGGGCGCACGCCCTGGGCGCGGGACTCGGTGTGAGCGCCGTGGTGTGCAACGGGCGCATCGCACTGCTCGCGCACGCCCTCCTGGTCGTGGCGGCAGCCGCCCGGAGCGGCACGGTGAGCGAACTGGTGCGCTCCCGCTGAGCCTCTCCACACCGCACTTTCACTCGTGAGGGTGACCCTGGGCCGCCGTGCCGTGCCGTCCCCACGCGCCCGCCGCCCCGAGCGGGCCCGGAACACCCGTACGTACTGGCATGCTGGAGCCGCCCCGTGATCCCCCAAACCCGTGACCACCCCCTACACCGAACCAGGAGCCCGGCCGCGTGAGCCCCGTCAGCAGCCGCGTACCGCACGGCCAGTCGCCGCTGCGCACCGTGCAGGTGCTGGGCGGCGGCAACGCCGGGAGCTGGGAGCGCCCCCTGCTCGAAGAACTCGGGGGACGGCATGTGCGGTCGCTGGCCGCCGGGCTGGTCGCCCGGGGCGTGCGGGTCACGGTGTGCGCCCCCGAGGAGACCGACCGGGTGCACGGCTTCACCGGGGTCGGCGCCGACCACGTACCCGTGCCGCGCAGCAGCGCCCCGGTGTCCGTGGCCGCGCTGCGCACCGCCTGCGCGGACGCCGACCTGGTGCACGCGCACGGCCTGCACGCCTCCTTCCGGGCGGTGCTCGCCCTCAGCGGGCGCCGTACCCCGCTCGTCGTCACCTGGCACGACCACGCCCGCGCCGAAGGACCCCGCGCGCAACTGCTGCGCGTGCTGGAGAAGCGGGTGGCGAAGGCCGCCACCGTGGTGCTCGGCACCACCTCCGTGCTGGTGGACCGGGCCCGCCGCCGGGGTGCCCGGGACGCCCGGCTCGCCGCGGTCACCGTGCCCCGGCCGCGCGCCGGGTACGCGCACCCGGACCGCCCGTCCGCCAAGGTGCGGGCCGAACTGGGCGCCACCGGACGGCCCCTGCTCATCGCCGTCGGCTCCCTGGACGCCCACCGCGGTCACGAACTGCTGCTGGACGCCGCCCGCGCCTGGCGCCCGCTGGACCCGCCGCCGCTGGTCGTGATCGCCGGTGAGGGCCCGCTGCGGGCCGTGTTGCAGCGGCGGATCGAGGACGAGGACCTGCCGGTCCGGCTCCTCGGGCGGCGCGAGGACGCCGGTGAGCTGCTCGCCGCCGCCGACCTCGCCCTGCTGCCCGCCAGCGCCGAGGCGCGCTCCGTGCTCGCCCAGGAGGCCCTGCACGCCCGGGTGCCGCTCGTCGCCGCGCGGACCGCGGCCGTGCCCGAGATCGTGGGCGAGGCGGCCGAACTCGTCCCGCCCGGCGACCCGCGGGCCTTCGCCGCCGCCGTCGCACGGCTGCTCGCCGACCCCGAACGCCGCCGGACGCTGCGCGAACGGGGCACCCGGCAGGCCGCCACCTGGCCCACCGAGGACGAGACCGTCGCCCAAGTGCTCAGCGTCTACGACGAGTTGACCCAGCCGCCGGGCCGCTAGCCGGGACCGGCCCTAGGGGACGTGCCGTTGGGCGCGCAGGGCCAGGCTGAGGGCCAGGACCGTCTGCGGGTCGTCCAGGTCGGTGCCGAGCAACTCGCCGATGCGGGCCAGCCGGTTGTAGAGGGTCTGCCGGTTCAGGTGCAGTTCGCGGGCGGTCTCCGCCTTGCGGCCCGCGTGCGCCAGATACGTCTGGAGGGTCGGCAGCAGCGGTGGCTTCGAGCGCCGGTCGTGGTCGCGCAGCGGGCCGATCGCGCGGTCCACGAAGGCCGCCAGGTCCGGATGGTCGCGCAGCCGCCACAGCAGCAGGTCGATGTCGAGGCGGCGGGCGTCGTACCAGGGCCGCTCCGGCAGCCCCTGCGCGGCGGTCGCCGTCTCGGCCGCGTGCCGCAGCCCGGCCGAGGCCGCGGCCCAGCCGCCCGCCACCCCGACCACCACCACCGGCGGCTGCCCGCCGGGCCGGCGCATCCCCGCCCGCTCCGCGCCGGCCCGCAGCGCGGCCGCGACCCGGTCCGCGGTCGCCGTCCGTTCCGGCTCCGCGCGCAGGCCGACCAGCAGCAGCACCCGGCCCTCCAGCGGCCGCACCCCCAGCAGCGCGGGCACGCCCACCGCGGCCAGTTCCTCGGCGACCGCGCGCGCCAGCACCGCCCAGCCGCCCCCGGGGGCCAGCGCGTCGCCCAGCCGCATCACCACGGGCAGCAGCGGCCCGGCGCCCGGCTTGAAGCCGAGCACCCGGGCCTGCGCGGGGGCGTCCTCGGCGGTGATCCGGCCCTCGGCGAGATCGGTGAGGAAGTCGCCGCGCCCGCGCGCCGCCAGCTCCTCCTCCTGCCGGGCCTGCATCAGCACCACCGCGAGGATCCCGGCCGCCCGCTCGGCGGCCATGCGGTGCACCGGGGCGAGCGGCCCGCGCACGGGCAGCAGCACCAGGCGGGCCCGGACCGCGCCCGCGCCCGGACCGCCGCCGGGCACGTCCACCAGGACCGAGCCGGCCGGGGGCGGCACGTCCTTGTGCGGGCCGCGCAGCCCCTCCCAGACCTGGAGCGCGTCCGTGCCCTGCGGCCCGGCACCGGCCGCGTACAGCAGCCGGCCCTCCGGGGTCTCCAGGAAGACCGGGTTCCCGGCGGCCTCGGCCAGGACGGCGAGCACCTGCGGCACCCCGCCGCCGCCCAGCAGCGCCCCGGTGCAGCGGCGGTGCACCTCCTCGGCACGCTGGAGCAGCGCGTAGTGGCCGTTGACGATCTCCGTGTGGATCTCCTCGGTGACCGTGACGAACGGCACCTCGCGGTGCAGCTGGACCAGCGGGAGACCGGCGGTGCGGGCCGTCTCGACGAGCGCGGCGGGCAGCCGGGCGAAGCGCGGGCCCAGCTCCACGACCAGGGCCGCGATACCGCGCTCGGCCAGGGTGCGCACGAACGCCCGCTGGTCGGCGGGGCGGGTGCCCAGCCCGTAGCCGGTGGTCAGCAGGAGTTCGCCGCCCTTGAGCAGGGAGGCGATGTTGGGGACCTCGCCGGCGTGCACCCAGCGGACGGTGCGGGTCAGCCGGTCCGCGCCGGCGAGGACCTCCGGGAGGCCGCTGCGGAGGCCGGGCAGTTCGAGGGCGCGCCGGACCGTGATGCCGGCGCCCTCGGTGTCGAGTCTGCGGTCCATGAAAGCGGACGCTACCTGGGGAAATGGAGCCGGGACAGTACCGGGTGGGCGGTACCGGCCCGGCGCCGCTCAGCCCCCGTAGGCCCCGCTCGCCGTCAGCCGCAGCGCGGTGTCGATCAGCGGGACGTGGCTGAAGGCCTGCGGGAAGTTGCCCACCTGGCGCTGCAGCCGCGGGTCCCACTCCTCGGCCAGCAGCCCGAGGTCGTTGCGGAGCGAGAGCAGCTTCTCGAACAGCCTGCGGGCCTCGTCCACCCGGCCGATCATCGCCAGGTCGTCGGCCATCCAGAACGAGCAGGCCAGGAAGGCGCCCTCGTCGCCGGGGAGGCCGTCGACGCCCGCGTGGTCGCCGTCGGTGGGGTAGCGCAGGATGAAGCCGTCCGCGGTGGACAGCTCGCGCTGGATGGCCTCGATGGTGCCGATGACCCGCTTGTCGTCCGGCGGCAGGAAGCCCATCTGCGGGATCAGCAGCAGGGAGGCGTCCAGCTCCCGGGAGCCGTAGGACTGGGTGAAGGTGTTGCGTTCCTTGTCGTAGCCCTTCTCGCACACGTCCCGGTGGATCTCGTCGCGCAGTTCCTGCCAGCGCTCCAGCGGGCCGTCGGCCTCCCCGGACTCCAGCAGCTTGATCGTGCGGTCCACCGCGACCCAGGCCATGACCTTGGAGTGCACGAAGTGGCGGCGCGGGCCGCGCACCTCCCAGATGCCCTCGTCCGGCTCCTGCCAGTGCTTCTCCAGGTAGCGGATCAGCTTGAGCTGGAGCAGGGAGGCGTAGTCGTTGCGGGCCAGGCCGGTCATGTGGGCCAGGTGCAGGGCCTCGGTGACCTCGCCGTAGACGTCCAGCTGGAGCTGGTGGGCGGCGCCGTTGCCGACCCGGACCGGGGCGGAGTTCTCGTAGCCGGGCAGCCAGTCCAGCTCTGCCTCGCCGAGTTCGCGCTCGCCGGCGATGCCGTACATGATCTGCAGGTTCTCCGGGTCGCCTGCGACCGCGCGCAGCAGCCACTCGCGCCAGGCGCGGGCCTCCTCGCGGTAGCCGGTGCGCAGCAGCGAGGACAGGGTGATCGCCGCGTCCCGCAGCCAGGTGTAGCGGTAGTCCCAGTTGCGCACGCCCCCGATGTCCTCGGGCAGTGAGGTGGTGGGGGCCGCGACGATGCCGCCGGTGGGGGCGTACGTCAGCGCCTTGAGCGTGATCAGGGAGCGGACCACGGCCTCCCGGTAGGGGCCGTGGTACGTACAGTGCCCCACCCACTCGCGCCAGAAGTCCTCCGTGGCCTCCAGCGACTGCTCCGGCTCCGGCAGCGGTGGCGGCTCCTTGTGCGAGGGCTGCCAGGAGATGGTGAAGGCGATCCGGTCACCGGGCGCGACCGTGAAGTCCGCGTACGTGGTCAGCGACTCGCCGTAGGTCTCCGCGGGTGTGTCGAACCACACGGAGTCCGGGCCCGCCACCGCCACCGTGCGCGACTCGTGGCGGTGCACCCACGGCACGATCCGGCCGTAGGAGAAACGCATGCGCAGCGCGGAGCGCATCGGCACCCGGCCGGTGACGCCCTCGACGATGCGGATCAGCTGCGGGGCGCCGTCGCGCGGGGGCATGAAATCGGTCACGCGGACCGTGCCGCGCGGGGTGTCCCACTCCGATTCCAGGATCAGCGAGTCGCCGCGGTAGCCGCGCCTGGTCGCGGTCGGGGGCTCGGCGTCGGCCGCGTACGCCGGTCCCAGGCGCCAGAAGCCGTGCTCCTCGTTGCCCAGCAGACCGGCGAAGATGGCGTGCGAGTCGAAGCGGGGCAGGCACAGCCAGTCCACTGTGCCGTCCCGGCAGACCAGGGCAGCGGTCTGCATGTCTCCGATGAGTGCGTAGTCTTCGATGCGCCCGGCCACGTGCAACTCCAGTCGAACGGCCACGTCACCCCGTACGGGGCGGTCGCTAGTGCGGTCAAGGGGTCGTTGTAATGCGTCGTCGGGCGGTCCAGCAGACCGCCGGCCGGCCCGGGGGCCGATCGGCAGCCTCTGCCCAACGGACTGACGAGCTCTCGTTGTTCCGGTGCTCACGGGCGGGGTGGTGCCGTGTCGGCCGGCCTGGCTCGGCAGCGAGTGTCCGAGCAGGATACGACGCACGTGAATGATGCGCGTGCCGCTCCGGGCAACCCGTATGCGCCGAACGGGTGAGCACACCGTAAGCAATGTGTGCACGTGACCGCATGTGCGCGGAGCGTGGCCGGAAGCCGTCCCCGTCCGGCGCTGATACCCTGGTAGCCCGTGGACCGGTGGGCTCGAAAACCCCCGAACCGCAGCGACGGCACCTCCGCCGGAGAACCCGGGTTCCCCGCGCCGGACCGCCGTACCGCACGACAATCCGCGACCACGGGAGCCCCCTCTTGGCCATGCCGCCCGCTGCTTTTCGAAACAGCACAGCCACGACGACCAAGCACATCTTCGTCACCGGGGGTGTCGCCTCCTCGCTCGGCAAGGGCCTCACCGCCTCCAGCCTGGGCATGCTGCTCAAGGCCCGCGGCCTGCGCGTCG
>NZ_JBEYVW010000039.1:0-25231 GCF_040644175.1 Streptomyces sp. NPDC047017 | reverse complement strand
TTCCCTTTCCGGCGGTTCCGACTCTATCAGATCTTTTCTCGACCTGATCCCCGGTCAGCGGGGTCTGTCTTCCCGGCTGTTGGGCCGTTCCGACGAGTGAGACTTTAGCGGATTCCGTGCTCCCGAGCGAATCGGGGGCCGCGTCCTTTCGAACGTGGATTCCTCATTCCGCGAATACACATACCGATGACACGACGGCAGACAGAGTGAAACGACTGTCGTCGAGTGCTGATGGATACCTGCGGAGTGGCTGTCCGGGGACCGACCGGAGTCGGCTCTCACGTCGGACAACTCGAAGAACCTTACGGACGGCGGTGGGGCGTGTCAACTCCGGGACAGGCGGCGTGCCGGGGCGTACGCTGGCCGCCATGACGACGCGTACGTACCTCCAGCAGTGGTGGCCCGCCTGACGGCGGCCTCGCTCACGTACGCGAACCAACGGCCGCCGCCTCGGCGGCCGTTCTCGTTTCCCCCTCCAGGGCTCCCGGGACCACGCCGACCAGGGCGGCGGCACTCGACGAGGAGTGTGGAGATGACACGGGTCTTCAGCGGGATCAAGCCGACCGGGCACCTGACGCTCGGGAACTACCTGGGCGCCATGCGGCGGTGGGTCACGGTGGACCAGCACCGGGCGGACGCCCTGTTCTGCGTGGTCGACCTGCACGCGCTCACCGTGGACCACGACCCGGCGCGGGTGCGCAGGCTCAGCCGGCAGGGCGCGACGCTGCTGCTGGCGGCCGGACTCGATCCGCAGCGGTGCACCGTGTTCGTGCAGAGCCATGTCGACGAGCACGCCCGGCTGTCGTACCTGCTGGAGTGCGTGGCCACCGACGGCGAGATGCGGCGGATGATCCAGTACAAGGAGAAATCCCGGCGCGAGCAGGAACGCGGCGGCAGCGTGCGGCTGTCGCTGCTGACGTATCCGGCGCTGATGGCGGCGGACATCCTGGCGTACCGCACGGACGAGGTGCCGGTCGGTGAGGACCAGACGCAGCACGTGGAGCTGGCCCGGGACCTGGCCGTGCGGTTCAACCAGCGGTACGGGCACACGTTCACTGTGCCGAGGGCGATCCGTCCCGAGGTGGCGGCCCGGGTGATGAACCTCCAGGACCCGGTCTCGAAGATGGGGAAGTCGGAGGACTCCGGGCCGGGCATCGTCTATCTGCTGGACGAGCCGGACGTGGTGCGCAAGAAGGTCATGCGGGCGGTGACCGACAGCGGGCAGGACGTCGTCTACGACCGGCGGGAGCGGCCCGGGCTCGCCAACCTGCTGGAGATCCTGGCCGCCTGCCGGGGCGAGGAGCCCGAGCGGCTGAGCGGGGAGTACGGCTCGTACGGCGCCTTGAAGAAGGACACCGCCGAGGCCGTGGTCGAGGTGCTCAGGCCGCTGCAGGAACGGCACCGGGAGCTGTGCGCGGACCCCGGCTACCTGGAAGGGGTGCTGCGGGCGGGCGCGGAGCGGGCCAGCGGGATGGCGCGGCCCACGGTGGACGCGGCGTACCGGGCGATCGGGCTGCTGCCCGCCTGAGCGGGGGGGGGCGTCGGGGGTGGGGTCCGGGCGGTGGCCGCCCGGACCCCGCCGGCCGTCAGTTGTTGCCGGAGGCCAGCTCGCGGCTGCGGTCGCGGGCGGCTTCCAGCGCGGCGATCAGCGCGGCGCGCACCCCGTGGTTCTCCAGTTCGCGGATGGCGTTGATCGTCGTACCGGCGGGCGAGGTGACGTTCTCGCGGAGCTTCACCGGGTGCTCCCCGCTGTCGCGGAGCATCACGGCGGCGCCGATGGCGGACTGGACGATCAGCTCGTGGGCCTTGTCGCGGGGCAGGCCGAGCAGGATGCCCGCGTCGGTCATGGCCTCGACCAGATAGAAGAAGTACGCGGGGCCCGAGCCGGACAGGGCGGTGCAGGCGTCCTGCTGGGACTCGGGGACGCGCAGCGTCTTGCCGACGGCGCCGAAGATCTCCTCGGCGTGGGTGAGGTGGCCGGCGGTGGCGTGGGTGCCGGCGGAGATGACGGACATGGCCTCGTCGACCAGGGCGGGGGTGTTCGTCATGACCCGGACGACCGGGGTGCCCGGGGCCAGGCGTTCCTCGAAGAAGGCGGTGGGGATGCCAGCCGCGCCGCTGATGATCAGGCGGTCGGCGGGGACGTGCGGGGCGAGTTCGTCCAGCAGGGTGCCCATGTCCTGGGGCTTGACCGTGAGGATCAGGGTGTCGGCGGTCTTCGCCGCCTCCGCGTTGGTGACCGGGGTGACTCCGTGGCGGGCGCGGAGTTCCTCGGCGCGTTCCGGGCGGCGGGCGGTGACCAGGAGGTCGGCGGGGGCCCAGCCGGCCCGGATCATTCCGCTGAGCAGGGCTTCGCCGATCTTGCCGGTGCCGAGGACTGCGACTTTCTGGCTCATGGGGTTCATCCTCGCACCGGGGGCGGGCGGGGGCCGGTACGGGTCAGGGCTTGGTGGCGACGAGGAGGAGGACGTCGTAGGTCTCCTCGACGATGCCGTCGGGGAAGACCTTCAGCAGCTGCTCGCGCTCCTCGGCGAGGAAGGCCCGCTTGCGTTCCTCGGGGCAGACGAGGAAGAAGGAGTGGCTGGCGATGTTGGCGAGGTGGGCGTCGACGGGGACCCGGCGGCTCCAGCGGACCTGGCGGCGGGTGAAGTCGAGGCGGCCGGTGGGGTCGGCGAGTTCGGTGCGGGCGGCCCGCTGCTTCTCGGCGGAGACGTCGACGCCGAAGAACCGGCCGACGCGGCGGCCCGCCTCGGTGATCCACTCGATGTCCAGGGCGTCCGTGTTCCACCACAGGGCGAGGCTGCCGCCGGGGCGCAGGACGCGCAGGGCCTCCGGGACCGACCGGGCGGTGTCGGTCCAGTGCCAGGCCTGGGCGTAGGTGAGGAGGTCCACGGAGGCGTCGGCCAGCGGCAGGGCGTCGCCGCTGCCGCGCACGAGCGGGATGCCGGGGCGGGTGCGGCGGAACTCGTCCGCCATGCCGTCGCCGGGCTCGACGGCCAGCACCCGGGCGCCGCGCTCGTGCAGCAGCGCGGTCGCGATGCCGGTGCCGGCGCCGATGTCCGCGACGCGCGCGCCGGCCAGGGGGCGGCCGGTGATCTCCTCGACCGTGTCGAGGAGGGCGGGCGGGTAGGAGGGGCGGTGGGCGGCGTACTGGGCCGCGGCGGCGTTGAAGGAGTGGGCGCGGGCGGTGCGGGTGCCTCGGGCGGGCGACGGTGAGGTGGTCATACGGCCATGATCGCGCGGTGGGCCGCCGGGCGGCCGGGAGTTTCCGGGACCGCCC
The DNA here is from genome assembly GCF_040644175.1 of Streptomyces sp. NPDC047017. NCBI lineage: Bacteria > Bacillati > Actinomycetota > Actinomycetes > Kitasatosporales > Streptomycetaceae > Streptomyces > Streptomyces sp. NPDC047017. The sequence continues at coordinate 21,951 of NZ_JBEYVW010000039.1, read as the reverse complement.
GGTCCTGGCCGGCGGTCAGGGGCGGCGGCGCTTCCTGGAGGGGTTGCCCGTACGGCGGGTGGCGCGGCGTTCGTACTGCTCGCGGGCCTGCTCGTACTCTTGGCGGCGCAGTTTCTCGCCGGGGGCCTCGGTGAGGGAGCGGACGAAGTAGGCGAGCAGCGAGCCGATGAAGCCGATGGCGAGCAGGCCGCGCAGGTTCGCCTGCTGGTCGGCGTCGGCGCGCCGGGTGAAGCCCTGCCAGCTGTGCCGGAAGGCGAGCGCGCCGCACACGGCGAACATGATGACGACCAGGGCGGAGACGAAGACGCCGGAGTCGGCGATCTGGAGGCCCTCGTAGGCCAAGCGCAGGACGAAGCAGGCGGCCGCGGCGGCGAGCAGCGAGCCGGCGGCGACCGCGGCGCGGCGCGCCGCGTAGCCGTGGTCGTGGTGCAGCCAGCTCGTGCCGAAGAAGCGCAGGGGCTCGGGCTGGGGTCCGGTGGGGCCGGGGGTGCCCGCGGCGGGGGTGTCCGGGGTGCCGTTCTCGTCGCTCACGGGACGATTATGGCTCCGGCCGGGCCGCGGGCCGTGGCCGGGATCAGCCGCAGCGGGCGGCGACGTAGCCGTCGCTGCCGGTGTGCACGTAGGTGTCGGAGACGTACTGGCCGTTGGCGATGTTGTCCCAGATGGCCGAGGTGCCGTACGGGCCGGTGACCGTGGTGCCGGGGCTCTGGCAGTAGATCGGCACCTCGGCGCCCTCGCTCAGGGTGCGGACGAGGGCGTAGCCGGTGCCGGGGCCGCTGCGGACGTTGAGGCGGACGCCGGGCGCCACCGCGTAGTAGCGGACGGCCGCCGCCGCGATCCGTACGGCCGCGGTCCGCGTCCCGTCGTCGTCACCGGTTCTCTCGGCGTGGTCGACAGACATGTGGTCCTCCCCCGTCGTCCCCGTGGCCGACTGCCATGGGGTGCTGTTGGCTGCTGCGAACCGCGCGCTGGAACATCTGTGCGTGATTCGGACGTAAACGCTAGCAAGCCTCCTCGGTCCTGTTCGAGCCATCGACTAGGCTCCGTGCGTCGCGCGCGCGGACGAACAGCACGGGGGTGGTCCATGACGCCACAGCGCAACACCGGGGCGGGCGCGGAAGCGGAACGTCCGGAGTACGCCGGTCACTACCGTCTTGAGTCGTGTCTCGGCTCCGGCGGGATGGGCGTGGTCCATCTGGCCCGCAGTACGTCGGGGCTCAAGCTCGCGGTGAAGGTGGTGCACGCCGAGTTCGCCAAGGACCCCGAGTTCCGGGGGCGGTTCCGGCAGGAGGTGGCCGCTGCCCGGCAGGTGAGCGGCGCCTTCACGGCGTCGGTCGTGGATGCCGATCCGGAGGCCGGGCGGCCCTGGATGGCCACCTTGTTCATTCCCGGTCCGACGCTCGCCGAGCAGGTGAAGCGGAACGGTCCGATGGCTCCCGCGCAGGTACGCCGGCTGATGGCCGGGCTGGCCGAGGCGCTGCGGGACATCCACCGGGTGGGTGTGGTGCACCGGGACCTCAAGCCGAGCAACGTGCTGCTGGCCGAGGACGGCCCGAAGGTCATCGACTTCGGCATCTCCCGGCCGAAGGACAGCGAACTGCGCACCGAGACGGGCAAGTTGATCGGCACGCCGCCGTTCATGGCGCCCGAGCAGTTCCGCCGGCCCCGGGAGGTGGGTCCGGCGGCGGACGTCTTCGCGCTGGGGTCCGTGCTGGTGCACGCGGCGACCGGGCGGGGGCCGTTCGACTCCGACAGCCCGTACATCGTCGCCTACCAGGTGGTGCACGACGAGCCCGATCTGACCGGCGTACCGGAGGATCTCGCCCCGCTGGTGCTGCGCTGCCTGGCCAAGGAGCCGGAGGACCGGCCGACGCCGGACGAGCTGATGCGCGAGCTGCGCTCGACGTCGGCCGCGTACGACACCCAGGCGTTCGTCCCCGGCCAGTGGGACCAGGGGGCGGGGGACGGACTCCGAGCTGGGGAGGATCTCCGGCCCGGGGACGATCTCCGGCCCGGGTCCGGGCCTCGGTCCGGGGCCGAGGGGCGGGCAGCGTCCGAAGGGCAGCCGGGGGGCGAGGGCCGATCGGGGTCCGGTGCCGGGCGGGCGTCGCGGGTCTTCGCCGCCGGGCCGGTGCGCAGGCGGACGGCCGTGGTGGCGGGGGCGCTCGGGCTGGTCGTGGCCGGGACGTTCGGCGCGCTCCAGTGGTTCGGGGACGACGGTCCGGCGCCCGTGAACGCCAGTGCGCGGGCCACGGCGGCCACGGCGGCCGCGTTCGACGGGTGGGCGGTGCGGCCGGTGGCCGGGCGGGCGGCCGTGCCGCAGTGCGCGTACGGCGCGGGCACGCTGTTCTGCGCGCAGTCCGGCGAGGTCGTCGCCCTGGCCCCGGCCGACGGTGCCGTGCGGTGGCGGCGGCCGGTCGGGCAGGCCGGTGCGGCCGCGCCGGTCCTCTCCGGCGGTCTGGTGCACGTCACCACGGCGGACGGCCGGCAGCTCGCCGCGCTCGATCCCGCCTCGGGCCGGACCCGCTGGTCGCGAGCGGTGCCCGCGGGGAGCGGATGGGTGTCCGCGGGCGGCACGCTCCTGCTCACCGGCGGCGGCGCGGCCGTCACCGGCGTGGACGGCGCCTCGGGCCGTACCCGGTGGAGCCACTCGGTGCCCGGGGACGGCGCACCGCTCCTCGCCGCCTTCCCCGGGGACCCGCTGGCCTATGCGACGAGCACGTCCGGGGACGGGGCGTGGACGCGGATCGCCGCCCTGGACCCCGGCACCGGGGCCGTCCGCTGGGAGGCCCGGCTCAAGGGCTCGCTGCGGCCGGTGGGCGCCGAGGGCGGCTCGGTGTACTTCCTCGGCCTCGATCCCGTGTACGGGGACGCCCGCTCGGTCGTCCGGTACACCGCCGCGACCAAGGCGGTACGCCGGGTGGCGCTGCCCGTGCCGCGGCAGGGCCCGCAGGCCGACGTACGGGACGGTGTGGTGCACGTGCTGGCGTCCGGCGGCGCCCTGGAGGCCGTCGACGCGGGCACGGGCAGGCGGCTGTGGGAGCTGGAGACGGCGGTGAGCCGCGGCTCGGCGCCGGTCTCCGACGCCGGGCACGTGTACGTCACCGCGGCGGACGGGCGGCTGCTCGCGGTGGACGCGCGCACGGGCCGGCTGCTCGGGCAGACCCGGCCCCGGCTCGGCGACCTGGCGGGCACCCTGGCCGCGCCCGTGGTCGCCGACGGCCGCGCCTACGCCGGTGCCCCGGACGGCGCGCTCTTCGCCGTCGACGCGGAGCGTCCCGCGGCCTGGTGACACGGCGAGGGGCCGCCCCCGGGTGGGAGCGGCCCCTGCGGACGCGCGAGTGCGTGGGTGGGACGAGTGGCCGGGTCAGCCCAGCTTGGAGACGTCCCGCACGGCGCCCTTGTCGGCGCTGGTGGCCATCGCCGCGTAGGCGCGCAGGGCGGCCGTGACCTTGCGGTCGCGGTTCTTCGGGGCGTACGCGCCGCCCAGGGCCTGCTCGCGGCGGGCCAGTTCCGCGTCGTCCACCAGGAGTTCGACGGAGCGGTTCGGGATGTCGATGCGGATGCGGTCGCCGTCCTCGACCAGGGCGATGGTGCCGCCGGAGGCCGCCTCCGGGGAGGCGTGGCCGATGGACAGGCCCGAGGTGCCGCCGGAGAAGCGGCCGTCGGTGATCAGCGCGCAGACCTTGCCCAGGCCGCGGCCCTTGAGGTACGAGGTCGGGTAGAGCATCTCCTGCATGCCGGGGCCGCCCTTGGGGCCCTCGTAGCGGATGACGACGACGTCGCCGGCCGTGATCCGCTGGCTGAGGATCTTCTCGACGGCCTCCTCCTGCGACTCGCAGACGACCGCCGGGCCCTCGAAGGTCCAGATGGACTCGTCGACGCCCGCGGTCTTGACCACGCAGCCGTCCACGGCGAGGTTGCCGCGCAGCACCGCGAGGCCGCCGTCCTGGGAGTAGGCGTGCTCCAGGGAGCGGATGCAGCCGCCCTCGGCGTCGGTGTCCAGCGCCTCCCAGCGCTCGGACTGGGAGAACGCCTCGGCGGAGCGGACGCAGCCGGGCGCCGCGTGCCACAGCTCGACGGCCTCGGGGGACGGGGAGCCGCCGCGCACGTCCCAGGTCTTGAGCCAGTCGGCCAGGGAGGGGCTGTGCACGGCGTGCACGTCCTCGTTGAGCAGCCCGGCCCGGTGCAGCTCGCCCAGCAGGGCGGGGATGCCGCCGGCGCGGTGCACGTCCTCCATGTAGTACGTGCGGTCCTTGGCGACGTTCGGGGCGACCTTGGCCAGGCAGGGGACGCGGCGGGAGACGGCGTCGATCTGCTCCAGGCCGAACTCGACGCCCGCCTCCTGGGCTGCGGCCAGCAGGTGCAGGATCGTGTTGGTGGAGCCGCCCATGGCGATGTCCAGGGCCATGGCGTTCTCGAAGGCCGCGAAGGTGGCGACGTTGCGCGGCAGGACCGTCTCGTCGTCCTGGTCGTAGTAGCGGCGGGTGACGTCCATGACCGTGCGGGCCGCGTTCTCGTACAGGGCGCGGCGGGCGGTGTGGGTGGCCAGGACCGAGCCGTTGCCGGGCAGGGACAGGCCGATGGCCTCGGTCAGGCAGTTCATCGAGTTGGCGGTGAACATGCCGGAACAGCTGCCGCAGGTCGGGCAGGCGTTCTCCTCGATGCGGAGGATGTCCTCGTCGGAGATCTTGTCGTTGGCGGCGTCCGCGATGGCGTCGATCAGGTCGAGGGTGCGCACGGTGCCGTCGACCAGGGTGGCGCGGCCGGCCTCCATGGGGCCGCCGGAGACGAAGACCGTCGGGATGTTCAGGCGCAGCGCGGCCATCAGCATGCCCGGGGTGATCTTGTCGCAGTTGGAGATGCAGACCAGCGCGTCGGCGCAGTGCGCCTCGACCATGTACTCGACGCTGTCCGCGATCAGGTCGCGCGAGGGCAGCGAGTACAGCATGCCGCCGTGGCCCATGGCGATGCCGTCGTCGACGGCGATGGTGTTGAACTCGCGCGGGATGCCGCCCGCCTCGCGGACCGCCTCGCTGACGATCCGGCCGACCGGCGCCAGGTGGGTGTGGCCGGGCACGAACTCGGTGAAGCTGTTGGCGATGGCGATGATCGGCTTCCGGCCGATGTCCGCACCGGGTACACCGGAGGCGCGCATAAGGGCGCGGGCGCCCGCCATGTTGCGGCCGTGGGTGACTGTGCGGGACCTCAGCTCGGGCATCGTCGCTCGCTCCTTCGGAGAGTTCTGCCGGGTGTTTTCGCCGGGCGAGTGGGGGGCCGCGGCGGCTGGGCAGAGTTCTGACTCCGTCGAGCGTACGCCGGTCATCCAGGGGGCGGGACGCGGTGTCCGCGATACGGGACGCGCGTCTCGGGTCAGCGGCGGGGGACCCGGGCCGTCGACGCCAGGTGGAGGCGGGTGAAGGCCAGTGCCTCGGCGAGGTCGGCCTCACGCTCCGCGCCGGACATGGCGCGACGGGTGTTGACCTCGATGACCACATGGCCGTCGAACCCGCTGGTGGCGAGACGTTCCAGCAGCTCGGCGCAGGGCTGCCCGCCGCGGCCGGGCACCAGGTGCTCGTCCTTCGCGGAACCCTTGCCGTCGGCCAGGTGGACGTGGCCGAGCCGGTCGCCCATGCGGTCCGCCATCTTCAGCGCGTCGGTGCGGGCCGTCGCGGCGTGGCTGAGGTCGATCGTGAAGTGGCGGTAGTCGTCCTTGGTGACGTCCCAGTCGGGGGCGTAGGCGAGCATCTCGCGGTCGCGGTAGCGCCAGGGGTACATGTTCTCGACCGCGAACCGTACGTCCGTCTCGTGCGCCATCCGCCAGATCCCGTCGACGAAGTCACGGGCGTACTGGCGCTGCCAGCGGAACGGCGGGTGCACGACGACGGTGCTCGCGCCGAGCTTCTCCGCGGCCGCCCGGGCGCGCTGGAGCTTGGTCCAGGGATCGGTGGACCACACCCGCTGGGTGATCAGCAGACAGGGGGCGTGCACGGCCAGGATCGGTATCCCGTGGTGGTCGCTGAGCCTGCGCAGCGCGTCGATGTCCTGGCTGACCGGGTCGGTCCACACCATCACCTCGACGCCGTCGTAACCGAGGCGCGCGGCGATCTCGAAGGCCGTCGCCGTCGACTCCGGATAGACGGAGGCCGTCGACAGGGCGACCTTCGCGTCCGGGATGCGTACGACGGGTTCCACCACGAGGGACAGGTTACGGGGTGGCGTGGGCGGGTGCGGGGCGTGTGGCGGGCGGTGCGGTCGTCGTCATCGTCGTGGCCTGCGCCTTCGGCGGGTTCGTGGTCCGCGTCACCCTATGGTGGCTCGCGTCACCCCTCGGTGGCCCGCGTCATGCCACGGTGGCTCGCGTCACCCCTCGGTGGCCCGCGTCACGCCACGGTGGCCCGCGTCACGCCACGGTGGTCCGCGTCACCCCATGTGGTCCAGGCGCCGCAGGATCACGCCCTCGCGCAGCGCCCACGGGCAGATCTCCAGGCGCTCCACGCCGAGCAGGTCCATCGCGGCCTCCGCGACCAGGGCACCGGCCGTCAGCTGGCCGGCCCGGCCGGGGGAGACGCCGGGCAGCTCGGCCCGTTCGGCGGCCGTCATCGCGGCCAACCGCGGCACCCACGCCTCCAGGGACTCCCGTTTCAGCTCGCGCTGCACATAGAGGCCCTCGGCGCTGCGCGCGGCCCCGGCGATGCGCGCCAGCTGCCGGAACGTCTTGGAGGTGGCGACCACGTGGTCGGGGGCGCCGAAGCGGCTGAACTCGCCGACCGTGCGCGCGATCTCGGTACGGACATGGCGGCGCAGTGCCCTGATGCCGTCCGGGGCGGGCGGGTCGCCGGGCAGCCGGCCGGCGGTGAGGCGGCCCGCGCCCAGCGGCAGCGACACGGCGGCGTCGGGTTCCTCGTCGATGCCGTAGGCGATCTCAAGGGAGCCGCCGCCGATGTCCAGGACCAGCAGTTTCCCGGCCGACCAGCCGAACCAGCGGCGGGCGGCGAGGAAGGTGAGGCGGGCCTCCTCCGCGCCGCTGAGCACCTGGAGCCGCACTCCGGTCTCGCTCTGCACGCGCGCGAGGACCTCGTCGGCGTTCGGGGACTCGCGCACGGCCGAGGTCGCGAACGGCAGCAGGTCCTCGACGCCCTTGTCCTCGGCGGCCCGGAGCGCGTCGCGGACCACCGCGACCAGCCGGTCCACGCCCTCGGCGCCGATCGCTCCGTCCGCGTCGAGGAGTTGGGCGAGCCGCAGTTCCGCCTTGTGCGAGTGCGCGGGCAGCGGGCGCGCGCCGGGGTGTGCGTCGACCACCAGCAGATGCACCGTGTTCGAACCCACGTCGAGGACACCGAGTCTCATGTACGGAACGCTACTGCCATCCGGGCGGGCCTCCGGCGGGGACCGGGCGTCTTACCCTGGACACGTGCCAAAGACGAAGAAGGCGAAGACCGGGACATCGGCGGGTCCGGCGGCGGTGCGGCCGGGGGCGCGTCCGAAGAAGGGCCCGGAGCCCGACGAGAAGGGGCTCGACTTCGCGCGCGCGTGGGTGGAGTTCCCCGATCCGGCCGACGAGGAGCAGGTCTTCCGCTGCGATCTGACCTGGCTGACCTCGCGCTGGAACTGCGTCTTCGGCAGCGGCTGCCAGGGCATCCAGGAGGGCCGCGCGGAGGACGGGTGCTGCACGCTGGGCGCGCACTTCTCCGACGAGGAGGACGAGCAGCGGGTCGCCGGGTACGTGGCGCGGCTCACTGCGGACATCTGGCAGAACCACGCCGAGGGCACGCGGCACGGCTGGGTGTCCGAGGACGAGGAGGGCTCACGGCAGACGCGTCCCTTCCAGGGCTCGTGCATCTTCCAGAACCGGCCCGGCTTCTCCGGCGGCATGGGCTGCTCGCTGCACATCCTGGCGGTGCGCGAGGGCCGCGAGCCGCTGGAGACCAAGCCGGACGTGTGCTGGCAGCTGCCGATCCGGCGGACCTTCGAGTGGATCGACCGCCCGGACGACACGCGGGTGCTCCAGGTGTCCATCGGGGAGTACGACCGCCGGGGCTGGGGCCCGGGCGGCCACGACCTGCACTGGTGGTGCACCTCGGCCACCTCGGCGCACGGCGCGGGCGACCCGGTGTACGTCTCCTACCGGGCGGAACTGACCGAACTGATGGGCAAGGCCGGCTACGACCGCCTGGTCGAACTCTGCGAACAGCGCCTGGCTTCCCGGCTACCCCTCCTGGCCCCCCACCCGGCGGACCCGGCGAGGCCGGAGAACCCGGCGGGACCGGCGGACCCGGCCTGACGGACTCGGTGGGGCCGGGCTGACGGGGCCCGGTGAGCCTGGCCGGACAGATCCTCCGGCGGACCCGGACGGACAGAACCCGGCGAGCCCGACCTGACGGGGCGCGACGGCCCTTGCTCCGGCCTGCCCGCCCCGGCGGGCCTCGGTGGCGCCCGGCCACTCCGTATCGGCGGACTCCGCCGGGCCCCTGGCGACGGCGTCCGGGCCGCGCGGCATGCCGGTCGGCCGACGGCTCACCCGCACTCCCCCCGCCCCGCCCCGGCGGAACCTTGCCGCACCTCGGCCGTGTCCGTCCTGCCCCCGGGCGGACAGCGGCCACACCGCCGTACGACGGCATCCAGGCCGTACGCGGTGGTGCCGGCCGCCCGACGGGCCCAGTCCGCACTCACCCCGCCCCGCCCTGACCCGCCCAACCCCGCCCAACCCCGCCCGGCGGAGCCCGGCCGCCCAGCCGCCCAGCCGCCCAGCCGCCTAGCCGCCCCTGCCAGCGTGTCCCCGACACGCGCCTCGCCCGTGACCCGTCCGCGTCCTGCCCGGCGGGCAGCGCCCGCACCCCCCCCCCGTACGACGGCCTCCGGGCCGTACACGGCGCTGCTCTCAGCCGCCCGACGGGCCCAGTCCGCACTCACCCCGCCCAACCCCGCCCGGCAGAGCCCGGCCGCCCAGCCGCCCAGCCGCCCAGCCGCCCAGCCGCCCCTGCCAGCGTGTCCCCGACACGCGCCTCGCCCGTGACCCGTCCGCGTCCTGCCCGGCGGGCAGCGCCCGCACCCCCGTACGACGGCCTCCGGGCCGTACACGGCGCTGCTCTCAGCCGCCCGACGGGCTGGGGCTGTCGTGGCCGGTGGTCGGTGGGGGTGAGCTGGGCGGGGTGGGGGACGAGGGGTCGGTGGGGGTGGTGGTGGGGCCGGACGTGGGCGGGTCGGTCCGCGGTGGGCCGGTGGGGTCCGCGGGCGGTGTCCGGGTGGGCGTCGGGTGCGGGTCGGCGGTCGGGGACGGGTCGCCCGGGATGGTGGTGCCGGGTGCCGTGCCGTAGCCGTCGATGGTGACCACGGCACCGGCCGGTGCGATCGCCACCCGCGCGCGCCAGTGGCCGGACGGTTCGCGCAGCGGGTCGACGTACACCTTGATCGTCAACGACTCGCCGGGCTCCAGGGTGCCCGAGGAACGGCTCAGGTAGAGCCAGGGCGCCGCGGTGGCGGCCGACCAGCGCACGGGCGCGGTGCCGGCCGCGGTCAGCGTGACGAGGGTGGTGTCGCCGCTGCTCGCGGCGGTCACGCTCAGCCGCCCGTCCGTACGGCCGTCGCCGTCCGCGCCGCTGACGACCTCCACGGAGACGTCGGGCCGGGCGCTCCCGCCGGCCCCGGCGCCGGGGCCGGTGCGGACGTTGCCCGTGTTCTCGTAGTCGCCCGTCTCCTCGCCGGCCCGCGCGCCGGGGCCGTGCGCCTCGCGCGCGGTGGCGGAGGGGCCGCCGCCCTCGCCGGTGGGCGTGGAGCGGTAGGCGGCCCACAGGGCCAGCACGGGCGCGGCGACGACGGTGGCGACGACCGTCGTCGTGACGGCACGCGCGCGCAGGCGGTCCCGGCGGGCCGCGCGGTCCTTGGGGTCCATCGGGAAGCCCCGCCGGTCGAAGCGCGGCACGGGGCCCCGCGCGCGCGGGGGCTGCGTCATCGCGGCGCGCACGGCCGCGCGCGGGGCGGCGAGGACGGGCAGCTCGGCGGGGGTCACGCCGGCGCCGGGCCAGCGCGCGGGGTGCGCCCGCTCGGCGGTGCGGCGGCAGCGCGGGCAGTCGTCGACGTGCCGGACCAGCTCGCGCCGCAGGGCCGCGCTGAGCACGAGCCGGTGGTCGCCGGTGAGCGGGGCCACCCCCGGACAGCTTCCGGCCTCGACGACGGCGAGCGCCGCGCGGGTGCGCTCCACCTCGCAGGCGGCCGCGGCGAGCAGCTCGCGGGCGGCGGCCGGGCTCAGTCCGAGCACGGCGGCGACCTCGTGGCCGGCGAGGTGGTGGCGGACCGCGAGTTCCAGCGCCTCGCGCTGCTCGGGGGTGGTGCCGGCCGCCTCCGGCCAGGCCAGCAGGGCGAGTTCGCGACGCCGCTGCTCCTGGACGTCCCCGGGCACGGCCGTCGCCCGCGCGGCCGCGCGGTGCCGGTCGTCGGCGGGGCGGCCGGCGGTGGAGCGGCCGGCGGCGTGCGCGGCGGGGCGGCCCGCCCTGGCCTCGGCCAGCTTGCGCAGGCACGCCCAGCGGGCCAGCGCGTACAGCCAGGCCCGGCGCTCCCCCGCGCTCTCCGGGCCGCGGCGCCGCTCGGCGAACGCCAGCGCGTCCCCGAGCGCGGCGGTCGCCGTGTCGTGGTCGCACAGCACGGACAGGCAGTAGGTGAACAGGCCGTCCAGATAGGGCTCGTAGCGCGGGGGAGTGTGCTGCGCCAGCGTGCGCGCGGCACCGCGGTCGCGCGCCTCGCGCTGCGCCCGGTGCTCACCGGTCGTACGGGCCGTACGGGTCGAGGTCTCCGGACTGCTGTTCATCACCTGTGCGACCGTAGGCGGCGGAGGTTCGTCCGTTCTTCCCTGTTGCGCACTTTTAATCCGTACGGGTGAAACGATCCCTCATACGGGGACAGGGAGTTTCCGTTCCGTCCTTCGAGTGAGTGTGTTCGAGGGTCTTTCCGGGCAGAGCGGCCGGCCGCGGCCTCCGGCGGGGGCGGCCCGGGGACGCGTTGTCAGTGGCGGCGGTTACGGTTTCGTCCATGGCTGCCCGTACGAAGACCACCAAGGACCGTCCGTCCTACCGCTGCACGGAATGCGGCTGGCAGACGGCCAAGTGGCTCGGCCGCTGCCCCGAATGCCAGGCGTGGGGCACGGTCGAGGAGTACGGCACGCCCGCGGTGCGCACGACCACACCGGGCCGGGTCACCACCTCCGCCCTGCCCATCGGCCAGGTCGACGGGCGGCAGGCCACCGCGCGCTCCACCGGCGTGCCCGAGCTGGACCGGGTGCTGGGCGGCGGGCTGGTCCCCGGCGCCGTCGTCCTGCTCGCGGGCGAGCCGGGCGTCGGCAAGTCCACGCTGCTGCTCGACGTGGCAGCCAAGGCCGCGAGCGACGAGCACCGCACGCTGTATGTCACGGGTGAGGAGTCCGCGAGCCAGGTCAGGCTGCGCGCCGACCGCATCGGCGCCCTCGACGACCATCTCTATCTCGCCGCCGAGACCGATCTGGCCGCCGTCCTCGGCCACTTGGACGCGGTCAAGCCCTCGCTGCTCGTCATGGACTCGGTGCAGACAGTGGCCTCGCCCGAGATCGACGGCGCGCCCGGCGGCATGGCACAGGTGCGCGAGGTGGCGGGCGCGCTGATCCGCGCCTCCAAGGAACGCGGCATGTCCACCCTCCTGGTGGGCCATGTCACCAAGGACGGCGCGATCGCGGGCCCGCGCCTGCTGGAGCACCTGGTGGACGTCGTCCTGCACTTCGAGGGCGACCGGCACGCGCGGCTGCGCCTGGTCCGCGGCGTGAAGAACCGCTACGGGGCGACGGACGAGGTCGGCTGCTTCGAGCTGCACGACGAGGGCATCACCGGCCTGGCCGACCCCAGCGGCCTGTTCCTGACCCGCCGGTCCGAGCCGGTGCCGGGCACCTGCCTGACCGTCACCCTGGAGGGCCGCCGCCCGCTGGTGGCCGAGGTCCAGGCGCTCACCGTCGACTCCCAGATCCCCTCCCCGCGGCGCACCACGTCGGGCCTGGAGACCTCCCGGGTGTCGATGATGCTGGCCGTGCTCGAACAGCGGGGCCGGATCAGCGCGCTGGGCAAGCGGGACATCTACTCGGCGACGGTCGGCGGGGTGCGGCTGTCCGAGCCGGCCGCCGACCTCGCCATCGCCCTCGCGCTGGCCTCGGCCGCGAGCGACACCCCGCTGCCGAAGAACCTGGTCGCGATCGGCGAGGTGGGCCTGGCGGGCGAGGTCAGACGGGTCACGGGCGTGCAGCGGCGGCTCGCGGAGGCGCACCGCCTGGGCTTCACGCACGCGCTGGTGCCTGGCGACCCCGGCAAGGTCCCGGCCGGGATGAAGGTCCTGGAAGTGGCCGACATGGGAGACGCGCTGCGGGTCCTGCCGCGCTCCCGTCGCCGGGAGGCCCCACAGGAGCAGGAGGACCGCCGGTAGACTTTGCCCTGGTCTCGCCCGTCCGTACGAACCCAGCGTGCGAAACGGGAGCGCCAGAAGAACCTGCGACCGGAGGAGTGCAGTGGCAGCCAACGACCGGGCAGCAGCTCCCGGAAAGTCCGGCGGGAGTTCCGGCGCCGATGGCTTGATGCGCGCCTCACTGAGCGCCGTGGCGCCGGGCACCGCCCTGCGGGACGGCCTTGAGCGGGTGCTGCGCGGCAACACCGGCGGCCTGATCGTGCTCGGCTCGGACAAGACCGTCGAGACGATGTGCACCGGCGGTTTCGTGCTGGACGTGGAGTTCACGGCGACGCGGCTGCGGGAGCTGTGCAAGCTGGACGGCGGCATCGTGCTGTCCTCGGACCTGTCGAAGATCCTGCGGGCGGGCGTGCAGCTCGTTCCGGACCCGACGATCCCCACCGAGGAGACCGGCACCCGGCACCGCACCGCGGACCGGGTCAGCAAGCAGGTCGGCTATCCGGTGGTCTCCGTCTCCCAGTCGATGCGGCTGATCGCCCTGTACGTGGACGGGCAACGCCGTGTCCTGGAGGACTCGGCGGCGATCCTGTCCCGCGCCAACCAGGCGCTGGCCACCCTGGAGCGGTACAAGCTGCGCCTGGACGAGGTGGCGGGCACCCTGTCGGCGCTGGAGATCGAGGACCTGGTGACGGTCCGGGACGTCTCGGCGGTCTCGCAGCGCCTGGAGATGGTCCGCCGCATCGCCACCGAGATCGCCGAGTACGTGGTGGAGCTGGGCACGGACGGCCGGCTCCTGGCGCTCCAGCTGGACGAGCTGATCGCGGGCGTGGAACCCGAGCGGGAACTGGTGGTGCGGGACTACGTCCCCGAGCCCACCGCCAAGCGCTCCCGCACGGTCGACGAGGCCCTCGCCGAGCTGGACAAGCTCTCCCACGCCGAGCTGCTCGAAATGTCCACGGTGGCCCGCGCCCTGGGGTACACCGGCTCGCCCGAGACCCTCGACTCGGCGGTCTCCCCGCGCGGCTTCCGGCTGCTGGCCAAGGTGCCGCGGCTGCCCGGTGCCATCATCGAGCGCCTGGTGGAGCACTTCGGCGGCCTGCAGAAGCTGCTCGCGGCCAGCGTCGACGACCTCCAGACCGTGGACGGCGTGGGCGAGGCCCGCGCCCGCAGCGTCCGCGAGGGCTTGTCCCGGCTGGCGGAGTCGTCGATCCTGGAGCGGTATGTCTAGTGACCCGCACCCCCGGCCACTGCCCCGCACCCCCTCGGCATCGCCTATCACCCAAAGTGATAGTTTGACACTATGAGTAACGTATACTTCGACATCACCATCGACGGCGCCCCCGCCGGCCGCATCGTCTTCAGCCTCTTCGACAAGGTCGTCCCGAAGACCGCCCAGAACTTCCGCGAGCTGGCCACCGGCCAGCACGGCTTCGGCTACGCCGGCTCGGGCTTCCACCGGGTCATCCCGCAGTTCATGCTGCAGGGCGGTGACTTCACCCACCACAACGGCACCGGCGGCAAGAGCATCTACGGCGCGGAGTTCGAGGACGAGAACTTCGACCTGAAGCACGACCGCCCGTACCTGCTGTCGATGGCGAACGCCGGCCGCAACACCAACGGCTCGCAGTTCTTCATCACCACCATCGTCACCTCGTGGCTCGACGGCAAGCACGTCGTCTTCGGCGAGGTCGTCGAGGGCCAGGACATCGTCGACAAGATCGAGTCCCTGGGCACCCCGTCCGGCGCCACCAGGGCCAAGGTCGAGATCGCCGACTCCGGCGTCGTCGAGAGCTGACCCACCACACCCCGGCCGGCCCCGCTCCCCCCTCGGGGGACGCGGGGCCGTCGCGTCTCAGGCGCCGGCGGAGCCGGCCTGCCGCTGGCACGAGGCGCCGGCCGCTCGCACCTCGGTGAGCGCCCGCCGCGCGAGTTCGGCGAAGTCGTCCTCGCCGGCCGCGTCCCGCCAGCGCTCGTGGGCGATCTTCCAGGCGAGCGCGCCCAGTTCGGCGGCCACACGGGCGGTCAGGTCGGGACTGCCGCGCCGCTTGAGCGCGTCGGTCATCGCGGCGACGAGGCCGAGTTCCTTCAGCGCCTCGCGTTCCCGCAGTTCCGGATTGGCGGCGATCACCGCCGACCGCCGGGCGCCGAATGCGCGGCGATCGGCGGTGAACACCTCCCGGCCGATCGCGTCCAGGGCATGCGCCACCACTTCGAGGGGCCCGGCTCCGGCCGGTGCCGTGTCGATCCCCTCGACGAGCAGTCCGGTCATCGCGCCCCCGCCGAAGAGCACCTCCCGCTTGTCCGGGAAGTACCGGAAGAACGTGCTCTTCGTCAGCCCGGCGCGCTCGGTGATCTCCACGACCGTCGTGTTCTCGTAGCCCCGCTCCTCGAACAGTTCGAGGGCGGCGACGAGCAGTCGCTCGGGTGCGTGGGGTTGCCAGCGGGCCATGGAGGACATCGTACGGGACTTGGTGCCGTCACTGATGTACGGTGATGAGACCAAGTCCCATCACTGCGTTCTGCTGGAGGCTGTCATGAGCCGTGCCGTGGTCTACGAGACGTTCGGTGGTCCCGAGGTGCTGGAGCTGCGGGACGTGCCGGAACCGCATGCCGGGCCGGACGAGGTCCGCGTCCGCGTCACGGTCGCCGGTCTGAACCCCATGGACTGGGGCATCGCCGCGCAGCCCGAGCTGGCGGCCCGGTTCGGCGTCGCCGTGCCGTCCGGCTTCGGGTACGACTTCGCCGGGGTCGTCGACGAGGTCGGCGCCCATGTCACGGGTTTCGCCGTGGGTGACCGCGTCCACGGCGGCGCGATGGGCCGGGCCGTCGCCGATCACGTGGTGGTCAGGGTGCCCACCGACTCGACCGAGCCGCTCTGGCACACGCCGGAGGGCATCAGCGACGAGGTGGCGGCCACGTTGCCGGTGGCCGGTATGACCGCCGCCGCCGCGCTGGCCGCGATCGGCCCGCGGTCCGGCGACACCGTCCTGGTCGGCGGCGCCGCGGGCGGCGTGGGCGTGTTCGTCACGCAGCTCGCGAGGCTCGCCGGCGCCCGGGTGATCGGGACCGCCGGGCAGGGCACGTTCGACTTCCTGCGCCGGTTCGGTGCCGAGCCCGTGGCCTACGGCCCGGGACTGGCGGACCGGGTCCGGGCCCTGGCTCCGGAGGGCGTGAGCGCGGCGACCGACCTGTTCGGCGTCGAGACGGCCGAGACCGCGCTCGCGCTCGGCGTGCCGCCCGAGCGGATCTCCACGATCGCCGCGGGCCCCACCCCTCCCGGCGGCGTCCGCGCGACCGGCGGTTTCGACGCGAGCCCGGACGCCATGGGCCGGATCTGCGACGCGATCCTGGCCGGCGCGCTCACCGTGCCGATCGCCGCGGCCTTCCCAGTCGAGCAGATCCGCGACGCCGTGACCCTGCAGGCCGGACGTCACGTCCACGGCAAGATCGTGATCACGCTGCGGCCGGACCGCGGCTGAACCAGACCCTGACCGCGGCCCCGGCGGACCGTGGCCTGCGACCGGCCGCGGGCCGGCGGCCGCCGGCGACCGCCGGCCCGCGGTCGCTCAGTCCGCCGACAGCACGAACGACGTCCGCAGCTTCCCGTACCCCGGCACCTTCGCCTCCACCAGATATGTCCCGGTCGCGGCCGAACCGGCCGGCGGGGTCGCGCACCGGGGGGCGCTCGGCTTACGGTCCCAGCGCACGGTGTCGGTGATGGAGCTGCCCGCGGGCACCCGGTACAGCAGGCTGCCGGCGCCCTTGGGGCAGTCGGCCGAGGACCAGTAGGGGCCGCTGCCGCCGGCGGACTGGCTGACCGTCAGCACCGCGGTCTTCGGCCCCAGGTCGGCCTTGCAGTCGCTGCCGGAGGAGTTCTTCGCGGTCAGTGCGAAGGTGGGCGTGTCGGTGGGCCCGTAGGAGTTGCGCACACTGCGCAGGGTCAACGTGACCGTGCCGGCGGTGCAGTCGGGGAGCGTGCTGCCGGCCGGCAGCACCGCGCCGGTACCGCCGCCCTTGCCGTCGTCGCCCGGGCCCGCGCCGGAGCCGCCCGTGCCGGTCCCCGCCGAGTCCGCGCCCCCGTCGGAGCCGCCCGGTCCCGAGCCGCCGGAGTCCTGGCCGCCGGACTCGTCGCGCCCGCCGGGGTGTTGGCTGATCGCGGGGCCCGGCTCGGAGGGGCCGGGACCGATGGTCGAGGGGGTGGGGTTCTTGCCGCCCGGGGCGCCGTCGTCGTTCTTGTGGCCCCCGCCGCCACCGGAGGCGGCGATCCAGATGACCAGCAGGGCCACCACGGCGGCCGCGGACAGCAGGACGACCCTCCGTCGCCAGTAGATGGAGGAGGGAAGCGGCCCGACCGGATTGCGCAGAGATCCCACGGCCCAAACTGTACGAGAGATCCTCCGTCCACCCCGCGCCACCCGCCGCGCCGACCACAACTTTTCCGGATCATCATCACGGCAACGCCCGTACCGGAGCGCCTTCTTGCGGTCACGGTGACCGCCCGGCGACGGTCCGTGACGAAACCGGTCCGCGCCGGGTCACACGCCCGTCCGCCGCCGCGTGGCAGGATCGGAAGCGTCATGACTGCGCCCACACTGCCCCCACACAGCAGCCCCACAGCCCCGGCCCCCGCCACCGACACCGCCGCGGACGCCGCCGCGGACCTCCGCGACACCGCCACCGACACCGCGGCCGGCGCCTCCGGCACCACCGCCGCGGACCCCGGCGACACCCCCGACGAGACTCCCGCCGACGACACCGCCGGCTCCCGCGCCGGCGCCCCCGGCGCCCCGCTCGGCGAGACCCTGCACACCCAGGTCATCTCCTGGTTCGACGGCAACGCCCGCGACCTGCCCTGGCGGCGCGCCGACGCCGGTGCCTGGGGTGTGATGGTCAGCGAGTTCATGCTCCAGCAGACGCCGGTCAGCCGCGTCCTGCCCGTCTACGAGCAGTGGCTCGCACGCTGGCCCCGCCCCGCCGACCTGGCCAAGGAGGCGCCGGGCGAGGCCGTCCGCGCCTGGGGCCGGCTCGGCTACCCGCGCCGCGCCCTGCGCCTGCACGGCGCGGCCGTCGCCATAACGGAACGGCACGGCGGCGACGTACCGGCCGAGCACGCGCAACTGCTCGCCCTGCCCGGCATCGGCGAGTACACGGCGGCGGCGGTCGCCTCCTTCGCCTACGGGCAGCGGCACGCCGTGCTCGACACCAACGTCCGCCGGGTACTGGCCCGCGCGGTGACCGGGGTGCGCTACCCGCCCAACGCCACCACCGCGGCCGAACGCCGGCTGGCCCGCACCCTGCTGCCCGAGGAGGAGTCCACCGCGGCCCGCTGGGCGGCCGCCTCCATGGAGCTGGGCGCGCTGGTGTGCACGGCGAAGAACGAGTCGTGCCACCACTGCCCGATCGCCGCGCACTGCGCCTGGCGGCTGGCGGGCAAGCCGGAGCACGAGGGACCGCCGCGCCGCGGGCAGACGTACGCCGGCACGGACCGCCAGGTGCGCGGCAAGCTGCTCGCGGTGCTGCGGGAGGCCCGTACGCCGGTGCCGCAGCCGGTGCTGGACCGGGTGTGGCACGAGCCGGTCCAGCGGGCCCGCGCCCTGGACGGGCTGGTGGCCGACGGCCTGGTGGAGCCGCTGCCGGGCGGGCTGTACCGGCTGCCGACGGCCTGACGCGCCCTCAGATCACGGCCGGGTGACGGTGCCAGGGGGGTCGCGGGTGCCGATGTGACGGACCCGCGCGCCACCCTCGCGCACCAAATCACCCTGAAACCGGACCAATCGCCTCATCTCCTTTCCCCGCACCGGCCTCCGTTACACAACCGACGCACAGCCGAGCGCTGGCCGCAGGCTGCCTCGGACAACGCCGTGACAACCCCTCCGTACCTTCAGTTGCGTGCCCGACGGGCACCGGACGGCTGCCGACCACAGCACGTCCGCATCACAGGCTTGAAGCCCGGTGCAGGTGGACCGGAAATCGGGGAGCGGAGGCGGTTGATCATGGCGCAGGGCGAGGTGCTCGAATTCGAGGAGTACGTGCGCACCCGGCAGGACGCGCTGCTGCGCAGTGCCCGCCGGCTGGTGCCGGACCCCGTCGACGCCCAGGACCTCCTGCAGACCGCGCTGGTACGGACGTACGGCCGCTGGGACGGCATCGCCGACAAGCGGCTCGCCGACGCCTACCTGCGCCGCGTCATGATCAACACGCGGACCGAGTGGTGGCGGGCGCGCAAGCTGGAGGAGGTGCCGACCGAGCAGCTCCCGGACGCGTGTGTCGACGACTCCACCGAGCAGCACGCCGACCGCGCGCTTCTGATGGACATCATGAAAGTCCTCGCTCCCAAGCAGCGCAGCGTCGTCGTGCTGCGACACTGGGAGCAGATGTCCACGGAGGAGACCGCCGCGGCACTCGGCATGTCCGCGGGAACGGTCAAGAGCACGCTGCACCGGGCGCTCGCCCGGCTCCGCGAGGAGCTGGAGGCCCGCGATCTGGACGCACGCGCGCTGGAGCGTGAGGAGCGGGAGCGTTGCGCGGCCTGACCGGCGGGGCCGGTGCCGGCCCCGAGCCCAGCGGGGCCCGGGAGCGGGGGACCTTCCAGGCGGTGATCACGGCACTGGCCGTGCTCGCCGCCCTCGGCCTTTTGGTGTCCGCCTGCGGCACGGGCGGCACCGGCGCCCGCGACGAGGGGCCGGCCGACGCCAGCTCCGTCGCGGCCGCCCCGCCCAGCCCCTCCCCCAGCCCCTCGGACACCCCGCGGGCGGTGGACGCGGTCCGGCTGGTCAAGGACGATCCGCAGGTCTCGCCCACCGTCAAGCGCGGCCTGAAACCGTGCGCGGCCGACGAGTACCCTGTCGACGTGTCGTACGGCAAGCTGACCGGAGGCTCCGCCGACGACATCGTGATCAACGTACTGACCTGCGGGGACGCGGTGGGCCTCGGCGCCTATGTGTACCGGGCGCGCGGCGGCCGCTACGAGAACGTGTTCCGCACCGAGGACCCCCCGGTCTACGCGGAGATCGACCGGGGCGATCTGGTGGTGACCAAGCAGGTGTACGAGAAGGGGGACTCGGTGGCGAACCCGTCCGGCGAGGACGTGATCACCTACCGCTGGTCCGGCACCGCGTTCACCAGGGCGTTCAGCACCCGCAACCAGTACAGCAAGGCCGTCGGCGGGGCCGCCTCGGCGGTCCCGGCCCCCGACGTGGACAACTGACCGCGGGAAGACCGTCCCGGGAGGGAACCGGTCGGCCCGCCCGTCCGCTCTCCTGGTGAACGTGTCCCGCGGCAACGCGCCGCGCGCCGGACGCGTCCCACAGTGAGCGCACCACCTGAAGCAGACGAGGACTGAGAGCACCGGGATGGCAGAACAGACCCACGTCCTGTTCGTCGAGGACGACGACGTCATCCGCGAGGCCACACAGCTCGCCCTGGAGCGGGACGGCTTCGCGGTCACGGCCATGCCCGACGGGCTGTCGGGCCTGGAGGCGTTCCGGGCCAGGCGGCCCGACATCGCGCTGCTGGACGTCATGGTCCCCGGCCTGGACGGCGTCAGCCTGTGCCGCCGCATCCGCGACGAGTCGACGGTGCCCGTGATCATGCTGTCGGCGCGCGCCGACTCCATCGACGTCGTCCTCGGCCTGGAGGCGGGCGCCGACGACTACGTGACCAAGCCGTTCGACGGCGCCGTCCTGGTGGCCCGTATCCGCGCGGTGCTGCGCCGCTTCGGGCACGCCGGCGGCGGCCGCGCCGAGGCCGGCTCGGCCGCGGCCGACGCCGGCGCGCTGACCTTCGGCGACCTGGAGGTCGACACCGAGGGCATGGAGGTGCGCCGGGCCGGGCAGCCGGTGGCGCTGACCCCCACCGAGATGCGGCTGCTCCTGGAGTTCTCCGCCGCGCCGGGCACCGTGCTGTCCCGGGACAAGCTGCTGGAGCGCGTGTGGGACTACGGCTGGGGCGGCGACACCCGGGTGGTGGACGTCCATGTGCAGCGGCTGCGCGCGAAGATCGGCCAGGACCGCATCGAGACGGTCCGCGGCTTCGGCTACAAGCTGAAGGCCTGAGCGGGCGGCCCATGCGGGGGAACACGCGGCGCCGGCTCTCGGGGCGCCTGGAACACGCGGACATCCGGACCGGGCTGCGCTGGAAGCTCAGCGCGGCCATCGCCCTGGTCGGCGCGCTGGTGGCGATCACCCTGAGCCTGGTCGTGCACAACGCCGCCCGGGTGTCCATGCTCGACAACGCGCGCGACGTCGCCGACCAGCGGCTCGTGCTCTTCCAGCCCACCTACGAACGTCCGGGCCGGCATCCCACCTCACCCGCCTTCCGGCTCGACGACCCGACGCTGCCCCGGGCGCTGCGCGACAAGGTCGAGGAGGGCCGGCGGGCCACCTATGTCTCCGAGCGCCACGGCAACGTACCGGACATCTGGGCGGCCATGCCGATCAAGGGCGGGCACGTCCTGTCCCTGCACACCCGGTTCCCCGACCGCAGCTCCAACATCCTGCGCGACCTCGACAAGGCCCTGGTCATCGGGTCCATCGCGGTCGTCCTCGGCGGCAGCGCGCTGGGCGTGCTCATCGGCGGGCAGCTCTCGCGCCGGCTGCGCAAGGCCGCGGCCGCCGCGAACCAGGTGGCCAAGGGCGAGCCGGACGTACGGGTGCGGGACGCCATCGGCGGTGTCGTACGGGACGAGACCGACGACCTGGCGCGCGCGGTGGACGCGATGGCGGACGCGCTCCAGCAGCGGCTGGAGGCGGAGCGGCGGGTCACCGCGGACATCGCGCACGAGCTGCGCACCCCGGTGACCGGGCTGCTCACCGCCGCCGAGCTGCTGCCGCCGGGCCGGCCCACGGAACTGGTCCTGGACCGGGCGAAGGCCATGCGCACCCTGGTGGAGGACGTTCTGGAGGTGGCCCGGCTGGACAGCGCCTCCGAGCGGGCCGAACTCCAGGACATCGTGCTCGGCGAGTTCGTCGCCCGGCGGGTGGCGGCCAAGGACCCGGGCATCGAGGTGCGGGTGGTGCACGAGTCGATGGTGACGACCGACCCGCGCCGCCTGGAGCGGGTGCTGCTCAACCTGATCACCAACGCCGGCCGGCACGGCAGGCCGCCGATCGAGGTGACCGTCGAGGGCCGGGTGATCCGGGTGCGCGACCACGGGCCCGGCTTCCCCGAGGCGCTGCTCGCCGAGGGCCCGAGCCGCTTCCGCACCGGCAGCGCGGACCGCGCGGGGCGCGGCCACGGCCTCGGCCTGACCATCGCCGCGGGGCAGGCCCGGGTCCTCGGGGCCCGGCTGACCTTCCGCAACGTACGGCCCGCCGGTGCCCCCAAGAGCGTCCCGGCCGAGGGCGCGGTCGCCGTGCTGTGGCTGCCGGAACACGCGCCGACCAGCACGGGCAGCTATCCGATGCTGCCGCATCAGGGGGCGTGAGCGGTCCGCCGCCCCTCTCCCGTCCCGGGGGGAGGTGAATGGGACACGCCAGACACCCGGGCTGAGCACAGGAGAGCGGGGGTGTGGACGAACGAAGGGCACCGGAGGGGGGC
>NZ_JBEYVW010000038.1:0-26254 GCF_040644175.1 Streptomyces sp. NPDC047017 | reverse complement strand
CGTACGCGCGCATCCTGTCCTTCCGCTCCCGTGCGGAGCTGGAGGAGCTGGAGCGGCAGACCGAGGGGCGCCCGCAGGCCCGGGCCGCGCAGCGCGCGCTGGCCGAGGAGCTGACCACTCTGGTGCACGGCGCGGACCAGACGGCCGCCAGGTTCTTCTTGCCCCGGCGCAGCACCAGCCAGCGCCCGTGCAGCAGATCCTCCGCGGCGGGCACCGCGTCCTCGGCGGTGACCTTGACGTTGTTCACGTAGGCGCCGCCCTCCTTGACGGTGCGCCGCGCGGCCGACTTGCTGGCCACCAGGCCGACCTCGGCCAGCAGGTCGACGACCTGGGCCGGCCGGGCGACCCGGATGTGCGGCACCTCGGACAGCGCCGCGGTCAGCGTCCGCTCGTCCAGCTCCGCCAGCTCGCCCTGGCCGAACAGCGCCCGGGAGGCGGCGATCACGGCGGCCGTCTGGTCCGCGCCGTGCACCAGAGTGGTCAGCTCCTCGGCCAGCGCGCGCTGCGCGGCCCGGGCCTGCGGGCGCTCCTCGGTCTGCCGCTCCAGCTCCTCCAGCTCCGCACGGGAGCGGAAGGACAGGATGCGCGCGTACGCGGAGATGTCCCGGTCGTCCACGTTCAGCCAGAACTGGTAGAACGCGTACGGCGTGGTCATCTCCGGGTCCAGCCAGACCGCGCCGCCCTCGGTCTTGCCGAACTTGGTGCCGTCCGCCTTGGTCATCAGCGGTGTCGCCAGCGCGTGCACGCTCGCGTCCGGCTCCAGCCGGTGGATCAGGTCCAGGCCGGCCGTCAGGTTGCCCCACTGGTCGCTGCCGCCCTGCTGGAGCGTGCAGCCGTGGCGCCGGTAGAGCTGGAGGAAGTCCATGCCCTGGAGGATCTGGTAGCTGAACTCGGTGTAACTGATGCCCTGGTCGGACTCCAAGCGGCGGGCCACCGAGTCCTTCGTCAGCATCTTGTTGACCCGGAAGTGCTTGCCGATGTCCCGCAGGAACTCGATCGCGGACAGGCCCTCGGTCCAGTCCAGGTTGTTCACCATCACCGCCGCGTTCTCGCCCTCGAAGGACAGGAACGGCTCGATCTGCCCGCGCAGCTTGCCGACCCAGCCGGCGACCGTCTCCGGGTCGTTCAGCGTGCGCTCGGCGGTGGGGCGGGGGTCACCGATCAGGCCCGTGGCGCCGCCGACCAGCGCCAGCGGCCGATGCCCGGCCTGCTGGAGCCGGCGCACGGTGAGCACCTGCACCAGATGCCCCACGTGCAGCGACGGCGCGGTCGGGTCGAAGCCGCAATAGAACGTGACGGGACCGTCCGCGAGCGCCTTGCGCAAGGCGTCCTCGTCGGTGGACAGGGAGAACAGCCCCCGCCACTTCAGCTCGTCGACGATGTCCGTCACGGTTCTCGCGTCTCCTAGGTGATGCACAGGGTTCTCGGGCAGTCGGGTGACAGCCGACTACGAGGTTATACGCCCTGACTGACAGAGCTCATGTTGAAATCCGGGACGCGCAGCGGGGGCATCGCGGCCCGGGTGAAATAGTCGCTCCACTCGCGCGGCAGCGTCCGCTCGGTGCGCCCGGCCTCCGCCGCCCGGCCCAGCAGGTCCACCGGCGACTCGTTGAACCGGAAGTTGTTGACCTCACCGGTCACCTCGCCGTTCTCGACCAGGTACACCCCGTCGCGGGTCAGCCCCGTCAGCAGCAGGGTCGCCGGGTCCACCTCGCGGATGTACCACAAGCAGGTCAGCAGCAGCCCCCGCGCGGTGCCGGCCACCATCTCCTCCAGGGAGCGGTCGCCGCCGCCGTCCAGGATCAGGTTCCCGGCGGACGGGGCGACGGGCAGCCCGGTCAGGCCCGCACTGTGCCGGGTGGTGAGCAGGCGGCCGAGCCGGCCGCCGTCGATCCACTCGGTGGCGCGCACGGGCAGCCCGTTGTCGAACACCGACTGGTCACCGCCCGAGGAGTGCGCGAGGACGAAGGGGGCGCACTCCAGGCCCGGCTCGTGCGGGTCGCTGCGCAGCGTCAGCGGCAGCTCGCTCAGCCGCTCGCCCACGCGCGTGCCGCCGCCCGGCTTGGAGAACACCGTGCGGCCCTCGGCCGCGTCCCGGCCCGACGCCGACCAGATCTGGTAGATCAGCAGGTCGGCGACCGCGGTCGGCGGCAGCAGCGTCTCGTACCGGCCGGCCGGCAGCTCCACGCGCCGCTCGGCCCAGCCGAGCCGTACGGCCAGCTCCGCGTCCAGCGCCGCCGGGTCGACGTCCTTGAAGTCCCGCGTGGAGCGGCCCGCCCACGCCGAGCGCGTACGGTCCGGGGACTTGGCGTTCAGCTCCAGCGTGCCGGCCGGCTGGTCGTGCCGCAGCCGCAGCCCCGTCGACGTGCCCAGGTAGGTGGAGACCAGCTCGTGGTTGGCGAAGCCGTACAGCTCACGGCCACCGGCCCGCGCGCGGGCGAACGACTCGCCGAGGGCCGGCGCGAAGTCCGCGAACACCGCGGAGGAGGTCTCGGCGGGCGCGTCGGTGAAGTCCGGCGCCGGCGGTACGTCCGTGACCAGCGGCTGCGCGTCCTCGGCGGGACCGGCCGCGCGCGCGGCGGCCTCGGCTGCCCGCACCAGCGGCTCCAGCTCGCCCCCGGTCACGGCCGACCGGGACACCACTCCCGAGGCGGTGCCCTCCTGGCCGTCGACGGTCGCGATCACGGTGAGCGTGCGCCCGCGCGTGACACCGTTCGTGGTGAGCGCGTTGCCCGCCCAGCGCAGGTTGGCGGTGGAGTGCTCGTCCGCGATCACGACGCACCCGTCCGCCCGGGACAGGGCGAGGGCGCGCTCGACGACCTCGTGCGGCTTGCTGGTACGCGGGCTCATCGACCGGCCTCCTGGGTGGTGTTCAAGATGTTGACGCCCTTGAAGAGGGCCGACGGGCAGCCGTGCGAGACGGCCGCGATCTGGCCCGGCTGGGCCTTGCCGCAGTTGAAGGCGCCGCCGAGCACATACGTCTGCGGGCCGCCGACCGCCGCCATGGAGCCCCAGAAGTCGGTGGTCGTCGCCTGGTAGGCCACGTCCCGCAGCTGCCCGGCCAGCCGTCCGTTCTCGATCCGGTAGAACCGCTGCCCGGTGAACTGGAAGTTGTAGCGCTGCATGTCGATCGACCAGGACCGGTCCCCGACGACGTAGACGCCGCGCTCCACGCCCCCGATCAGGTCCTCGGTGGACATGCCCGCAGGGTCCGGCAGCAGCGACACGTTCGCCATGCGCTGCACCGGCACATGCCCGGGGGAGTCGGCGTAGGCGCAGCCGTTGGACCGCTCGAAGCCGGTCAGCCGGGCGATCCTGCGGTCCAGCTGGTAGCCGACCAGCGTGCCGTCCTTCACCAGGTCCCAGGACTGCGCCTGGACGCCCTCGTCGTCGTAGCCGACGGTCGCCAGGCCGTGCTCGGCGGTGCGGTCCCCGGTGACGTTCATCAGCTCGGAGCCGTAGCGCAGCGTGCCGAGCCGGTCGAAGGTGGCGAAGGAGGTGCCGGCGTAGGCGGCCTCGTAGCCGAGCGCCCGGTCCAGCTCGGTGGCGTGCCCGATGGACTCGTGGATGGTCAGCCACAGGTTGGACGGGTCGACGACCAGGTCGTAGACGCCCGCCTCGACGCTGGGCGCGCGCATCTTCTCGGCGAGCAGCCCGGGGATGCGCTCCAGCTCGCCCGCCCAGTCCCAGCCGGTCCCGGTGAGGTACTCCCAGCCGCGCCCGGCCGGCGGGGCCAGGGTGCGCATCGAGTCGAACTCGCCGCTGGCGGCGTCCACCGACACGGCGGTCAGCTGCGGATGCAGCCGCACCCGCTGCTGGGTGGTCACGGTCCCGGCCGTGTCGGCGTAGAACTTGTTCTCGTGCACGGTCAGCAGCGAGGCGTCGACATGGTCGACGCCGTCGGCCGCCAGCAGCCGCGCGCTCCAGTCGGCCAGCAGCGCGGTCTTCTCTTCCCCGGGCACCGAGAAGGGGTCCGTCTCGTACGACGACACCCAGGTCTTCTCGGCGTGCACGGGCTCCGCCGCCAGCTCGACCCTCTCCCCGGACCCGGCCGCGGCGATCACCCGCGCGGACAGCTTCGCCATCGCCACCGCCTGCGAGGCGACCCTGGCGGCGGCGTCCATGCTCAGGTCGACACCGGAGGCGAACCCCCAGGTACCGCCGTGCACCACGCGCACCGCGTACCCCAGGTCGGTGGTGTCCGAGGACCCGGCTGGCCGCGCGTCCCTGAGCCGCAGCGACGCACCGCGCACCCGCTCGAACCGGAAGTCCGCGTGCTCCGCCCCCAGCGCCCGCGCGCGGGCCAGGGCGGCGTCGGCCAGGGCGCGCAGCGGAAGGGCCGTGAAGGTCTCGTCGATCATGTGTGGCACGGGATCTCCCTGCTCTCGTCGCCTGTCCGACCGATCATGTCGCGCCCGCGGCGGCCGGGACCACTCCTTTGCGGGCCGAGTCCGCGGATTTCTGTAGGGACCCGACAGCGCGGCCCGCACGCCACTGTCGGTGCCCGATTGTCCGCGCGCCTGGCCGGACCGATAGGTTTCCGGTGTGGCCGCCTGTCAACCAGCTGTTCGGGCGTGCTGTCGGAACGCTTGAGACCCGCAATGAAAGGGTGATCCGTTGAGCCGCTCGGTTCTCGTCACCGGAGGCAACCGGGGCATCGGCCTCGCCATCGCCCGCGCGTTCGCCGACGCCGGCGACAACGTCGCGATCACGTACCGGTCGGGTGAGCCGCCGGCCGGCTTCCTCGCGGTCCGGTGCGACATCACCGATCCCGAGCAGGTGGAGCAGGCGTACAAGGAGATCGAGGCCCAGCACGGCCCGGTGGAGGTCCTCGTGGCCAACGCCGGCGTCACCAGGGACCAGCTCCTGATGCGCATGTCCGAGGAGGACTTCTCCTCCGTCCTCGACACCAACCTCACCGGCACCTTCCGTGTCGTCAAGCGTGCCAACCGCGGCATGCTGCGCGCCAAGAAGGGCCGGGTCGTCCTGATCTCGTCGGTGGTCGGCCTGCTCGGCTCGGCGGGGCAGGCGAACTACGCCGCCTCCAAGGCCGGCCTGGTCGGTTTCGCCCGCTCCCTCGCCCGTGAGCTGGGCTCGCGCAACATCACCTTCAACGTCGTCGCCCCCGGCTTCGTCGACACCGACATGACCCGGGCGCTCAACGACGAGCAGCGCGCGGCCATCATGGGCCAGGTGCCGCTGGGCCGGTACGCGCAGCCGGAGGAGATCGCCGCCGCGGTGCGGTTCCTGGCCTCGGACGAGGCCTCGTACATCACTGGAGCCGTCATTCCCGTTGACGGCGGACTGGGAATGGGTCACTGATCACCATGAGCGGAATCCTCGAGGGCAAGCGCGTCCTGATCACCGGTGTGCTGACGGAGGCGTCCATCGCCTTCCACGCCGCCAAGCTGGCCCAGGAGCAGGGCGCCGAGATCATCCTGACCGCGTTCCCGCGGCCCACGCTGACCGAGCGCATCGCCAAGAAGCTGCCGAAGCCCACCAAGGTCATCGAGCTGGACGTCACCGACGACGAGCACCTCGGGCGCCTGGCCGACGTCGTCGGCGAGGAGCTGGGCGGCCTCGACGGTGTGGTGCACTCCATCGGCTTCGCGCCGCAGGACGCGCTCGGCGGCAACTTCCTGAACACGCCGTTCGAGTCGGTCGCCACCGCCCTGCACGTCTCGGCGTTCTCCCTGAAGTCGCTGACCATGGCCTGCCTGCCGCTGATGCAGAACGGCGGCTCGGTCGTCGGCCTCACCTTCGACGCCCAGTTCGCCTGGCCGCAGTACGACTGGATGGGCCCGGCCAAGGCCGCCCTGGAGGCCACCAGCCGCTACATGGCGCGCGACCTCGGCAAGCAGAACATCCGCTGCAATCTGGTCTCGGCGGGCCCGCTCGGCTCCATGGCCGCCAAGTCCATCCCGGGCTTCAGCGACCTGGCCTCGGTGTGGGACTCCCGCTCCCCGCTGGAGTGGGACCTCAAGGACCCCGAGCCGGCCGGCCGCGGCATCGTCGCCCTGCTGAGCGACTGGTTCCCGAAGACCACCGGCGAGATCGTCCACGTGGACGGCGGGCTGCACGCCATCGGCGCGTGAGTGTCGTCGCACCGGGCTGAGGGCCCGCATCCTCCGGGATGCGGGCCCTTCGCGTTGCCCCGCGGGGAGGCCGTTCCAGTCCCGTACGGGCTTCAGTCCCGTACGGGCGGGCCGAACCGTCCCGCGCGGCACAGGAAGGGATAGCTGGCGGCCTCCGCGGCGGCCGCCTCCGCGTCGCCGGCCCGGATCGCGTCGACCAGCCGTGTGTGGTCCATGTGCGTGGCCGGGGTCAGCTCCTCGCCCACGTCCGCGCGCAGCCGGTCGCGCATCACCTCGGCCAGGTCGGCGTACATCGCGGTCATCACGTCGTTGTGCGAGGCGGCCACCACCGCGAGGTGGAAGGTGGCGTCCACCGCCACGAACGCCTCCGCGTCACCGGACTCCCACGCCTCCTGCCGCCGCACCAGCAGCGCGTCGAGCTGCTTGAGGTCCTTCTCGCCGCGCCGCTCGGCGGCCAGCTTCGCCGCGGCCGACTCCAGCGTGGACCGCAGCTCCGCGATGTGCCGCGGGTCCGCCCCGGAGAACCGGCGCTGCATCACGCCGGCCAGCTCGCTGGTGGCCACCACGTAGGTGCCGGAGCCCTGGCGGATGTCCAGCAGGCCGTTGTGGGCGAGCGCGCGGACCGCCTCGCGCACGGTGTTGCGGGCGACGCCGAGCTGCTCGACCAGTTCGGGTTCCGTCGGGATGCGGGAGCCGACCGGCCACTCGCCCGAGGCGATCTGGCTCCGCAGCGCGGCGATGACCTGTTCGGACAGCGCCGAGCGGCGCGGATGGCTCAGAGGCATGGCACACCTTCGCACGCGGAACCCGGGAATCGTGACCCGGGCCGGACACAGAGTGGACAGTCAATCATCCCATCATTCTATGATGGCTCTCATGGCACGTGAGGAAACAACCCGGACGACGACACCGACGACCGCGCAGCAGCCCCCGGCCGCGACGGCCGCCGCCCGGACGGCGCGCGCCCCCGGGCCGGCGCGGACGGCCACCCCGCGCGCGTGGGCGAAGCGACTGGTCGTCGTCGGCATCGTGCTGTCCGCACTGAACCTCCGCCCCGCCATCACCAGCCTCGGCGCGCTCCTGGAAGAGGTCCGCGACGGGCTCGGCATGAGCGGCGGCGTGGCCGGACTGCTCACCTCCGTGCCCTCCCTCTGCTTCGCCGTCTTCGGTGTCATGGCCCCCCGGCTGGCCCGCCGCTTCGGACCCGCCGCGGTGGTGTGCGCGGGCATGGCCGCCATCGCCGCCGGGCTGGTCATCCGGCCGTACGCCGGGGGCACGGCCGGCTTCCTGGCCGCCAGCGCGCTCGCGCTCATGGGCATCGCCGTCAGCAATGTGCTGATGCCGGTCATCGTCAAGCGCTGGTTCCCCGACCGGGTCGGCACCATGACCGGCCTGTACTCGATGGCCCTGTCCCTGGGCACCGCGACCGCCGCCGCGGTCACCGTGCCGGTGACGCACGCGCTCGGCGGCGGCTGGCAGTCCGGACTCACCGTCTGGGCGGCCCTCGCCCTGGTGGCCGTACTGCCCTGGCTGCCGGTGGTGCGCGACCGGGGCGCCGCCCCGGCTCCGGCTCCGGCTCCGGCTCCGCAGGAGGCCGTACGTAAGGAAGCCGTACGCCAAGAGGCCGTACGCCAGGAGGCCCCGCGCCAGGAGCAGCCGCACGGGGAGCACACCCCCGCCCTGCGGATCACCCGCAGCCGCACCGCCTGGGCGCTGGCCGTCTTCTTCGGGCTCCAGGCCACCGCCGCCTACGTCACCATGGGCTGGGCCGCGCAGATCTTCCGGGACGCCGGGGTGTCCGCCGGCACCGCCGGAGTGCTGCTCGCCGTCATCATGGTCATGGGCGTCCCGCTCGCCTTCGTCATCCCGCGGCTGGCGACCCGGCTGCCCCACCAGGGCCCGATCGTGCTCGTGCTCGGCGTGTGCGGCCTGGCCGGATACGCCGGCCTGTACCTCGCCCCGGCCGCCGGAGCCTGGGCCTGGGCGGTGCTCCTCGGCATCTCCAACTGCGCCTTCCCGCTCGCCCTCACCATGGTCGGCATGCGGGCGCGCTCCGGCCCGGGGGTGGCGCAGCTGTCCGCGTTCGCCCAGAGCACCGGCTACCTGATATCCATCCCGGGACCCCTCCTGGTCGGCGTGCTCTACCAGAGCAGCGGCGGCTGGGGCCTGCCCATCGCGTTCATGATCGTCCTGATGGTCCCGCAGATGGTGGTGGGCTGGCTGGCGGGCCGCAACCGCACCGTGGAGGACGAGGCGGCGCGCTGAGACCCGGCCCCGCCGCGGCCGCGGCCGGGCGGAGTGGGAGACTGGGGCCATGCAGCCTGTGCTCGACCCGAATCCCAAGAACAGCCAGAAGAAGATGCTGCTCGTCTTCGGCTCGTTCTTCGCCATCTTCGCGATCATCGCCATCGTCGCGACCCTCGTCTCCCCCTGATCCATACGCCCTGATCCCGTACGTCCTGGATCCTGTACGCCTCTGCCGCCTCCCCGCTTCCCGCGCGGGCGAGCCGGGGGTGGGGACAGCCCCCCCGTCCCCTAGGGGGCGGAGGTCAGGGTCAAGTGGGTGGATCACCGGATGGGCCTGCGGGCTCCGGTTCCGTACCTTCGAAGGGTGGCCGCGGCAGGCGGCCGGAGAGCCGTTCGAGGACAGCGGAGGCGAGCATGGCGGCCCGTACGCACTTCAGGCCCCACCCGGCGACCACGGGCGGCGTCGCGACCCGGTTGCCGTGGTGGGCCCTGGCCCTGCCGGCGCTCGCCTTCGCCACCCTGCTGGTCCTGATACTGAACCCGTCGCACGCCCACGCGGCCCCCGGCGACCCGGCGGTCACCCAGCTGTTGCAGCGCGCCCAGGCACTGCTCGTACGCTGAGGCCCCCGCCCGGTCCGCCCGCTCCGGCCGCCGCGCGGGCGTGGCCTCCCGCACCCTCCGCGTCACGCCGGGACCCGCCTGTCAACTCCCTGCGCCCCATGGCCTGTTTCATGCGAAGCTGGGAGCCATGAGCGTCGCAGAATCCCGCAGGATCGTCCTCTTCCGACATGCGAAAGCCGACTGGCCACAGGTGACCGATCATGAGCGGCCGCTCGCCGAGCGTGGCCGCGCGGACGCCCCGGTGGCCGGCCGCAAGCTGACCGACACCGGTCTCGTCTTCGACCTGGCCCTGTGCTCGACCGCCACCCGGACCCGGGAGACCTGGAAGCTCGCCGTCCATGAGCTGCCCCACCGGCCGAAAACGGTCTACGAGGAGCGGATCTACGAGGCCTCGCCCGGCGAGCTGATCACGCTGCTCAACGAGACACCGGACGACGTCCGCACGATCATCCTGATCGGCCACAACCCCGGCATGCAGGGACTGACCGAGGTGCTGTGCGGCGCGGCCGAGGAGGACGCCCGCGAGCGCATGAGCCGCCGCGGCTTCCCGACCGCCGCCTTCGCCGTCCTCTCCTTCGACGGCCCCTGGAAGAGCCTGGAACCGGCCACGGCCACCCTGACCGACTACTGGGCGCCGTCGAAGTAGCCCGACACCCGACAGCCCGACGCGCCCTCGCGGCCGTCGCGTCCTCCCCGCACGCGGGAGGCCCGGCACCCCCAGGGGTACCGGGCCTCCCGCGTGTCCGCGTGTCCGCGCGTCCGTCCGCCCGCGCGGCTCAGCGCTCCTCGTGCGCGTCCGCCGCCTCGACCTCTTCGCGGGTGACCCCGAGCAGGTACAGGACCGTGTCGAGGAAGGGCACGTTCACCGCGGTGTACGCCGCCTCCCGGACCACCGGCTTGGCGTTGAAGGCGACCCCGAGACCGGCCGCGTTCAGCATGTCCAGGTCGTTCGCGCCGTCGCCCACCGCCACCGTCTGGGCCAGCGGGACACCCGCCTCCGCGGCGAAGCGGCGCAGCAGCCGCGCCTTGCCCGCCCGGTCGACGATCTCGCCGGTGACCCGCCCTGTCAGCTTCCCGTCCACTATCTCCAGCGTGTTGGCCTGCGCGAAGTCCAGCCCGAGCCGTTCCTTGAGATCGTCGGTGACCTGCGTGAAGCCGCCCGAGACCACCCCGACCTGATAGCCGAGACGCTTGAGCGTACGGATCAGGGTGCGCGCGCCCGGCGTCAGCCGCACCTCGCTGCGCACCTTGTCCACCACGGAGGCGTCGAGGCCGGCCAGCAGCGCCACGCGCGCGTGCAGCGACTGCTCGAAGTCCAGCTCCCCGCGCATCGCCGCCGCCGTCACCTCGGCGACCTCGTCCTCGCAGCCGGCGTGCGCGGCGAACAGCTCGATCACCTCGTCCTGGATGAGCGTCGAGTCCACGTCCATCACGACCAGGCGCTGTGCCCGCCGGTGCAGGCCGGCCGCGACGACCGCGACATCGACACCGAGTGCCGCCGCCTCCGTCGCCAGGGCGGTGCGCAGCGGCTCCGTCTCCACTCCGGACACCGCGAACTCCACCGCCGTGACCGGGTACTTGGCCAGCCGGAAGATACGGTCGATGTTGCCGCCGGCCCGGGTGATCCGGGCGGCGGTCCGGGCGGTCGCCTCCGCGGTGAGCGGGTGGCCCAGCACCGTGACCAGGGAGCGTCCGAGGCCGCGCGGCCGGTTGTCGCCGCGTCCGGAGAGGATCTCCGCCTGCATCTTCATCGACTCGGCCCAGCTGTGCACGGTGGCCCGCAGATCGCCCTCAAGGCCGGCCGGCGGCTGGGTGACGAGCGCGCACAGCACCATCCGGCCGCGGGTGACGACCTGCTCGATGTCGACCACGTCGACGGAGTAGGCCGCGAGGGTGTCGAAGAGACCGGCCGTGATGCCCGGCCTGTCCTTCCCGAAGATCTTGACGAGAAGGGTGAGGTCATCAGAACTCTGCGAAGCGCTCATGGTGATTCCACCGTATCCGGCACCCAGTGCCTTCCGCCCCCCAGGTCCGGCTGGCGGACAGGGAACAATGGGTGTCGCCGAGGTGGCGCCCAGTCACGTACCGCGCCCGTTCACCAGTATGCGTTACCTACTCATGACAAGGCCCGGCTTTCGGTCGGAGGGCGGAGCCTGGAATAGTTCCCCACGATGTTCGACATCCCTACACTCCCTGCGACGGGGGGATCTCGGGGGACAACTCAGTGGGGCTTGGAGTGCCGGAACTCGTACTGGAAACAAACGGACGAACCTTGACGCTCGATCCGTCAAGGTCATACACCCTCGGACGTGATCCGCAGGGGGATGTCGTCCTCGACGACGCCAGGGTCTCCTGGCGGCACGCGACGGTCAGTCACAACGGCCGCGTCTGGCTCGTCGAGGACCATGGCAGCACCAACGGCACGTATGTGCACGGGCAGCGGGTCCAGCAGGTGGAGATCGGGCCCGG
Organism: Streptomyces sp. NPDC047017; assembly: GCF_040644175.1. NCBI lineage: Bacteria > Bacillati > Actinomycetota > Actinomycetes > Kitasatosporales > Streptomycetaceae > Streptomyces > Streptomyces sp. NPDC047017. The sequence goes on along the minus strand of NZ_JBEYVW010000038.1, from coordinate 14,822 downwards.
CTCGGCGGTCCGCCTCGGCAACGCCGCCGACGGACCGTGCCTGAACCTCTCGGCCGCCGCGGCCGCGGTCTCCGCGCCGCAGGCCCAGCAGCCGTACGCCGCGTCGGGTGCGGGCCCTGGCTGGAACCAGCCGCAGCCGCCGAACGCACAGCAGCAGCCGCAGCAGTCTCAGCAGCCCGCCGCGCAGGCCGGCTGGCAGCAGCAGCCGTCGATCCCGCAGCAGCAGGGCCCCGGTGGTGGCGCGGGGGCGCCGCCGGTCCACGGCGACCGCAGCCCGACGACGTTCCACCAGTTCTCCCTCGGCCGGGTGATGCGCATCGGCCGTGCGCTGGAGAACGAGCTGGTCGTCTCCGACCTGCAGGTCTCCCGCCACCACGCCGAGTTCCACGCGACGCCCGACGGCCGCATGGAGATCCGCGACCTCGGTTCGCACAACGGCACGTACGTCAACGGCCAGCCGATCGCCAAGGGCGGCTCGCAGCTGCTCGGCCCCGCCGACATCGTCGGTGTCGGCCACTCGACGTTCCGGATCGTCGGGGACCGCCTGGAGGAGTTCGTCGACACCGGCGAGGTGTCCTTCTCCGCCCGGCACCTGACCGTCACCGTCGACGGCGGCAAGCAGATCCTCAAGGACGTCTCCTTCGGCGTCCCGGAGAAGTCGCTGATCGCGGTCATCGGCCCGTCGGGGTCCGGCAAGTCCACCCTGCTCAAGGCGCTCACCGGCTACCGCCCCGCCGATCAGGGCGAGGTCCTCTACGACAACCGGAACCTGTACAAGCAGTTCGCCGAGCTGCGCCAGCGCATCGGTCTGGTCCCGCAGGACGACATCCTGCACAAGGAGCTGACCGTCAAGAAGGCCCTCAAGTACGCGGCCAAGCTGCGCTTCCCGGCCGACACCACGACCGCCGAGCGCAACGCCCGTATCGGTGAGGTGCTGGGCGAGCTGAAGCTCGACATCCACAAGGACAAGAAGGTCACCTCGCTCTCCGGTGGCCAGCGCAAGCGTGTCTCGGTCGCCCTGGAGCTGCTCACCAAGCCGTCGCTGATCTTCCTGGACGAGCCGACCTCCGGTCTCGACCCGGGCATGGACCGCGACGTCATGCAGCTGCTGCGCGGCCTCGCCGACGACGGCCGCACGGTCCTCGTGGTCACCCACTCGGTGGCCGAGCTGGCGATCTGCGACAAGCTGCTGGTGATGGCGCCGGGCGGCAGCGTCGCCTACTTCGGCCCGCCCGAGGAGGCGCTGAACTTCTTCGGCTACGAGAGCTGGGCCGACGTCTTCTCCGCTTTCGAGAACTACCGCGACTACGACTGGGCGGGCCGCTGGAAGGGCTCGCAGCACTACCAGATGTACGCCGCGGACCTCGACGCCGTCGCCCCGCAGCCCGTGCACACGCCGGTGCCGCAGGCGATCAGGCCGCCCAAGCCGCAGGGCTGGGGTTCGCAGCTGCTGACCCTGATCCGCCGGTACGTGTCGGTCATCGCCTCCGACAAGGGGTTCCTGGCGCTGACGGTGATCCTGCCCGCGGTGCTCGGCGCGGTCAGCCTGCTCATCGACCACGACAAGGGACTGCTGGTCAACGCGGCGGTCAACCCGCGCACGGGCCTGCACGTCCCGAACGGCACGGCCACCACCGTGCTGCTGATCCTTGCCGTCGGCGCGTGCTTCGCGGGCGCCGCGAACTCCGTGCGCGAGCTGATCAAGGAACGGGTGATCTACGAGCGGGAGCGCGCGACCGGCCTGTCCCGCTCGGCGTACCTGATGTCCAAGGTCGTCGTGCTCGGTGCGGTCACCGTGCTCCAGGGACTGCTGGTCGGCCTGATCGGCTTCTCCAGCCGGGAGATCCCCGGCGAGGGCCTGGTCCTGGGCCACGCGACGCTGTTCGAGCTGTGCCTGCCGATCATGGCGCTCGGCTTCACCTCGATGATGTTCGGCCTGGTCATCTCCTCGCTGGTGAAGACCGCCGAGAAGACCATGCCGCTGCTGGTGATGTTCGCGATCATCCAGGTGGTGTTCACCGGCTGCCTGTTCACGCTGCACGGCACGCCCGGCGTCAACGAGTTCTCGTACCTGATGCCGTCGCGCTGGGCGGTGGCGGGCGCCGGCGCCACGCTGGACTTCAACAACATCGCCCCCAACACCGACGACCCGGGCAGCACCGACCCGCTGTGGAACCACACGGTCGGCGCCTGGAGCATGGACATGATCGCGCTGATCGCCCTGGGCGTCGCCTGCGGCTTCCTGGTGGCGCGCTTCCTGCGCCGCCACGAGCCGGAGGTCATGCGCAAGTGACGTCCCGCGCCCCGCGCGGGCGGTGAGCGGACAGCGAAGGGCGGCACCCCACACCGGGGTGCCGCCCTTCCGCGTGTATCCGCGTGCCGTCAGAGGTCCGCGCCGACCCCCGAGGGTCAGTACGCGCTGTTGACGTTGTCGATCGAGCCGTACCGGTGGGCCGCGTAGTTGGCGGCGGCGGTGATGTTGGCGACCGGGTCGTAGATGTTCGCGGAGGTGCCCGCGACGTGGTACGCGGTGAAGGTCGGCTGGATGACCTGCAGCAGGCCCTTGGAGGGTATGCCGTTGCGGGCGTTGACGTCCCAGCCGTTGATGGCCATCGGGTTGCCCGAGGACTCCCGCATGATGTTGCGGTGCAGGCCGCTGTAGGAGCCGGGGATGTTGTGCTGCTTCATGATCGCCAGCGACTGCCGGATCCAGCCGTCGAGGTTGTTGCCGTAGCTGGTGGCGGCGGCGACCGTCTGCAGCTGCGGGCGCTGCGCGGAACGGCTCGCGGCCTGCGCGGCGTGGCGGGCGGCCTCGGCCTTGCGGTGCGCGGCGGCCTTGTGCGCGGCGGCCTGCTGCTTCGCGGCGGCCTGCTTCTTGGCCTCGATGGCCTGGATCTTCAGGCTGCTGCTGGCGAGCTGGTCGGTGACGCTGGCCTTGACGTCCTTGACCGGCTGCGCGGCGAACTGCGCCGGGGCGGCGGCGGGGGCCGCGTCGGCGGACGTGGTGGTGTGCGCGCCGCCGGGGACGGTGGTGAAGGCGAGAGCGGCGGCGCCGAGCGTGGCGGCACCGGCGACGGCGACCTTGTGGGTCTTGGTCAGAGCACGACTATGGGGGCGAAAACTGAACTTTGCGGGCATGGCGAACTGGACCTCTTCGAGTAGCGCGGAGGTCGCTCTCCGGACTGCGGGAGGGGGTCCTTCCCACACGAACGCCGCGAGCGGAAACCCGCGGCGCTGAGCGACGAGAGCAATTCTTAGCGGCCGCAAAACCCGAGGGCAAAGGTGTGACGTACGAAGCCGGGTAGTGGATCAGGAACAGACAAAACGGGACAGACAGGGCTGTCTGTCCCGTTCACCAGGGGAGTGGCGACTCCTATGCCCGTTCGTACGTGATGTGCGCCCTATGTGCGCCCTCACATCGAAGGAGGGCCTTCCTTACAGTTAGTTGCCATCGCAACGCTCTGTGTGAGCCGTCTCCTCCGGAAGGATGAGGTGCACGTCGCCGAACTCGTGCCAGAGATAGTGCCCGCGCAACGCCTCCTCATAACTCCGGACGACCGCGGCCCGTCCGGCGACCGCCTCCAGCATCAGCAGATGCGAGGCCTCCGGCTCGTGCAGCCCGGTCAGCAGCCCGTCCACGACCCGCACCCCGCGCTCCGCGGTCACCACGAGCCCGGTCCACCCCGCCGCCGCCCGCACCCGCCCGTCCGGCCCCACCGCCGACTCCACGGCCCGCACCGCGGTGGTCCCCACCGCGATCACCCGCCCGCCCGCCGCCCGTACCCCGTCGATCAGCCGGGCCGACGCCCCGGGCACCGAGAACCGCTCCGGGTACGGCGGCTCGTGCGCCTCGGCCGAGGCCACCCCCGTGTGCAGGGTCACCGGCGCGAACAGCACCCCCCGGCTCACCAGCTCCGCCACCAGCCGCGCCGTGAAGGGCCGCGCGGCGCTCGGCATCTCCGCGCTGCCGGTGCCGTCCGCGGACGGCACCGCGAACACCGTCTGGTACACCGACAGCGGCTGGTCCCGCTCCGTGTAGGCGTACCGGATGGGCCGCCCGTGCTCCCGCAGCAGCCCCAGCACGTCCGCCCCCGCCGCCCCGGCGGCCCGCGCCCACCGCAGCCGGTCGCCGCGCGCGCTCAGCGCCTCCTCCAGCACCAGCCGCACACCCCCGGCCAGCACCACCTCCCTGCCCGCGGGCGCCCCCGCACGCGCGCGCGTGGTGCCCCGGCCGTCCGGCTCCCGCACCTCGACCGCCCACCGCCCGTCGTCCCCGCGCGTGGAGAAGTGCACCACCACGCGCGCGTGCCCGATCCGCCCGTCCACCGCGGCGGCCAGCGTGGGGGAGGTGTTCACCACCAGCACATCACCGGCCCGCAGCAGGCGCGGCAGCTCCGGAAAGGAGTGGTGCGACACCTGGGTGCCCCGCGACACCAGCAGCCGCACGGCGTCCCGGTCCAGCCCCGGACCGCGCTGCTCCACCGGCACCCGCGCCGACAGCTCCGCAGGCACCCTGACGGCCAGGGGCGAGCGGCCACCAGGCGTCCCGGAGACCGGGGAGGCCGCCGTCATCGCGTCTCCAGCAGCGCCGGAGCGCCGTAGCGGCCGCTCATCGGGCGCTCCTCCAGCAGCCGCAGGAAGGCCGGCACCACCGCGTCCGGCGCCGGACGCGGCCCGTCGTCCTCCGGTACGGCCGCCGCGTACAGACCGGTCGCCATGTCCCCGGGGTCCACCGCCCACACCCGCAGCCACGGCTCCTCCACGGCCAGCACCGCCGCCAGGTGGTCCAGCGCCGCCTTCGACGCCCCGTAACCGCCCCAGGTCTCGTACGCCTCGGCGGCCGCGTCCGAACTGACCGCGATCACGGTGCCCGCCGCCGCCGCGCGCAGCAGCGGCAGCGCCTCCTGGACCAGTCCCAGGGCGGCCACCGTGTTCACCTCCAGCGCCCGGCGCAGCCCGTCCAGGGGCAGCCCGGCCAGCCGCACCAGCGGCTCGGCGCCCAGCGCGCTCGCGTTGTGCACCAGCAGGTCCACCCCGCCGAGCCGGCGCGCCGCGGCCACCACGGCGGCCCGGTGCCCGGCGTCCGCCACGTCCCCCGCGACGGCCTCCACCGCCACCCCGTGCCCTGCGGCCGCCCGGGCCGCCTCCGCCAGCGCCGCCGCGCCCCTGGCGTCCAGCACCAGATCCCAGCCCCGTGCCGCCAGGGCCTCGGCGAGCGCCCGCCCCAGCCCCTTCGAAGCCCCCGTGATGATCGCTACCGGCATGCCATCCGTCCCCTGGTCATGACGCCCGGACCCGCTCGCCGGGCCGTCTCCGTACGCCGCGTGACCGGCGTGCCGCCACCGTAGGAACGCGGCAGCCCCCACCACCTCGGGCGCGGGCCGCACCCGGCCGCGGTCTTTCGCCGTAGGACGCCGGCCCCGTCCGCGCGCCCTAGGACCTGCCACCGCCCGGGGCCGGGGGACCTACGTCCGGACCTACGTCCACGGACCCGGGAGGCACGGCCACAGGTCCGATCCGGGCTGTCACACCCCGCCGGTACCGTGAGGGCATGAGTCAAGGCCCCCGGTCCGGCCTCGCCGCGGTGAGTTCCGCGCTGCTGGCCATGAGCAGGCACCTGGAGGTGCGCGACGTCCTCAAGACGATCGTCGCCTCCGCCCGCGAGCTGCTCGACGCGCAGTACGCCGCGCTCGGTGTCCCGGACGACCACGGCGGCTTCGCCCAGTTCGTGGTGGACGGGGTCAGCGAGGAGCAGTGGCGCGCCATCGGCCCGCTCCCGCGCCAGCACGGCATCCTCGCCGCGATGCTGCACGAGGCCCGCGCCGAGCGCCTGGCCGACGTGCGCGAGGACCCGCGCTTCGAGGGCTGGCCGGCCGCCCACCCCGACATGTCCGACTTCCTCGGCCTGCCCATCCGCGACGGCGACGAGGTCATCGGGGCACTGTTCCTGGCGAACAAGCGCTGCCCCAGGCCGCAGGGCGGCTGCGGCTTCACCGAGGAGGACGAGGAACTGCTCGCCATCCTCGCCCAGCACGCCGCGATCGCCCTCACCAACGCCCGCCTCTACGAGCGCAGCCGCGAACTGACCATCGCCGAGGAGCGCTCCCGCCTCGCCCACGAACTGCACGACGCGGTCAGCCAGAAGCTGTTCTCCCTGCGCCTGACCGCACAGGCCGCCGCCGCCCTCGTCGACCGCGACCCGGTGCGCGCCAAGGGCGAGCTGCACCAGGTGGCCGCCCTCGCCGCCGAGGCCGCCGACGAACTGCGCGCCGCCGTGGTCGAGCTGCGCCCCGCCGCCCTCGACGAGGACGGCCTGGCCGCCACCCTGCGCACCCAGATCCAGGTCCTCGACCGCGCCCACAGCGCGCGCGTCACCTTCACCGCCCACAGCTGCCGGGCCCTGCCCGCCGCCCAGGAGGAGGCCATGCTCCGCGTCGCCCAGGAGGCCCTGCACAACGCCCTGCGGCACGCGGACGCGGCACACGTCGACGTCACCCTGGAGCGCCGCGGCCCGGGCGCCGTCCTGCGCGTGGCCGACGACGGCAAGGGCTTCGACCCGGGCACGGTGCGCCGCGCGGGCCGCCACCTGGGCCTGGTCTCCATGCGGGACCGGGCCAGTGGCGCGGGCGGCAGGCTGACGGTGCAATCGGCGCCCGGCAAGGGCACCACGATCGAGATGGAGGCCCCCGGTGGCTGACGCAATCAAGGTGCTGGTCGTCGACGACCACCAGGTGGTCCGCCGGGGCCTGCGCACCTTCCTGGAGGTGCAGGACGACATCGAGGTCGTCGGCGAGGCGGCGGACGGCGCCGAGGGCGTCGCCCGGACCGAGGAGCTGCGGCCCGACGTCGTCCTCATGGACGTCAAGATGCCCGGCACGGACGGCGTCGAGGCGCTGCGCCGGCTGCGCGAACTCGGCAACCCCGCGCGCGTGCTCGTCGTCACCAGCTTCACCGAACAGCGCACCGTGGTCCCCGCCCTGCGCGCGGGCGCCGCCGGGTACGTCTACAAGGACGTCGACCCCGAGGCCCTCGCCGGGGCCATCCGCTCCGTGCACGCCGGCCACATCCTGCTCCAGCCGGAGGTCGCCGGCGCCCTGCTGGCCCAGGACGAGACCAACGCGGGCCAGGGCCGGGGGAGTTCCCTCACGGACCGGGAGCGCGAGGTGCTCGGCCTGATAGCGGACGGCCGCTCCAACCGGGAGATCGCCCGCGCCCTGGTGCTGTCCGAGAAGACCGTGAAGACCCACGTGTCGAACATCCTGATGAAACTGGACCTCGCGGACCGCACCCAGGCCGCGCTGTGGGCCGTACGCCACGGCATGGCCGGGTGACCGGCCCCCGCGGCGGCAATTCGGAGCGTTCCCTTCCGGACTGAGATTCATACCGTCGTGGGAATGTCCCCCGGATGGCGCAACCTCCGCCGGGCCCGCCCGTTCTCCAGTGCGTACCGCGGCGACTGCCGCGGCGATCACCAGGAGGACTCAAGCGTGAAGAACCTGAAGAAGGCAGCGGCCGTGACGATGGTGGCCGGCGGGCTCGTGGCCGCCGGCGCCGGAATGGCCTCCGCCCATGACGGCGCCGCGGCCGCCGGCGCGGCCAAGGACTCCCCGGGCGTCGTCTCGGGCAACGTCATCCAGGCCCCGATCCACATCCCGGTCAACGCCGTAGGCAACAGCGTCAACGTCATCGGCGTCCTGAACCCGGCCTTCGGCAACCTCGGCCTCAACCACTGAGCCCACCACCACCCCGATGCCCACGGCCTCCCGGCTCCCCCCGGGAGGCCGATCCCGGCGGGGAACATCTTGCGGTCCAGGCCGGCGAAATCAGCCCGTCCGGCGTTTGAGGACGAGGCCGTTCAGGCCGACGGGGGTCTGGGGCACAGCCCCAGGGCAGCCCGCACCCACACAGGGCACCCCGTGAGCAACCCTCACCGCGCCCCCTTCTCCCGCTCCTCCACGACGGAGTTGTACGCCGCCACCTGCGCCCGCCGGGCCGTCCGCTCCACCGGCCGCAACGCCTCCCCCCGCGCGGCCATCTCGGACGCGCTCACCGCACCCCCGTGCCCGTTCCCGTACGCCAGCGACACCAGCAACCCCACCCGCTGCGCCAGCTCCAGCACCCGCGCCGCCCGCGCCGGGTACCCCGGCGCCAGCACCTCCCGGCCCGCCTCGGCCCGCGCCCGGTACGCCTCGACCGCCGCCTCCGCCACCGGCCCCGACCCGGCGACGTCCAGCCGCGACAGCACCTCGGTCGCCTCCCGCAGCGCCTGCGCCAGCTCACGCTCGGCCTCGCCCAGCGACGGCACATCGGCGGGCGGCGCGTCCCGCACGGCCAGCACGTGCCACACCACCTCGGCGTGCACATCGCCCGCCGGGCCCGCCTCGTGCACCTCGGGCACCAGGCCGAGCGCGGCACCGTGGCAGACCACCGCCTCCCCGGCCTCCAGCGCCCGCGCGTTGAACTCCGGCGGCCCGCTCAGCCCCAGCGGATGCCCCGGCGCGGGCAGCGCCACCCGCAGCGCGTCCACCCCGAGCGCGCGCAGCCGCCCCAGCGCGAGCGTGAGCCCGACAGGACCCGATTCGCCGGGCAGCCCCGCCACCCGATGGACGGCATCCTCACCCACGACGGCGAGCACGGCGTCGTCCGGAGAGACAAGTCCGGCGAGAAGGGCATTTCCCCAAGCGGCCAGGCGGCCGGAGCGCGGTTCCGAGAGCATGCCCCCACCTTAAGGACCGGACCGATGGAACGGCCCGGCCGTCTCGTGGCGTAGATTCGGAGGGGGCTGCGCCCACCGGCGCGGCGGACCCAGCCACAGGCGTACGCGACAGCCGGGACCGGCGGCACACTGCAAGGGGAGACAACGCGCTCATGAGCGATGTTCTGGAGCTTCAGGACGTATCCGTGGTCCGTGAGGACCGGGCTCTGGTGGACCAGGTCTCCTGGTCGGTCAAGGAGGGCGAGCGCTGGGTCATCCTCGGCCCGAACGGCGCCGGCAAGACCACCCTCCTGAACGTCGCCTCCAGCTACCTCTACCCCAGCAAGGGCACCGCCACCATCCTCGGCGAGACCCTCGGCCGCCCCGGCACCGACGTCTTCGAACTGCGCCCCCGCATCGGCATGGCCGGCATCGCCATGGCCGACAAGCTCCCCAAGCGCCAGACCGTCCTGCAGACCGTGCTCACCGCCGCGTACGGCATGACCGCGGGCTGGCAGGAGGAGTACGAGGACATCGACGAGCAGCGCGCCCGCGCCTTCCTCGACCGCCTCGGCATGACCGACTACCTCGACCGCCGCTTCGGCACCCTCTCCGAGGGCGAGCGCAAGCGCACCCTGATCGCCCGCGCCCTGATGACCGACCCCGAACTGCTGCTCCTGGACGAGCCCGCCGCCGGCCTCGACCTCGGCGGCCGCGAGGATCTGGTCCGCCGCCTCGGCCGGCTCGCCCGCGACCCGATCGCCCCCTCGATGATCATGGTCACGCACCACGTCGAGGAGATCGCCCCCGGCTTCACCCACGTCCTGATGATCCGTCAGGGCAAGGTGCTCGCCGCCGGCCCGCTGGAGCTGGAACTCACCTCCCGCAACCTCTCCCTGTGCTTCGGGCTCCCGCTCGTCGTCGAGCAGATCGGCGACCGCTGGACCGCCCAGGGCCTCCCGCTGTCCTGACCCCGCCGACGGGCCCACTGCCACCGGCCTGTCACCGCCGCGATCCCGTGCCGTGCCCCGGACCGGCCCCCGTGCGCCCTGTCCGCCGCACGCCCCCGGCCCTACCATGACCATGTGAACGACATCGACGCATGGGTGTGGTGGCTCGTCGCGGCGGCCGCCCTCGGCATCCCGCTCGTGGTGACCGCGATGCCGGAGTTCGGGATGCTCGCGGTCGGCGCCGTCGTCGCCGCGGCCGTCGCCGGCTTCGGCTTCGGTGTCGTCGCCCAGGTGCTCGCCTTCGTCGTCGTCTCCGTCGCGCTCATCGCCGTCGTCCGGCCCATCGCCGCCCGGCACACCCGCCAGAGCCCCCGACTGGCCACCGGAATCGACGCGTTGAAGGGCAGGCAGGCCGTCGTCCTCGAACGCGTCGACGGCGCCGGCGGCCGGATCAAACTCGCCGGGGAGGTCTGGTCGGCCCGCGCGCTCGACACCGACCGCTCCTACGAGGAGGGCGCGGAGGTCGACGTCGTCGACATCGAGGGGGCCACCGCCATCGTCATGTGACCGAACACCCCACGAGGCAGGCGACGGTCTGTCAGACTCGACCAGCAAGATCTTCAACAGCCGAGAAGCCCCTAAGATCTTCCGAAAGCGCCGAGGCGGAGAAGGGTACGGGAAGCAACGATGGCACCGGTCATCATCGTCCTGATCGTTCTGGTGGTGTTGGTCTTCATCGCCCTGATCAAGACGATCCAAGTCATTCCGCAGGCCAGCGCCGCCATCGTCGAGCGCTTCGGCCGTTACACGCGGACCCTGAACGCGGGCCTCAACATCGTCGTCCCGTTCATCGACACCATCCGCAACCGCATCGACCTGCGCGAACAGGTCGTGCCGTTCCCGCCGCAGCCGGTGATCACCCAGGACAACCTGGTCGTCAACATCGACACCGTCATCTATTACCAGGTGACCGACGCCCGGGCCGCCACCTACGAGGTCGCCAGCTACATCCAGGCCATCGAGCAGCTCACCGTCACCACCCTGCGCAACATCATCGGCGGCATGGACCTGGAGCGCACCCTCACCTCCCGCGAGGAGATCAACGCGGCCCTGCGCGGCGTCCTCGACGAGGCCACCGGCAAGTGGGGCATCCGCGTCAACCGCGTGGAACTCAAGGCCATCGAGCCGCCGACCTCCATCCAGGACTCGATGGAGAAGCAGATGCGCGCCGACCGCGACAAGCGCGCCGCGATCCTCCAGGCCGAAGGTGTCCGGCAGTCCGAGATCCTGCGCGCCGAGGGCGAGAAGCAGTCCCAGATCCTGCGCGCCGAAGGTGAGGCCAAGGCCGCCGCGCTGCGCGCCGAGGGCGAGGCCCAGGCCGTCCGCACGGTCTTCGAGGCCATCCACGCCGGCGACCCGGACCAGAAGCTGCTCTCCTACCAGTACCTCCAGATGCTGCCGAAGATCGCCGAGGGCGACGCCAACAAGCTCTGGATCGTCCCCAGCGAGATCGGCGACGCCCTCAAGGGCCTCTCCGGCGCCATGGGCAACTTCGGCCCCCTGGGCGGCAATTCAGGCGGCGGCAACGGCGGCGGCACGGTCCCCTCCCAGCACGACGGCAGGAGCACCCCTCCGGAACGCCGGGAAAAGCCGTTCATCGACTGAGAGTACGTAGAACACGTAGAAGCAGACGTCCCCCGCACTCCTTCAAGGGGCGCGGGGAACTGCGCGGTCAACCACGAGGTACCGACAGCCGGCGAAGGACACAAGCCCCACGGCGAGTAGTTCAGGCAGCCTCCCGCACCAACCACTCCGGCAGCCCGGCGAACTCCTCCGCCCCCAGCGCCAGCAACATCGCATCCGCGGGCGTCGGCTCGAACGGCTCCCGCAACAAAGGCATCCCCGCCTGCTCCGGAGTCCGGTCCGCCTTGCGGTGGTTGTCCTCCGCGCACGAGGCCACCGTGTTCAGCCAGCTGTCCTGCCCGCCCCGCGACCGCGGCACCACGTGGTCCACGGTCGTCGCCCGCCGGCCGCAGTACGCGCACCGGTACCGGTCCCGCACCAGCACTCCCCGCCTCGACCACGGCGCTTGTCTTCGGAACGGCACCCGCACGTACCGGCACAGCCGGATCACCCGGGGCGCCGGTATGTCCACCGCGGCTCCCCGCATCCGCAGTTCGGGATGGGCCTGCTCGACGACCGCCTTGTCCTGCAGCACCAGCACCACGGCTCGGTTCAGCGTCACCGTCGACAGCGGCACGAAGCTCGCGTTCAGTACCAGCGTGTCCCGCATCCGGCCCACCTCCCGTGTGCACCGGCCCACCCCCCGGCGGGCCCGGACCAACTCTGGACGGGCGCGTCAGGATGGACAACGCAATAAAAATGCCCGCCTCCGATCACTTCCAAGACCAGAGGCGGGCAAACGTCCGGCACCCACCGGATCGGGCGACAGACCGGGTCAGCCCTCGGCGGAAACCTCGTACTCACCGATCAGCTGCGCCCGCGCCAGCGTGTGGAACCGCAGGTTGAAGCCGACCACGGCCGGAGAGACGTCCGAGTCAGGGCCCAGCTTCTCCTGGTCCACGGCGTACACCGTGAAGACGTACCGGTGCGGCCCGTCCCCGGGCGGCGGCGCGGCGCCCCCGAAGTCCTTCGACCCGTAGTCGTTGCGCGCGTGCACCGCGCCCTCGGGCAGCCCCTCGAACTTCCCGCCGCCCGCACCCGCCGGCAGTTCCGTCACCGAGGCCGGGATGTCGAACACCACCCAGTGCCAGAACCCGCTGCCGGTCGGGGCGTCCGGGTCGTAGCAGGTCACCGCGAAGGACTTGGTCCCGGACGGGAAGCCCTCCCAGCGCAGCTGCGGCGAGGTGTTCCCCGCCGCCTGAAGCTGGGCGTCCTGGAGCGTCCCGCCCTCCCGGACGTCGTCGCTCGTCACCGTGAAGGCCGGCACGGGCGGATGGAAGTCGTGGGGGAGCGGCCGCCGCTTGAGCTCGGTCACCTCGGTACCTCCTGATCGTTCCTACAGTCGGTACTGAGCCTAGGGCCTGTCTGACAGTTCCCGTTGTCGCCCGGAGGGCGGCCGCGCGGGGTCAGGTGCGTGCTCTCGGGGTGCCGGGCGTAGAGCCTCGTACTGGGTGTACTCGGCTCTGCGCCCGGTGCGGCGAGAGTGCGTGCATGGCGTCGCGAGGCAGACGGGAATTGTCAGGCAGGCCCTAGGGCTAGAACCAGCTGCGCCTGCTGCCGACCTCGGCGATCCACTGGTGCAGGTACGCCACCCAGTCGGTCTGCCGGTGCTCGTGCAGCCCCACCTGGAAGGAGCGGTAGCTGTCGCTGCCCTCGCTGAACAGACCCGGCTTCTTGTCCATTTCAAGGACCACGTCCATGGCGTGCTCGTCGGCCACGAAGCTCACCTCGACCTCGTTCAGGCCCCGGTACTGCGCCGGCGGGTGGAACTCGATCTCCTGGTAGAACGGCAGCCGCTGCCGCGTCCCGCGGATGTGCCCGCGCTCCATGTCCGCGTGCTGGAAACGGAAGCCGAGCTGGATGAACGCGTCCAGGATCGCCTTCTGCGCCGGCAGCGGGTGCACCTGGACCGGGTCCAGGTCACCGGAGTCCACCGCGCGGGCGATCGCCAGCTCCGTCGTCACCCCGATGTGCATGCCCCGCAGCGCCTGCCCGTCGATCATCGTGACCGGCGTCTCCCAGGGGATCTCCAGCCCGAACGGCACCGCGTGCACGGCCCCCGCCCGCAGCTCGAACGCGCCACCGAGGCGCACCTTGGTGAACTCGATGTCCTGCTTGTACTCCTCGTCGCCGTTCTCGACCTCCACCCTGGCCTGCAACCCGACGGACAACCCCTCGATCTGCTGGTCCACCGACCCGCCCTGGATCCGCACCTCGCCCTGGACGACCCCGCCCGGCACCACGTCGACCCCGTGCAGTTCGGTCTCGACCGACGCGCCGCCCGCCCCGAGGCTCGCCAGCAGCTTCCTGAACGCCATGACTCTCCCTTTACGTGTGGTCCCTGACCCCTACATACGCGATCCGGTCGTGACCGGTTCCGCGCCCACACCCTGGCAAGCGGGCGAAACCTTGACCAGCCCTTGCCACCCACCCGTCTGGACTACGCTCGTAACCCATGATCGCGCCCTCGGACCGTACGCCCCTGCCCAGAGAGTTCTTCGCCCGCCCCGTCCTGGACGTCGCCCCCGACCTCCTGGGCCGCATCCTCGTCCGCTCGACTCCGGACGGCCCGATCGCGCTGCGCCTGACCGAGGTCGAGGCGTACGACGGCCCGAACGACCCGGGCTCCCACGCCTTCCGCGGCCGCACGGCCCGCAACGCCGTGATGTTCGGCCCGCCCGGCCATGTGTACGTCTACTTCACCTACGGCATGTGGCACTGCATGAACCTGGTGTGCGGACCGGAGGGGGAGGCGAGCGGGGTCCTGCTCCGCGCCGGCGAGATCGTCGAGGGCGCCGAGCTGGCCCGCACCCGCCGGCTCTCGGCCCGCAACGACAAGGAACTGGCCAAGGGCCCGGCCCGCCTCGCCACCGCACTCGGCGTGGACCGCGCCCTCGACGGCACCGACGCCTGCACCACCGGCGACACCCCCATCCGCATCCTGACGGGCAGTCCGACCCCCTCTGACCAGCTACGCAACGGCCCGCGCACCGGCGTCGCCGGCGAAGGCGGCAACGGTGACGCCCACCCCTGGCGCTATTGGGTCGCCGACGACCCGACCGTCAGCCCGTACCGGCCGCACGTGCCCAAGCGCCGTCGAAGTTGACTCGCCCTTGAAAGGTGCGTAATGTAGCCCAAGCCGCTGAACCGGGTACGGCGATCGCCTGCAGCCGGAGCGGCCAAACCACTACTTATCGAACGCCCCTTCAGCGGGGTCGATTGTGGCGTGCTCGCACGTCCGAATTCGAACCGCAGGAGCCGATTATGAATCGGACCGGGAATCAGCTAACGTAGTGAATGTCGAAAGGCCGACGGACGAAAGTCCGAAAGCCCGATGACAACCCCCCGACTGGGAATCGGATCGGAAAACGGTCTGATAGAGTCGGAAACGCAAGACCGAAGGGAAGCGCCCGGAGGAAAGCCCGAGAGGGTGAGTACAAAGGAAGCGTCCGTTCCTTGAGAACTCAACAGCGTGCCAAAAGTCAACGCCAGAT
>NZ_JBEYVW010000037.1:0-32704 GCF_040644175.1 Streptomyces sp. NPDC047017 | reverse complement strand
GGTCGACCGGGGGCGGGAGGTCGACCGGGGGCGGGAGGTCGACCGGGGGCGGGAGGTCGACCGGGGGCGGGAGGTCGACCGGGGGCGGGAGGTCGGCCGGGGGCGAGGGGTTTTCCGCTGGTCGGTGGGTGTCTTCCGGCGGGTGGCCGTCCCCTGGGGGGTGGCTTTCCTCCGGGCGCCGTGCGTCTTCGCCGGGCTCGGCGTCGGCGTCGGCGGGTGCAGGGGTGGCGCCCTGCTCGGGAGCGGGGGTTTCGGAGGGCGTGTCGGGTGCGGGGGCTGCCTCCGGCGGGGTGGCTTCCTCCGGGCGGGAGGCTTTCTCCGGGCGCCTTGCGCCCTCCCCCGGCTCGGCGTCGGCGTCGCCGGGCTCAGGGGCGGCGCCCTGCTCGGAAGCGGGGGTTTCGGGGGGCGTGTCCGGCGGGGTGGCTTCCTCCGGGCGGGAGGCTTTCTCCGGGCGCCTTGCGCCCTCCCCCGGCTCGGCGTCGGCGTCGGCGGGCTCAGGGGTAGCGCCCTGCTCGGAAGCGGGGGTTTCGGAGGGCGTGTCCGGTGCGGAGGCTGCCTCCGGCGGGGTGGCTTCCTCCGGGCGGGAGGCTTTCTCCGGGCGGGAGGCTTTCTCCGGGCGCCGTGCGCCCTCCCCCGGCTCGGCGTCGGCGTCGCCGGGCTCAGGGGTAGCGCCCTGCTCGGAAGCGGGGGTTTCGGGGGGCGTGTCCGGCGGGGTGGCTTCCTCCGGGCGGGAGGCTTTCTCCGGGCGCCTTGCGTCTTCGCCGGGCTCGGTGTCGGCGTCGGCGGGTGCAGGGGCGGCGCCCTGCTCGGGAGCGGGGGTTTCGGGGGGCGTGTCCGGCGCGGGGGCTGCCTTCGGCGGGGTGGCTTCCTCCGGGCGGGAGGCTTTCTCCGGACGCCGTGCGCCCTCCCCCGGCTCGGCGTCGGCGTCGGCGGGCTCAGGGGTAGCGCCCTGCTCGGGAGCGGGGGTTTCGGAGGGCGTGTCCGGTGCGGGGGCTGCCTCCGGCGGGGTGGCTTCCTCCGGGCGGGAGGCTTTCTCCGGACGCCGTGCGCCCTCCCCCGGCTCGGCGTCGCCGGGCTCAGGGGTAGCGCCCTGCTCGGGAGCGGGGGGTGCCGCGGGCGTGTCCGGTGCGGCGGTCGCCTCCGGGCGGGAGGCTTCCTCCCGTGCGGTGGTCGCGTCCGGCCTCCCGGCCGCCTTCGGTGCCGTCGCGGTACCCGGCTCCGCCCCGGCAACCGCCCCCGGCTCGGTGCCTGCATCCGTCCCCGAGCCCGGCGCGGCCTGCCCGTCGCCGTCCCGCTGTCGGCCGGAGGCCGGGGCCCGGGCCGCCCCCTGTCTCTCCCGTTTCTCCGCCGCCCCGGGCTCGTCGGCCGGTGTGCTGTTCCCGGTGTGTTCCATGCCGTTCCCCTCCCGCGTCCCCGTCTCCCCGTCCGTACCGCCGGTGACGCGGCCCCGGTCGCGTGCCCGGCCGGGCGGTCCTACGCTCCCAGACGTGACGGCGTCCCAGCTCCGGGCCGCCCGGCCGCGCCGTGCGGCCGGGCGCCGGGCCGTGCTGGGCGGCGCGGCGGGGCTTCTGTGGCTGGTGCTCGGAGTGATGACGATCATCGAGGGCACCGCGGTTGCGTCGCCCGCGCTCCCCCGGCCCGCCGGACCGGTGTCCGCCGCCGCGCGGGACGAGACCTCGGGTGCCGACCTCGTCCTGCCGCTCGTCGCGGTGGGCGCGGCGCTCGTGCTCGCCGGGTACGGGCACGTACGGCGCACCCGGCGCGCGCGGACCCGGACGACTCCGGGCGGCGCCCGCCGGGACGAGCGGGCGGCCGACGAGGGAGGGCGGGCGCTGGTGCCGGCCGACGACTGCGTACGCGCCTCCGCGGCCGAACTCGGTTTCGCCGAGGCGCTGTTCGGCGCCGCCGCCGTGGCGCCCTACCGGGAGGCCGTGCGGGCGGCCGAGGGCGAGCTGGCGGCCGCCTGCCGGCAGTACCTGCGCCGCGACCGCGGCCTGCCCGGGGACGACGTCACCGGGCACTGCGAGGAGGCCGGCCGGCTGCTGGACGCGGCCGCCGACGCGTTCGCCGGACTGCGCGGCCTGGAACGGGACCCGGCCGGCGCGCTGGAGGCGGCGCGGGCGCGCTGCCGGGAGCTGGCGGCCCGGACGGCACCGGCGGAAGCGGCCCTGGCCGCTCTCGCCGTACGGTACGGCCCCGCCGCCTCCGAACAGGCCGCGGGCCACCCGGCACAGGCCAGGGACCGTCTGGTGTTCGCCACCGCCCGCCTCGACGAGGCCCGGCAGGCGGCCGGCCGGGGCGAGCGGGAGCGGGCGGCGGACCGGCTGCGGGCCGCGGAGGGTGCCGTGGCGCAGGCGGCCGTGTTCCTCGACGGCGTCGACCGGCTCGCCGCCGAGCTGGACGAGGCCGCGGCCCTGCTCCCGGCCGCGCTGAACGGCGCGCAGGCGGAGCGGGCCGCGGCGGCGGACCGGCTCACGGGGACGCCGGCCGGTGAGGAGCGGGCGCGGCTCCTGCACGCCGGCGCCGAGCTGGCCTCCGTACGGCAGGAGTCGGCGGCCGGGCGGCCGTACGACCCGGCGGCGGCCCTGCGCCGGATCGTGCGGGCGGCGGTCCCCCTGGCGGCGGGCCGGAGCGGTGTGCTGTCCGCCGCCGCCCTGCTCACCGCCCGCGCCGCCACCGCCGCCGCGGCCGGTTTCGTCACCACGCACCGGGGCGCGGTGGGCGCCACGCCCCGCGCCCTGCTGGCCGAGGCACAGCGCCTGCTCGCCTCCGCCGACCCCGCCGACCACCTGCGCGCCGACGCGCTGGCCCGCGAGGCCCACGGTCGCGCCGAGCAGGACGTACGCACGCACGGGAACCCGTACGCCGGTCCGGACGCCCCCACCGGCACCACCGCCGGAGCCGTCCTCGGCGGCATCCTGCTGCCCGCGCCACCGCCGGTCGGCCCGCCGCCGCGCTTCGGCGGGCCGCGCACCAGGGACGCCGACGTCACGAATGCCGAAGCCCGGAACGCCGAATTCACGAGCACCGACGTCACGAGCGCCGACGTCACGAGCGCCGACGTCACGAGCGCCGACGTCAGAACAGGCTCAGCAGGGCCTCCGCCGGATCGGTGAGGACGTTCTCGCCGTCCGGGAGCGGGAGTTCGAACCAGACTGTCTTGCCGCGCGGGGTGCGGCGCGAACCCCAGGCGGCGCTGAGCAGGCCGACGAGCTGGAGGCCGCGGCCGCCCTCGTCGGTGTCGCGGGCGCGGCGGCGGCGCGGCTGCACCAGGCCGGAGTCCCAGACCTCGCAGACCAGGGTGCGGTCGAGCAGCAGCCGGAGCCTGATCTCGCCCTCGCCGTACCGGAGCGCGTTGGTGACGAGTTCGCTGACCAGCAGCTCGGTGGTGTCGACCAGCGGTTCCAGGTCCCAGGCGAGCAGCTGGGCGCGCGCGTACTCGCGGGCGCGGCCGACGCTGCGCGGCTCGCGGGGCAGCGTCCAGTCGCCTACGGACTCGGCGGGCAGGCCCTGGACGCGGGCCATGAGCAGCGCGATGTCGTCCTCGCCGTGGTGGCTGCCGAGGGTGCGCAGGACGTGGTCACAGACGTCCTCCAGGTTCTGGGAGGCGTCGGCGCGCGCTCCCGCCGTCGAGGGGTGCGGGTCGGTGAGGGCGCCGACGAACGCCTGGAGCCCCTCGTCCAGCGGGTGGTCGCGGGACTCGACCAGGCCGTCGGTGTAGAGCGCGAGCAGCGCGCCCTCGGGGAGTTCGACCTCCACCTCCTCGAACGGTTCGCCGCCCACGCCCAGTGGCATGCCCGGCGGCACGTCGAGCATGAGCGCCGCCTCGCCGGGCTCGACCAGGACCGGCGGCAGATGGCCCGCGTTGGCGAAGGTGCACCGCCGGGTGACCGAGTCGTAGACGGCGTAGATGCAGGTCGCGAGGTAGACCTCGGACAGGTCGGCCTCGCGGGGGCGGCGGGCGGCCCGGGTGGCCTGCTGGACGCCGCCGGGGGCGCCGAGGCCGCGGGCGATCTCGTCCAGCTGGGAGAGGACCTCGGCCGGTTCCAGGTCGAGCAGGGCCAGGGTGCGTACGGCGGTGCGCAGTTCGCCCATGGCGACGGCGGCGCGCAGCCCGCGGCCCATGACGTCGCCGACGACCAGCGCGGTGCGGTGGCCGGGGAGTTCGATGACGTCGAACCAGTCGCCGCCGACCTCGCTGGGCCGGCCGGTGGCCGCGTTGCCGGGCAGGTAGCGGCAGGCGATGTCCAGTCCGGACGCCTCCGGGTCGCCGGGCGGCAGCAGGGAGCGCTGCAGTATCAGCGCCCTCTCGTGCTCGCGCCGGTACAGGCGGGCGTTGTCGATGCAGACGGCGGCGCGGGCGGCGAGTTCCACGGCGAGATCGCGGTCGCGGTCGCCGAACGGTTCACTGCCCTTGGTCCGCGCGAACTGCGCGAGTCCCACCACGGTGTCGTGGGCGACCATCGGCACGGCCAGCGTGGAGTGGACCAGGCCGCCGTCCTCGCCGGCCACGAGCTGCGGGCGGGCGGTGCGCAGGGCGTCGGCGCAGCGCGAGTTGAAGGGGTAGTGGTGGACGGCGCCGACCTCGACGGGCGCGCCGGTGCCGGTGAGGGGCGCGCCGGAGACGGCACTGGCGAAGGCGACGCGGCGCAGTTCGGCGCTGCCGTCGGCGAGACCGGGCGGGGTCTCGTCACCGGCGAGCAGTCCTTGGTAGAGGTCGACGGTGGCCAGGTCGCAGAAGCCGGGGACGACGACGTCGAGGAGTTCGCGGGCGGTGGTCTCCAGGTCGAGGGAGTTGCCGATGCGGGCGCCGGCGTCGTTGAGCAGAGCGAGGTTGCGCCGGGCGGCGGCGGCCTCGCGGGCGGCGGCGCGGCGGGCGGTGATGTCGGTGCCGAGCCAGGCGATGCCGATGGGGCGGCCGCTGCCGCTGTGCACGCGGTAGAGGTTGATGGACCAGTGGCGGCGTTCCTCGGAGCCCGGGACGAAACCGGTGACGTGCAGGTCCGAGAGGGACTCGCCGTTCTCCAGCACCCGGCGCAGGCTGGCGGTGACCCGCTCCGCCTCGGCGCGGGGCAGGTAGTCGTGCACGGTCCTGCCGCGGTGGTCGTCGGGGGAGCCGCCGAACAGGGAGGCGAAGCGGTGGTTGGCGCGGCGGATCCGCAGATCGGGGTCGAGGAGCAGGAAACCGAAAGGGGATTGACCGAAAATCGCCTGGGAGGCGGCGAGGTCGGTCTCGATGGTGCGCAGGGTGCGGACGTCGACGACGATACAGACGGCGGCCTTGTCGCCCTCGGCGGTGCGGGTCGGCATGACGTACACCTCGGCGAGACCGCGGAGGCCGCGGGCGTCGCGGGTGCCGTGTTCCGGGTTCCGGCCGTCCCGGTCGTCCCTGTCGTCACGGGCGTCCCGGGCGTCCGTGGGGGCGGGCAGGCGGAAGGGGACCACTCCGGTCCACTCCCGTCCGTCGAGAATCTCGGCCATCTTGCGCTGGCCCTGTTCCCGCAGGTCGGAGTCAATGAACGCCTCGATGGGGTCCATGCCGACGGCGCGTTCGGCGGGGATGCCGAACAACTGCTCGGCGCGCAGGCTCCACTGGTCGACATGGCCGTCGGGGCCGATGGAGAAGGACGCGACCTTGATGTAGTCGTAGATGGAGCCGGGCGGATTGCTCTGCCACGTCGCGTCCGCGGGGGGCGCCCCCTCGGCGGCACCGCCACCCGCGGACCCCGCCCTCGCGCCGCCCGACGGGTCCTCGGACTCCGTGGCCTTCGCTGGTATCTCGCTCACGCGAACCGTCCCCTCCAGCTCACCGCGTCCGGCACCGGTCACCGGCGGCGGCTGCCCGCAGTATCCAGCACTACGGCGCCGCACAACACGGTGTTCACGATCACAGGACCGTCCCGATACTTTTCGGTCCGGTCTGTGACAACACCATGTGTCTTCTAACCAGGCGACACCCGGTCGAACCCCGCCGGGGGCAACTGTCCGTGATCGGGGACGCGGGCACCCGGCCCCGCACCGCGGTCACGGACGGTCGCCCGCGTGCCGAGGACCGCCGTCACGGACGGTCGCCTACGTGCCGGTGACCGCTGTCACGGACGGTCGTCTACCTGCCGGTGCCCGCCGGCACGAACGACCGCCCACGTGCCGGTGACCGCTGTCCCGAACGGGTCGTCCACGTGCCGATGACCGCCGTCACTAACGGCCGCCGCCGGTGCGTTCCGGGTGCCCGACAGGGGTGCCGGGTCTGTGCGGGGCGGTCGGCGGGATGGCCGGCGGAGTGGTCGGCGGAGTGGTCGGCGGGCGGGCCGGTACGGCCAGTTCGAACCAGACCGTCTTGCCGGACTCGTCCGGCCGGCTGCCCCAGCGGCGGGAGGCGGAGGCGACCAGTTGCAGGCCCCGACCGCTCTCGTCGTCGGGGCGGGCGGCCCGTTCGCGCGGCGGCTCCGGGAGCGGGTCGGAGACCTCCACCAGCAGGATGTGCGGCAGCCCTGCGGGGCGGACCAGCCGCAGGGCGATGGGGCCGGTGGCGTGCCGCAGCGAGTTGGTGACCAGCTCGCTGACCAGCAGGGCCGCGGTGTCACCGAGACTGTCCAGCTCCCAGCTGCGCAACTGGCCGCGGACGGCGGCACGGGCCGTGCGCACCGCGCCGGGGTCCGCGGGAAAGGTCCACTCGGCGCAGTCGCCTTCGGTGTCGATCACGCCGATCACTTCCCAGGCCAACGAGCCCACCATGTCGGGTTTCATGGCGATAAGGGGCACATACCCGATATACGGCGACCAGTACCGCCCCGTGCGAACCGGCACCCGGGCGGCGGTCCGGCGGTGGGGGTAATCCCGCCGGGCGGCGGGCCGAACAGGCCGAACAGGCCGAACAGGCCGAACAGGCCGAGCCTTGCGCGGCCACGCGGCCACGCGACTGCGCGACTGCGCGACTGCGCGACTAAGCGACTGCGCGGCGGTCGGCTAAGCCCGGGGTGGGCCGGGCGGGATGCCGGGCGGCGGGGTGGCGGCCAGGAGGGTGAGGGCCGCCCGTACCGCGGGGACGTCCTGGTCCAGCCAGCCGACGGTCCACGTCTCGGACGGTTCCAGCCAGCGCAGTTCGTCGTGGTCCTGCAAGGGGCGCGGGGCGGCGGAGCCCGGCCGCAGCCGGGCGGTCCACACCTGGAGTTCGTAGGGGGACTTCAGCGGCCAGGCGCCGGGGACCCGTTCGCCGGTCTCGGCGTCGACACCGAGTTCCTCGCGCAGCTCGCGGACGAGGGCGGCCTCCGGAAGCTCGCCGGGCTCGACCTTGCCGCCGGGCAGTTCCCAGCGTCCGGCCAGTTCCGGGGGCGCGCTGCGGCGGGCGGCGAGCAGCCGGCCGCCGTCGACCAGGGCGGCGCCCACCACCACGATCCGTTCGCTCATGCGCCGGAGCTTACGGGAGCGGCCGGGAGCTTATGGGAGCGGGCCGGAGCTTACGAGGGCGGCCCGGAGCTTAAGGAGCGGCCGGGAGAAGCCGTACGCCGGAGTGCGCGGGGCCCGCCGTGGTCAGTTCCCCGGGTCCGCGCCGCGGCCGTCGTCGTCGACGCACTCGACCCAGTAAAGCTGTTGGCGGCCGCGGCCGTCGAGGCTGTCCGCGATCTTCTGGGCCTCGGCCCGGCTGGCGTACCGGCCCACGCGGTAGCGGTTGCCGTTGTCGTCCTGCCGGACGACGAGCCAGGGAAGAGTGATCGTGCCGTCGTTCATCCCGCCCCACTGCTCCTTCGCGCCCCGGCGCGTCGCCCGCGCCCGCTTCCGGGTCCCGGCCCCCTCCGCGTCCCGCCGGGCGGGGAAACCGCACTTCGCATATGCCCGAGCCTACGCCCTACCTTCACGCAGCGAATACGACTTTTCACAAAGAGGAAGGCAACCGGCCATGGCGCAGGGGGCGCACGGGGAAGAACGCGCCGTCCGCGGGCAGGGTGCGCACTGTCACGGCGATGGCCCCGCCGGAGCGGGAACCTGCGAGAACGGCCGGAATCCAGCGGCCGGAAGCTGCGTGGGGACGGGTGGCACCCTGGCCGGAGGCGGTGGGGGCGCACTACCTCCGCCCCGCGCCCACCTCACTCGGGCGGACCGCGCGCCGCACACGCCCCTGCGCCGCGCCCCCCCTCGCGCCTCTCCCGCCGACAGGAAGCTCCGGCGCTCCGGCCCTCCGGCCCTCCGGCGCTCCGGCACTCCGGCGCTTTCTGACCGCGGCCGGAGTCGGCCCCGGGCCGCCTACTTCACCGGCAAGTGGTACGCCACCCGGTAGCGGTCCGCGGGGATCACGACGTCCGCCGTCTCCACGGCGCGCCCGGAGGCGTAGAAGGTGCGCTGGACGACCACGACGACATGGCCCGGTACGCCGCCCAGCGTGAGCAGTTCCTCCGCGAGGCCGGGGCGGGCGCCGACCTCCTCGGTGACGTTGTCGACGATGACGTCGATGGCGCGCATGCGCTCGACGACGCCCATGCCGCCGAGCGGCCCCTCCTCCGGGAGCATCACGGGGGTGCGGCCGGTGAGGGCGAGCGGCTCCCAGGAGGTGGAGAGCATCATCGCCTCGCCGGCGTCCCGGAAGACGTACTTCGTGCACATCACGCGGTCGCCGGGCTTGACGCCGAGCCGGTCGGCGATCGCTCCGCTGGCCTCGGCCTGCGCGCTGCTCGACTCCCAGGTGCCGCGCGCCTCGGCCGCCGCCTGCTCCTGCCGGAACGGCGTGGCCCCGCCGGAGGGCCGGAAACCCGAGCGGGCGACCCGGCGCTGCACCGGCCGCTCGCGCACATAGGTCCCCGAGCCGGAGCGGCCCTCGACCAGGCCCTCGGCCATCAGCACCTTGCGCGCTTCGAGGGCGACCGTGTCCGAGACGCCGTACTCCTCGCGGATCCTGGCCTGGGAGGGCAGCCGGGTGTGCGGGGGCAGCAGGCCGTCGACGATCTTCTTGCGGAGATCACCCGCGACCCGCAGATACGCCGGCTGCTCACCGAAAGTCACTGGCCACTCCCATCAGGTTGCACAGACAGCAACAGCGTGGCAACCACACGTTGTGCCACGCAAGTGAAGGCCAGAGAATCACTCGATGTGATGACTTGTGGCGTCGGGGGGCTTTACCCAGGCACTTCTCCCCGCTATGGGCACCGCCACACCTCCGCCCCGGCACCGCCCGCTGTCGCCCACTGGGCCCCCTCTGCCCGCCTGCGGGCCCGGCCCACGGCGCCCGCTCCATGACGGCGCATCACACTCTGTCATGCTTTGGCATGGCGTGCCGCACCATATGGTGCTCTGCCATGGCGCGCTCTGCCATGATGTGCCCCCGCATGACGTGCTCTGCCATGACGTGCCCCGGCATGACGTGCTCTGCCATGGCATGCCTCGGCATGATGTGTTCCGGCATGACGACACATCACCGCCGCCGGCGTACGCGCGGGCGCGCGCCGCCGACCGTAGCCTGCGCACATGACACCTCTGCCGGACCGCTACTGCCCCACCGACGGCGTCCGCGTCCCCGGCGACTCCCTCGCCTGGTGCTGCCCGTCCTGCCACGGCCCCCTGGACCTCGACTTCTCCCCCACCCCGGCACCCCTGAAGTCCCTGACCGGACGGGTGAACTCGCTGTGGCGGTACGCGGAGACGCTGCCGCTGTCCTCGCCCTCGGTCTCCCTGGGCGAGGGCCGCACCCCGCTGGTGACACTGACGGACGAGGTGTCGGCCAAGCTCGATTACCTGATGCCGACACTGTCGTTCAAGGACCGGGGCGCGGTCATGCTGGCCGAGCTGGCGCTGCGGTCCGGGCCGCGCCGGGTGGTCGCGGACAGCAGCGGCAACGCGGGCACGTCCGTCGCCGCGTACTGCGCCCGCGCGCGGCTGCCCTGCACGGTGTACGTGCCCCTCGGCACGTCCGCGAAGAAGCTGGAGCAGATCGAGGCGCACGGTGCCCGGCTCGAAGTGGTCGACGGCGACCGCGAGGCGGCGGGCGCGGCCGCCCGGCGGGCCGCGGACGAGCCGGAGACGTTCTACGCCTCGCACGTCTACAACCCGTACTTCCTGCACGGCACCAAGACGTACGTGCACGAGCTGTGGGAGGACCTCGGCGGGCGGCTGCCCGACGTGCTCGTCCTGCCGGTGGGCAACGGCACCCTGCTGCTGGGCGCCGCCCTCGCCGTCGCCGAGCTGTACGGGGCGGGGCTGCTGGACCGGCGCCCGGCGCTGTGGGCGGTGCAGGCGGCGGCGGTGGCCCCGCTGGCGCACGCCTTCGCGGAGGGCGCGGACGAGCTGACCGGCACCACCACCCTCGCGCCCACCCACGCCGAGGGCATCGCGATCGCCCGGCCGCCGCGCGCCCGGCAGATCCTGCGCGCGGTACGGGACTCGGGCGGCACCTTCCTGACCGTCACCGAGGACCAGATCCGCCACGCGCAGCTGGACCTCGCCTCGCGCGGCCTGTACGTCGAGTCGACGGGCGTGGCCTGCTGGGCGGCCGTGCGGGAGGGCGCGCTCGGCACCAAGTCCGCGGTGGTGCCGCTGTGCGGGGCGGGCCTGAAGTCGGGGCTGGCCCGGCCCTGACGCCGGGACCGGGCCGGCCCTGATCCCGGCACCGGTGGCGCCGCCCCAGTCGTCGAAGGCGGTGGCGCGGGTGCGCTTCTCCCCGGCGGCGACATCGCCGCGCACCCGGTCGAGGTGGCCGAGGACGGCGGTGACCGCGTCGTCGCCCAGGGGCAGCCGCAGCGGGGTGTCGTCCGCCTCCAGGGCCGCGAGGATCAGGGCCGCCGCCTTGGCCGGGTCGCCGGGCCGGCTGCCGTCACCGGCGGCGACCAGCCCGCGGGCCCCGGCCGCCTTGGCGTACACCCCGCTGTCCGCGCTGAGCCCGGCCCGGCCGGTGCCGAACAGCGACGTACGGAAGGCGCCCGGCTCGACGATCAGCACCTTGACGCCGTACTCGGCGACCTCGTCCGCGAGCGCCTCCGACATGCCCTCCAGGGCGAACTTCGTCGCGCTGTACGCCCCGAAGCCCGCGAACGAGAGCTGCCCGCCCATGCTGCTCAGCTGCACGATCGCGCCCGAGCGCCGCTCGCGCGGGTACGGCAGCACCGCGCGGGTCAGCACGGCGGGACCGAAGACATGCGCGTCGAACAGGTCGCGCAGCTCCTGCTCGGTGGTCTCCTCGAAGGCGCCGACATGGGTGCGGCCGGCGTTGTTGACCAGGACGTCGACGCGCCCGTGCCGGGCCACCACGTCCCGTACGGCCGCTTCGGCGGCGGCGGTGTCGGTGACGTCCAGCGCCAGCGCCTCCAGCTGGTCGGGGTGCGCGGCCACCAGATCGGCCAGCGCCTCGGGCCGCCGCACCCCGCCCACGACGATGTCACCGGCGACGAGGGCCGCCTCGGCGATCGCCTGATTGCCTGATTGCCGATGCCGATGCCGATGTCGATGTCGGCGTCGGCGTCGGAGTCGGAGTCGGAGTCGGAGTCAGGACTCCAGCATCGGGCCGCGGCGGCCGGCGCGTCCAAGACCCGTCGTGACAACCGATGGTTATGGCAGTGGACGCGCAGGTACGGGACCTGCGGTACTTCGTGACGGTGGCCGAGGAGCTGCACTTCACCCACGCCGCCGAACGCCCCTATGTGTCCCAGCCCGCGCTGAGCAAGCAGATCCGGGCGCTGGAACGGCAGTTGGGGACCGAACTGTTCGAGCGGCGGCCGCGGGGCGTGGCGCTCACCGGGGCGGGCGCGGCGCTGCTGTCGCACGCCCGGGCGGTGCTGGCGGCCTGGGGGCGGGGCGCCGCCGCCGTGGAGGCGGCCCGGGCGGCGGGGCGCGGCACCCTGACGGTGGGCATGAGCACCAGCCCGGGGCGCGGCGGGCTGCTGCCCGCGATCCGCTCCCGCTTCACCGCCGAGCGCCCCGAGGCGTCCCTGCGGCTGCGCCAGGTGAGCTGGGAGGACCCGACGGCGGGCCTCGCGGACGGGGACGCCGACGTCGCCTTCGTATGGCTGCCGCTGCCCGATGCCGAACGCTACGGATGGACGGTGGTCGCCGAGGAACCCCGCCTGGTCGCCCTGCCCGAGACCCATCCGCTGGCCGCCCGCGCGGAGGTCGATTTCGCGTGACCTGGCCGACGAGCCGTTCCTCGCGCTGCCCCAGGCCGCCGGTCCGCTGCGCGCGTACTGGCTCGCCCTGGACGCCCGGAATGGCCGGGGGCCCCGGATCGGCGCCGAGGTGGCGAGCACCGAGGAGACGTACGAGGCGCTGGTCGCGGGGCTCGGTGTCTGCCTGGTCGCGGCCGGCAACACCCCGCTCGTCACCCTCGGCGGGGTGACCACCCGCCCGGTGCGCGGCATCGGCCCCAGCCGCTACGCACTCGCCTGACGCCGCACGGACGCGGACCGCCCGCTGGTCCGCGCCTACGCGGACGCCTGCCGGCGGGCCACGGGCGGGGGCTGACACCGGCCACGGCGCTCACCCGGCTCATCCCCTCACCCACTCATCTCCTCACCCGCTCACCCGCTCACCCGCTCGGCGGCAGCCCCCTCCTCCGTCACGCCCAGGCGCTCCTGCTCCTCCTCGACGATCCGGCGGGCCAGCTCGGTGTCCGACACGTCGATGGCATCCGGGGTGGCTTCGGCCACGGCGCTGCGGCGGGCGTAGGCGTCGAACAGACGGGTCTTGTCCTCAAGGATCTGCACCAGGCGCGCGTCCACGCCGCCGGTGGCGAGGAGGCGGTACACGCGGACCGGTCTGATCTGGCCCATCCGGTGGACCCGGGCCACCGCCTGGTGTTCGAGGGTCGGTTTGACCTGGGGTTCGCAGAGGACGACGACGGAGGCGGCCTGGAGGTTGAGGCCGACGCCCGCCGCCTGGATCTGCGCCAGGAGCACCGCGGGGCCCGGAGCACCGGCGAAGTCGTCGACGATCCGCTGCCGCCGCCCGGCCGGGACGCTCCCGGTGAGCGGCCCGAAGAGCAGGCTGCCGCCGTCACCCGCACCCCCGGCCCCTGCCGCGAGCGCGTCCCCCACCACGCCGAGGACGTCCTTGAAGTGGGAGAAGACCACTGCCTTCTGCCCGTTCGCACCCGCCTCCTGGACGATCTCCAGGAGCCGGCCCAGCTTGGCCGACGTCTCGGGGCGCACGTACGCGGCCCTGCGCATCGCCATGAAGTTGCCGGCCCGCACGGCCTCGCGGTACGCCTCCTCGTCCGGCGCGCTCGGTTCCTCCCACTCGTCGGTGTGCTGGAGCGTGGGCAGCTCCGTCAGTACGTCCTCCTGGTTGCGGCGCAGGTAGACGGGGGCGACGGCCTTGCGGAAGGCGACCGATCCGGCGAGGGCGTCGCCTTCGCCGAGGGAGTCGGCGACGGCGCCGTCGAGCATCCGGACGAGGTTGCGGAACTCGGTGACCCGGTTCTCCATCGGGGTTCCGGTCATGAACAGGGCGCGTTCGCAGCGCTCCGCCCAGGCGGCCACCGCCTGGGTCCGCTTGGCCTTCGGGTTCTTCACCCAGTGCGCCTCGTCGACGACGAACAGCCCGACCTCTCCCCTGTCGGGTACGGGCAGCCCGCGCAGGGCGTCGAAGGTGGTCACCCCGACCCCGCCGCGCTCCTTCCACTCGGTGAACGCGTGGTGCCGGTCGGGGCCGTGGAGCAGGACGACGCGCAGCGCGCTGCGGGCCTCGACCTCCCGCATCCAGTTGACGAGGACGCTGGCCGGGCAGACGACCATGAAGTGTCCGGCTCCCCCGGCGGCCAGGTGCGCCAGCACGGCGATCGCCTGGATGGTCTTGCCGAGGCCCATCTCGTCCCCGAGCACGACCTTGCGCCGCGCGAGCGCGAACCGCGCGCCGAACGCCTGGTAGCCGCGCAGGGAGACCCGACGGTGCGCGTCGTCGAGGCGCTGGGCGCGGACCCGCTCGGCGATGTCGTCGGGCAGGAAGCCCTCGGCGGCGGCCGTGTCGGGCAGCCGCCCGGAGATCTCGGCGAGCAGGCTGTAGTACTCGGCGGAACGCAGTTCGAAATCCACCCAGGCCGCGACGTCGGACGACGCGCCCCGGAGCAGATCCACGGACGCCTGGGCGAACAGCCCGCTCAGACCGGCCCGCTCGGCCTCCTCCACCAGAGCATGGACCCCGGCGACCGCCTCGGCCGCGCGGTCCTTCTTCTCCCGCCCCGCGAAGAGCGTCCGGAACCGCCCGGTGGCGGGCTTGGCCTCGGCAAGCAGCGGACCGAGCCGTTCCGCCACAACGGCGGCCTGGTCGACCGCCCGGCGCGCGTCCGGCCCGGCCTCCACCAGCACGTGCAGGGCGGTGACGAGCGCGGTCGTACGCGGCTGCGGCCGGTCCACGTCGATGTGCACGGCGACACTCTCGTGCACGGCCTCGGACAGCCGGCGCGCGGCGGCGAGCATCTGGTCGACGGTGTGCTGCCCGACCCCGGGAATCTGCCGCAGCCGATAGGGCCCCGCGTCGAGCACATCCCCCACGCTGCGCAGCCCGCTCTTCTCCACACTCCCCAGCCGCAGCCGCCCCTCGGTGACGTCCTGGAGCCGGGCGACGGAAATCGCGTCGAGCTCCCGCCGCACGGCCGCGTCATGGATCGGCCCCAGCGCGTCCCGCACCGCCTCCACCGCCCGCGCATGATCCCCGACCACCCCCTGAGCCGCCCCACACAGCCGCACCCCCCGAGCGACCACCTCCCGCTCCCTGCGCCCCACACTCCCCGCCC
The DNA here is from genome assembly GCF_040644175.1 of Streptomyces sp. NPDC047017. Classification (NCBI taxonomy): domain Bacteria; kingdom Bacillati; phylum Actinomycetota; class Actinomycetes; order Kitasatosporales; family Streptomycetaceae; genus Streptomyces; species Streptomyces sp. NPDC047017. The sequence continues at coordinate 17,997 of NZ_JBEYVW010000037.1, read as the reverse complement.
CTCTGTCGCCTACCGGGATCCTCCCACCGGCGCAGCATCAGCCGAACAGACGAGACGGTGCTCGTCATCGACCGCGGTCATCGACATGATCGGCCCCTCTCCGACAGCTGGACGGAATCACGTACTACTGCCCGGCCCCTGACGCCGGAGACCGCGAAGGGCCGGTTCCGGAGGAAAGGGGACCGCCCCCCGCGCCTGTGCAATAACTCCTTGCCAACGCTGCCCAGTCGTGGACTACCGTTGTCATGCGCCGTGTGCCCTCCCCGGAGGGTGTACGAGACGTGGCCTGGGGAGTGCACAACGCCCCTCGGTTCGGTGACACAGCTCCATGGTGCGCTCCCGGCGGGAGCCATCCGGCGCCGTCACCGATCAAACCGAAGGGGACGCATTCCTGTGGTTGCCGTCGAGTACATGCCCAAGCGCCGCGTCTGGGTCCGTGATGTCCTGGTTGGCATCGCGGTGAGCCTCGGCTCGAACCTGACGTGGTCTCTGGTGCAGGTCGTGGTGCACCGCCTCGGCTGAGCCGGGCGGCGGGCGGGCCTCCAGGGGCCCGCCCTCCTTTCTTTTCTTTGCAGCCGGGTAATCTGCAGAACGTCATTGCGGCCCGACGGGCTTCCGCTCCGCTTCGGCGAAGTCACGAAGGACATGCCCCCACCCGCACGAGTCACCTCGTGCCTGGGGACCCTTCGTGCTCCTGCAACTGTCCGCGGCCGAACTCGGCCACCTCATCGTGGCCCGAGCCGGATCTGAGCGCCTTCCGCTCACCGAGCTACTGATGCACGAGCATCTCCGGATCAAGGGAGCAGCGGCCGGCCAGGGAGACATCGCTTCCTGGAACAACAGCGTCCCCGTAGTGGTCAAAGCTCTGCTGGACTGCGGCCTCGACGAAGTCGAGGTACAGGTCGAGGTCGAGCTGCCGCACACCAACTCCGCAGTCGACCTGGTGCTGTGCGGCCGGCACCCCGGTACGGGAACGGATTCGTACCTTGCCGTCGAGCTGAAGCAGGTACGGCACGCCACGGTGGACCCGCTGTGCCCCATCGCCGTCGATCTCGGGTTCGGCGACGGCAAGAACAAGCTGCACCCGGTGCGGCAGATCCAGCGCTACTGCGAGTACATGCTGCGCTACCTGCCCCACCTTCGTGAGAACGAGGACCAGCTGATGGGTGTGGCACTGCTCCACAACGCACGTGACGCGGACGTGGAGGCGCTGTTCGCTCTGCCTGAGACCGACCACGGCTTCCTCTACACACTCGATGACCTGGCTCGTTTCCGACGAGTGCTGACGTCGAGATTCGCTGCCGCGTCCGGGCGACCGGCGGCATCCGCACTGGAGCAGGCTCGCCAGGACCCGTTGCTCAAGGTCACCGATGTGGCCCGTCAGCGCTCTGTCGTCGGTGGCGGTCTCACACTCCTCGACGAGCAGTACGTCGCGGTCGACCGGATAACCCGACACCTGGAGAAGACCGCCCACTTCACCGGCTTCGACGTCGGCTTGTTCCACGACGCCGAAGCCACCCACGGCCCCGCCCCCGATCCAGGCGTCAAGCGCGTCTACATCCTGCGGGGCGGCCCTGGCAGCGGCAAGAGCGCAGTGGCTCTTGAGCTGCAGCGCGCCCTCGGGCTCAAGGGGCGTGAGGCCGTGCTGGCAAGCGGCTCGCACGCCTACACGGAGACTCTGCGCGAGATCATGCTCAGCACGGCCCGCCGAGGGCAGACAGCGGACAAGCGCCGCGCGGCCAACAAGCTGTACCGCTATTTCAACAGCTTCAGCGAGAGCCCTCCGGACAGCATCGACGTCCTCATCTGCGACGAGGCGCACCGCATGCGACGCAGCTCGACCTACCGCTGGACGCCGAAGGCCCTGCGAGACGACGACCGGCCGCAGGCAACCGAGGTGATAAGAGCCGCGAGAGTACCGATCTTCCTGCTCGACGATCACCAGTCGATCCGCCCGGACGAGGTGGGCACTGCCACATATCTCAAAAAACTCGCCGAGGACATGGGCTGCGAGGTCGAAGTGACCGATCTGGAGGGCACGTTCCGAGCGGGCGGCAGCAAGCGGTACCAACGCTGGGTTCAACAACTGCTGGGCCTTGATGCCTCGGATCCGGTGGCCTGGCGACCGGACGGCAGGATGACACTGTCGGTCGCCGACTCCCCCGAGCAGATGGAGCGGTTCATCAGGGAGCGCCACCTGGAGGGGGCCACTGCCCGCATCACCGCGGGTTTCTGCTGGCCATGGAGCAACCCGGACGGGGAACGGCTCGTCGACGACGTACACATCGGGGGCTGGCGCAGGCCTTGGAACGTGAAGCCGGAACACAGCGTTCCCCACGCGCCACGGTCGGATCTGTGGTCGACCGATCGCCGTGGTGTCGACCAGATCGGCTGCGTCTACACGGCACAGACCTTCGAGTATGACTGGAACGGCGTCATCATCGGGCCCGATCTGCTGTTCCGTGACGGGAAGTTCAAGGTGGACCGGAACGCTTCCCGCGATCCTGCCTTCCGCGGTCCGATCGACGACGCGATCGTCACCCGGTGCGTCCGCAACGCCTACCACGTGCTCCTCACCCGTGGCGTGGTCGGCACCGTGGTCTACGCGGTCGACCCCGCGACACACAACGAGCTGCGCAGGCTCATCATCGGCGCCATCGGCATGCAGCACTACGACGGTGCCCAGCCGAAGCTCACCGCCGAAGGTTCACAGCTGCCACCTGCCTACCGCGGACGGCACGGGTAACCTTGCTACCGACGTAGCTGCGGACCGCCGGGCTTCCGCTCCGCCTGGCGGAGTCACGAAGGACATGCCCCCACCCGCACGAGATTCTTCGTGCTGCCTGGGGGCATGTTTTGCTGTTCCGCGACTCTGCCGAAGCGGTCGCTGCCGAGTGCCACTCCGGTGCCCTGTTCTTCCGCTTGACGGAGCAGTTCGTGCACGTGCACGGTCACAAGCCCGGACCGTCCGAAGTCCGCTCGTGGGAGCGGAGCATTCCCGTGCTCGCGAGCGCGCTCAACGACGCCGGCCTCGGGCAGGTGGAGGTGCTCCTGGAGTACGGGCTGCCGCTGAACAGCAAGCGGGCCGATGCCGTCCTGGCCGGCGTGCACCCCGGTACCGGGCTCCCGTCGTACGTCGTCGTCGAGCTGAAGCAGTGGAGCAGCGCGGAGCCCGACGATGACGATCCGTCGCTGTGCCGGATCGACGCATACGCGTCTGCGGTACTGAATCCGGTCGATCAGGTACGCGGCTATTGCGAGTACCTCATCTCCTTCAACGGAGCGCTCGCCGAACATCCGGAACGCGTCAACGGCGCCGCCTATTTGCACAATGCCACCGAATTCGGCGTCACCGGGCTCTTCGAGGTGGAGCAGGACCAGTACGGTCAGCTCTTCATCGGGGCACGACGTGGCGAGTTCATCGACTATCTGCGCACGAAGCTGGGCCCGGAGCCCGGAGCTTCGGCTGCGGACGAGCTGGTCAGCGGAAAGATCGGGCCTTCCAAGCAACTCATGGCGGTGGCCGCCCAAGAGGTTCGTGACCGGGAGCAATTCGTGCTGCTGGACGAGCAGCAGATCGCGTACCGCACTGTCCTGAACGCCGTACGCCGCGCCAAGCACTCCGACCACAAGGAGGTCGTGATCGTCACCGGCGGGCCCGGCACCGGCAAGAGCGTCATCGCGCTGTCGCTCCTCGGTGAGCTGTACCGGCAGGGCATCACCGCGCTGCACGCGACGGGCTCCAGCTCGTTCACGACCACCATGAGGAAGGTGGCGGGCGCCCGGAAGCGTGAGGTGAAGGAACTCTTCAAGTATTTCAACAGCTTCATGACCGCCGAGCGCAACAGTCTCGACGTCCTGATCTGCGACGAGGCTCACCGCATCCGGGAGACATCGGCCAACCGCTACACACCGGCGTCGAACCGTACCGGCAAGGCCCAGGTCGAGGAACTCATCGACGCGGCACGCGTCCCGGTCTTCCTGCTCGACGAGCATCAGGTGGTGCGACCCGGCGAGATGGGCACAGTCGCGGAGATCGAGGCAGCCGCCACGAAGAAGGGGCTCCAGTGTCGCGTGGTGCCGCTGGACAGCCAGTTTCGGTGTGGCGGCAGCGATGCGTACCTGCGGTGGGTGGTACGACTGCTGGGCCTCGAGCCAGGCGGCCCGGTGGTATGGGAACCTGACGACAAGATGCACCTCATGGTCGCGGACAGCCCCCAGGAGCTGGAGACGTTCCTCGACAGCCGCCGCTCGCAGGGGTACAGCGCGCGGATGTCCGCAGGCTACTGCTGGAAGTGGACCAAGAAGGTGCCACCGGGGCAGGCACTACCTGCGGACATCGTCATCGGGGAGTGGGAACGGCCCTGGAACGTTTTCGGTGACCGGTCCGTCGGGGGCGCGCCCCCAGCCGCGTTGTGGGCAACCGATCCGGCTGGTTTCGGACAAGTGGGATGCGTGTACACGGCGCAGGGCTTCGAGTACGACTGGAGCGGCGTCATCCTAGGTCCTGACCTCGTGTGGCGAGGCGACCACTGGGTCACCGATCGTTCGGCGTCCAAGGATCCGGTCTTCAAGAAGTCCACGCCGGACGCGGATGTGGACCGCCTGATCCGCAACACATACAAGGTACTGCTGACGCGAGGGATGATCGGCACGGTGGTGTACTCAACCGATGCCGAAACACGCCAAAAGCTCCGCAGCCTGTCTGGCGCAACCCCGATTTTGGCAGCCGTGTAGCTCGCGGAATCGCCCCCTTCTCCAACTGCCGGCTTCGAGGCACCGCACAACGGCGCCGGCTGCCGAAGAGTCAGGCTGGTCCGCCAGCCAGGATCATCCACTCGTGAGCGGCAGTCAGCCACCGAGGGGCCACAAAAAGGGCCCGCCTTGGATTGGCAGGCCCTTTTTGACTGTGCTTTTACCGGGCGCGCGATCGAGTCGAACTCAATTAGACATTGAACCGGAACCTCCAATACAGAGCTTCCACCTGCGGAAACACGGTTCCCGCAGGTCTCATCCAGCACCGATCCAGTACGGTGCAAGGTCAACCAGCACATCCAGCACCCGCGACCGCGACACGGAATCTGCCCGCCGCCACCCGATCGAGGGCACCTGAGGGAGACGCTGGTAGCCGGTGAGTGAGCCCCCCGGACCATCTTCCGAGCGTAAGTACACCCCCAGCTGGCGGAGATTCCTCGCGACGCGGGAGGTTCAGCTTCCTGCGAACAAAGGTCCGCCCGGCGCGCCACTGGATGGGGTCAGAATCAACTTCGAGACCATCGACCGGACATAACCCTTGCCACCTCCGAGGTCAGTCGAGCTTCTCGAACGCCGGCCTCGGTGCGATGACGGGCGTGCGCTTTTCATTGATATTGAGCCATGTCGGAGCTTCCACCGACATGAGCTTGCGGTCGACAGTAATCAGATTCTGCTGCGCCGCTTCGTTTAGGGCGTCGAGAATATCAACCACCTTCACCTTCCCATACTTCTCCAGTTGCGCCTGGATTTTCTGGGCCTTCGCGCTCGGCTTGTAATAATAGGGTGCGCGATCATGCCTGCCAACCGTCAGAATCGCTTCAGCAACTGCTTCATACGCATCGTTAAACAAGCCCATGAAGCCGTCAGGGTCTGGCAGTGCAATCAGATGCAGACTGTTCCACCTCTGATATCCCGCCGGAAGGTCCAGGGCCTGTGGAACAATGGCCACTCGGAGTCCATTGCCATCTTCGAGTTGATGCCAATTACTTTTGATAGTCGCGGCGGCAAACCGCGCCTTCTCCGTACTACTCAGGAACAGGTCGGTCTTCCATACCTTCTTGATCCGTTCCCGCAGATCAGGTTCGGCGGCGACACCGCGAGCAGCGATCGGCACCCAGGATCCAAATGCGAACGGCCGACCTGACCCGTCAGGCAACAACACCGCATCACCACTCGCATTGTTGACGACGGCCTCAGTGAATCCGAGATGGCGTGCACGCTCGTGCCCGAACATCAGAGACGTAGGGCTGTCCAAGTCAGCGAAGGCCCTAGGGCTCACCTTCCTGAGCGCTTCGCTGACCAGATCGGTAACGCGTGGTTCGCCGCCGACAATCGCCTCGTGAACGGCCCACTCAAACCCATCCCCACGCGATCCCTTGTCGCGGTGCAGGCGAGCGAGTTTAGCGAGCTGTCGAAACGTGACCTCAACCCGATCGCAATTTAGGTCTTCAAGGTCTGCTTGCGACAATTCATCAAAATGGGCTCTCAGGATTGATCGCGATACCGCGTAAAGAGCACGACCGTACTCATCAACTGGTTCGGCCTGACTAAGGAAGGTAACATCAGCCATTCAGCGAATCCCTATCTCGCCACACGAAAGGTTGAACCGGAACTCAGCTACGGCGGAGCTGAACGCCGAACACAGAGATCCCACCTGCGAAAACCGAGGTTTAAAGTAGGTCATCGTCCCAGCACACCGGACACTCACCGATCAGTAGTGATACCGGGCAGCGAGGATGACGATCTCATTGTCCGTCACCAGATAGACGAGGCGGTGCTCTTCGTCGATCCGACGCGACCAGGCCCCAGGCAGGTGATACTTCAGCGGCTCCGGCTTGCCGATGCCCACGAAGGGGTCACGCCTGACATCTTCGATGAGCTTGTTGATCCGGGCGAGCATCTTACGGTCGTTCTTGAGCCAGGACGTGTAGTCCTCCCAGCCCTGATCCTCGAAGACGAGCCTCACGCGGCACCCGCACCTGCGTCCGGTGACTCGGGATCGATCAGATCACGCTTCGACACGTTGATGTGCGACAGGGCGTTCTCGTACGCCTTGAGCAACCGCCGGGCGTTCGCTGGCGAGCGCAGCAGGTAGGAGCCCTCGCGCAGCGCCATGTAGTCCTCGGCCGAGACAAGCACCGCGTTACCGTGCTTGGAGACGATCTCGATGGCCTCATGATTCTCGTTGACCTTTTTGATCAACGGAAACAGTTCCTTGCGCGCTTCACTCGCAGTGATGGACATGACTTCAACCCTCCCATTAAGTGGTACTCAATAACGTACCACTCTTGGTGTCATCCGAGAGAGGAACCGACTGATGGTGCCTCAGCTGATCCAGCACCCATCCAGCACGGGGAAAGGCTAGGGGCCCACCTCCGGAGAGATGGACCCCATCTGACCTGCATGTTTGCCACGTCAACGACGTGGTGTTATTTCATCCGCTCAGACGTTGAAGCGGAACTCCACCACATCCCCGTCCTGCATCACATACTCCTTGCCCTCCATGCGCGCCTTCCCCTTGGCGCGGGACTCGGTGACCGAGCCGGTTTCCAGTAGGTCGTCGAAGGAGATGACCTCGGCCTTGATGAAGCCCTTCTGGAAGTCGGTGTGGATCACGCCGGCGGCCTCGGGGGCGGTGGCGCCCTTCTTGATGGTCCAGGCGCGGGATTCCTTGGGGCCGGCCGTCAGGTAGGTCTGCAGGCCGAGGGTGTCGAAGCCGACGCGGGCGAGGGTGGCCAGGCCCGGCTCGTGCTGGCCGACGGACTCCAGCAGCTCCAGGGCCTCCTCCTCGTCCAGCTCGGCGAGGTCCGCCTCCAGCTTGGCGTTGAGGAAGATCGCCTCGGCGGGGGCGACCAGCGCGCGCTGGTCGTTCTTGAAGGCCTCGTCGGTCAGCTCGTCCTCGTCGACGTTGAAGACGTAGAGGAAGGGCTTGGTGGTGAGCAGGTGGAGGTCGTGGAGGAGTTCCGCGCGCTCGGTGCCCTGCAGGATGCCCTGCGAGGAGAGGGTGTCGCCCTTCTCCAGGATCTCCTTGGCCTCCTCGACCGCCTTGACCTTGGGCTGGATGTCCTTCTTGATCCGCGACTCCTTCTGGAGCCGGGGCAGGACCTTCTCGATGGTCTGCAGGTCCGCGAGGATCAGCTCGGTGTTGATCGTCTCGATGTCGTCCTTCGGCGAGACCTTGCCGTCGACATGGACGACGTTCTCGTCCTTGAACGCGCGGATGACCTGGCAGATCGCGTCCGACTCGCGGATGTTCGCGAGGAACTTGTTGCCCAGGCCCTCGCCCTCGCTGGCACCGCGCACGATGCCGGCGATGTCGACGAAGTCGACGGTGGCCGGGAGGATCCGCTCCGACTTGAAGATCGAGGCGAGCTGGGCGAGGCGACCGTCCGGGACGCCCACGACGCCGACGTTGGGCTCGATGGTGGCGAACGGGTAGTTGGCCGCGAGCACGTCGTTCTTGGTCAGGGCGTTGAACAGGGTCGACTTGCCGACGTTCGGCAGACCGACGATTCCGATCGTGAGCGACACGTTGCGACTTCCCGTACGTGAGGAGATGGGGGGCCAGGCGGCCGATCCACCAGTCTACGGCGTGTCGCCGACGGCCTCCGCGACGGTTCGGACGTCCGGGCAAGGTGTGCCGTGCGGCGTGTCAAACGGCCTATTCAACACATAAACAGACCTAGGTTGGTCCGGTGGAGCAAGACAGGACGCGACCTCAGCAGTACGGCCCCCGACGCGGCAGGCCGCCGGTGCCCGCCCAGAACGCACCGCGGCGGCCCCTGTCCTCCCGGCGGGGAGGGCAGGGGCACGAGCGACCGGCGGGGCGGGGGCCGGCAGGGGCGCGGCGGCCGCCCGGCGTCTCCGGCCCCCGTCCCGCCGTCTCACTCTCCGGTCCGGCCACCGTCATACGACGGCTGCGGCAGCTGCCCAATCCGCGGCTGACCGGTCTGGGGTGCGGGCTGTTCTGCTGTGCCCTGATGCTCGTCCTCGGCTGCCTCGACGCCCTGCTCCTCGGCGGTTCACCGGCCCTGTACGGGCTGCTCTTCCTGCCCGTGGCCGCGCTGACCGCCACGTGGGTGCGCAAGGGCGACCTGCTGTCCGCGCCGGTGGCCGTCCCGATCGGCTTCGCCGTGGGGCTGGTGCCCGTGGCCGACGGCGGGGGGTTCCTCGGCACCCTGATGGGCCTGGTCACCGCCCTCGCCACCCAGGCGCTCTGGCTCTACGGCGGGACTCTGATCGCCGGGGTGACGGCCCTGCTCCGGCGGGCCGCCGCCGCGCAGGTCGCCCGGCCGCCGGGCCGTCCGGCGGTCCCTCCGCGCGCCCGCCACCCGCGCTGAGGCCCGGCGGCGGGCCCGGGCACAGTGTCCGGGCACGGCACGGATGCCCGGCGTGGTCGCCCGTCCGGCTGCCCGGCCCGGCTGCCGCGCCTGATCGGCGAGGACCGGCGGTCGGCGGCCGGCGGCGGCCGGCGGCGGCCGGCGGCCGATCGATTTGGGCCGACCACCGGGGGCTGCGGCCGGCTACCGGGTTCGCCCGCCGACCCGGGCCGCCTGCCGGCCCGGCCCGGCCGCCGCTCCCCGAGGCTCCGCCCGCCGACCCAAGAACCCCGGCCCACGAGCCCCGGGCACCCGCCCAGGGCTACCCGCCCTCCCCCGCCCGCATCGCCGCCCCCACGATGCCCGCGTTGTTCTGGAGCTGGGCGGGGACGATCGGGGCTCTGACGCCCTCGATCGCGGGCAGGAACTTGTGTGCCTTGCGGCTGACGCCGCCGCCGAGGATGAACAGCTCGGGCGAGAAGAGCATCTCCACATGGGCGAGGTACTTCTGCACGCGCCGCGCCCACTGCTCCCAGGACAGGTCGTGGTCTTCCTTGGCCTTGCTGGAGGCGCGCTTCTCCGCCTCGTGGCCGTCCAGCTCTAGGTGGCCCAGCTCGGTGTTGGGGACGAGGGCGCCGTCGACGAAGACCGCGCTGCCGATGCCGGTGCCGAAGGTCAGCAGGATGACGGTGCCCCCGCGGCCCTGGCCCGCGCCGAAGTGCATCTCGGCGACGCCCGCCGCGTCCGCGTCGTTGACCACGGTCACCGGCAGGCCGCCGAGCCGCTCGGCGAACAGCGCCCGCGCGTCGGTGTCGATCCAGCTCTTGTCCACGTTGGCCGCCGTACGGACCGTGGCGCCGCCGGTGACCACGCCGGGGAAGGTCAGCCCGACCGGGCCCGTCCAGCCGAAGTGACCGACGACCTGCCGAACGCCGTCGGCCACCGCGTCGGGCGTCGCCGGATGCGGGGTGAGCACCTTGCAGCGCTCCTCGGCCAGGTCGCCCCGGTCCAGGTCCACCGGGGCGCCCTTGATCCCCGAACCGCCGATGTCCACACCGAAGATCTGCATGGCCCCACGTTACGACGCCCCACTGACAGTCACGCGCCGGTGCCGGTAAGGAGGAGCGGTGGGGGGCCGGGAGGGGCCGGGTCAGTCCTCCGCGGTGCCCGAGCCGCCGCGCTCGGCGGCCAGCGCGGTCGCCTCCTCGCGCAGATCCCGGCGCAGCTCCTTGGGCAGGGAGAAGATGATGGACTCCTCCGCCGTCTTGACGATCTCCACGTCCCCGTAGCCGCGCTGTCCGAGCCATTCGAGCACCTGCTCGACCAGCACCTCCGGCACCGACGCGCCCGAGGTCACGCCGACCGTGCTCACGCCCTCCAGCCAGGTCTCGTCGATCTCCTCGGCGAAGTCCACGAGGTACGCCTGGGCCGCGCCCGCCTGCTTGGCGACCTCCACGAGCCGCTTGGAGTTGGAGGAGTTGCGGGAGCCGACCACGATGACCAGATCGGCCTCGGAACCCATCTGCTTGACGGCGATCTGGCGGTTCTGCGTGGCGTAGCAGATGTCGTCGCTGGGCGGGGAGATCAGCTGCGGGAACTTCTCCTGGAGCGCGTCGACCGTCTCCATGGTCTCGTCCACCGACAGCGTGGTCTGCGAGAGCCAGACGACCTTCGAGGGGTCGCGCACCTCGACCTTGGCGACGTCCCCGGGGCCGTCGACGAGCTGGATGTGGTCGGGGGCCTCGCCGGAGGTGCCGATGACCTCCTCGTGGCCCTCGTGGCCGATCAGGAGGATGTCGTAGTCCTCCTTGGCGAAGCGGACGGCTTCCTTGTGGACCTTGGTGACCAGCGGGCAGGTGGCGTCGATGGTGGCGAGCCGGCCGCGGGCGGCCTCCTCGTGGACGACGGGGGCCACGCCGTGCGCGGAGAACATCACGATGTTGCCCGGCGGCACCTCCTCCGTCCGCTCGACGAAGACGGCGCCCTTCTTCTCCAGGGTCTGCACGACGTACTTGTTGTGGACGATCTCGTGCCGGACGTACACCGGAGCCCCGTACTGCTCCAGGGCTTTCTCGACGGCGATCACGGCGCGGTCCACGCCCGCGCAGTAGCCCCGGGGGGCGGCGAGCAGGACACGGCGGCCAGACGTAGCAGTCATGGCCCCATCGTAAGGCCGCCCCGGGCGGGCCGAAGATCCCTGTGGATGAGCCGGGGATCCCCGGGAGGGGCCGGGTCCGCGCCCGTTGTCGGTGCCGGCCGCTACTCTCGCGGGCATGGCTGTCTCCACGTCCCCCGAAGCTCCCCTGCCGGTCGGTGAGGTCTCGCGGCTCATCGGCGGCTGGATCGACCGGCTCGGCGCGGTGTGGGTCGAGGGGCAGATCACGCAGCTGTCGCGGCGGCCGGGCGCCGGTGTGGTGTTCCTGACGCTGCGCGACCCGTCGTACAACATCTCGGTCGGCGTGACCTGCTACCGCGAGGTGTTCGACGCCGTCGCGGACGTGGTCGGCGAGGGCGCCCGTGTCGTCGTGCGCGCCAAGCCCGAGTGGTACGCCCCGCGCGGGCAGCTGTCGCTGCGGGCGGCCGAGATAAGGCCGGTCGGGGTCGGTGAGCTGCTGGCGCGGCTGGAGCAGCTGAAGAAGGCGCTCGCGGCGGAGGGGCTGTTCGCGGCCGACCGCAAGCGGCCGCTGCCGTTCCTGCCCCAGTTGATCGGGCTGGTCTGCGGCCGGGCCTCGGCGGCGGAGCGGGACGTGCTGGAGAACGCCCGGCACCGGTGGCCCGCCGTCCGCTTCGAGGTGCGCAACGTGCCCGTGCAGGGTGTGCACGCGGTGCCGCAGGTCGTGCAGGCCGTCAAGGAGCTGGACGCGCTCGACGAGGTGGACGTGATCATCGTGGCGCGCGGCGGCGGCAGCGTGGAGGACCTGCTGCCGTTCTCCGACGAGCAGCTGGTCCGCGCGGTCGCCGCCTGCCGTACGCCGGTGGTGTCCGCGATCGGCCACGAGCCGGACACGCCGCTGCTGGACTACGTCGCCGACCTGCGCGCCTCCACGCCCACCGACGCGGCCAAGAAGGTCGTGCCGGACGTGGGCGAGGAGGCCGAGCGGGTGCGGCAGCTGCGCGACCGCGCGCGGCGGTGCGTGCGGGCGCACGTCGAGCGGGAGGAGCGCGGGCTCGCCCACGCGCTCTCCCGGCCCTGCGTGCAGGACCCGCACCGCATGCTCGACGAGCGCGCGGACCACATCGCCTCGCTGCTGGACCGCGGCCGGCGCACCCTGCGCCATCTGCTGGACCGCGCCGATTCCGAGCTGGGGCACACGCACGCGCGCGTGGTGGCCCTCTCCCCCGCCGCGACCCTGCGGCGCGGCTACGCCGTGCTCCAGCGGGCAGACGGGCACGTGGTCCGCGATCCCGGCGAGGTGGCGGCGGACGAGGCGCTGCGCGCGCGGGTCGCCGAGGGCGAGTTCACGGTTCGGGTCGATACGAGGATGAGCGAATGACGGGCAGGACGGCACCGGCGGACGAGGCGCTGGGCTACGAGCAGGCACGGGACGAGCTGATCGAGGTCGTCCGCCGCCTGGAGGCGGGCGGTACGAGCCTGGAGGAGTCCCTCGCCCTGTGGGAGCGGGGCGAGGAGCTGGCCAAGGTCTGCCGGCGCTGGCTGGAGGGCGCCCGCGCCCGGCTGGACGCGGCACTGGCGGAGGAGGCGGCGCAGGAGGAGGGGGACGGCGGGGGCGAGGGGGAGGAGTAGGCCGCCTCCCCGGCGCCCGTACCTCGTCCTCGTCCTCCGGCGGTGCCGTACGGGCCCGTCCTCGTCCGCCGGCCATCCCCGTGCCGTACCGGGCGTTCAGGACGTCTCTCGTACGGCGTCTACGGCGTCGCTCAGGACGTCTTCAACGCCTCGGCCATCTTCGTCAGCTGGGTGAAGGACGCCGTGCCCGCCACCACCGTGGTGGAGCCCTTGGGGCCCTCCGCGACGAGGGCGTCGTAGCGGCCCCCGGTGTAGCGGGTCCAGGTGCGGCCGTCGATCCGCTGGGTGACCTTGGTGGCGTGGCCGCCCTGGCTGGCGTCGTCGATGAAGTCGGCGCGCTTCTGTGTGGACTGCTCGACGGCGACGTACTGGCCCTCGGGGTCCTGGAAACCCAGGTGCCAGCGGTCGCCCTGCTCGGCCTGGTAGCGGACGGAGGTGGCCTTCCAGGTGGCGGGCAGGCCCTCGGGCGCGGCCACCGGGTAGGCGGCGGCGCGCCGCGCCCCGAGCAGTTCGACCTGGTAGTCGACCCGCTTGAGGTCGGGAGCGTGATCGTCGTGCGGGACGAAGAGGTAGACGACGGCCGCCACCGCCGCGATCACGATCAGGGAGAGGATCGTGCCCCGCACTGTCTTCTGCTTGCCGTTCGAGCCTGCCACGCCCCTATCGTCGCAGGTGCCCGGCCCGCTCATCCGTGGGGTCCCCTGCTCATACAGTCCTACCGGCGATAGAGTCGGGGGGCACAACCCTCATCCGGCCGTCGTCGTATCAGAAAGGTGCGCTCCGATGACCGAGCATCATCACTTGCCGTCCGAGCTCGATGTCCCCTCCGAGGCTCCCGACCGCAACCTCGCCCTGGAACTGGTCCGGGTGACCGAAGCCGCCGCCATGGCCGCGGGCCGCTGGGTCGGGCGCGGTGACAAGAACGGCGCCGACGGCGCCGCGGTCCGCGCCATGCGCACCCTCGTCTCCACCGTGTCGATGAACGGCGTGGTCGTCATCGGCGAGGGCGAGAAGGACGAGGCCCCGATGCTCTTCAACGGGGAGCGCGTGGGCGACGGGACCGGCGCGGAGGTCGACATCGCCGTCGACCCGATCGACGGCACCACGCTGACCGCCAAGGGCATGCCCAACGCGATCGCGGTGCTGGCCGCCGCCGAGCGCGGCGCCATGTTCGACCCGTCCGCCGTGTTCTACATGGACAAGCTGGTCACCGGCCCGGAGGCGGCCGACTTCGTGGACATCGACGCGCCGGTGTCGGTGAACATCAGGCGGGTCGCCAAGGCCAAGCGGGCCACGCCCGAGGACGTCACGGTGGTCATCCTGGACCGGCCGCGGCACGAGGGCATCATCAAGGAGGTCCGGGAGACCGGTGCCCGGATCAAGCTGATCTCCGACGGCGACGTGGCCGGCTCGATCCTGGCGCTGCGCGACGGCACCGGCATCGACCTGCTGCTCGGCATCGGCGGCACGCCCGAGGGCATCATCTCGGCGTGCGCCGTGAAGTGCCTGGGCGGCACCATCCAGGGCAAGCTGTGGCCCAAGGACGCCGAGGAGCGGCAGCGCGCCCTGGACGCCGGGCACGACCTCGACCGGGTGCTGACCACCGACGATCTCGTCTCCGGGGAGAACGTCTTCTTCGTCGCCACCGGCATCACCGACGGCGAGCTGCTGCGCGGTGTGCGCTACCGCTCGGAGTCGGCGACGACCGACTCGATCGTCATGCGGTCCAAGTCGGGCACGGTCCGCCGGATCGACTCCGAGCACCGGCTGAGCAAGCTGCGCGCCTACAGCGCGATCGACTTCGACCGCGCGAAGTAGCGCCGAAGGAGGACGCGAGGAGCACGCGTAGCGGCCCGCGCGAAGGAGCACGACGGGCGCCCCCGGTGCGGAGGGGGCGCCCTTTCGCGTCGGCGGCGACGCGCGCCGCGGGGCGGTCAGCCCGCCTGTGCTATGCGCCCGGCCGGCCGGGCGGCCTTCTGCAGCTCCAGGTCGCGGCGGCGGCGCCGGGCCAGGACGACCCGGCGCTCGGCGGCGGTCAGGCCGCCCCAGACGCCGTACGGCTCGGGCTGGAGCAGGGCGTGCTCACGGCACTCGACCATCACCGGGCAGCGCGCGCAGACCCGCTTGGCCGCCTCCTCGCGCGAGAGCCGGGCGGCGGTGGGCTCCTTGGAGGGGGCGAAGAACAGGCCGGCCTCGTCGCGCCGGCACACCGCCTCGGTGTGCCACGGAGCGTCCTGTTCCCTCTCCCGTGCCGGCACTTCCCTGTCGCGTGCTGGAACCCGCTGCGCCGGGACGGCGGCTACCTGCAGGGACGAATGCGGCGGTTGCAGCACGGTCTTCTCCTGACGACGGCTTCGCGAGGTGGAGGGTGCGGTGGCATCCGTACCGGGCCCCGCGTGACTGCCACGGCGCCCTCCAAGAGACGATGCAGCAAGCCCTACCCGCTGTGCGCGCGCCTATGCACTGGGTGCCCAACCGCGCGGTCGGTCACAGGTGCTTGCGCACCCGCTTGTCGACCTTGCGCTGCACCCGGTCGAGGATGTCCGCGACGAGCTTGCCCCTCTTGGGCCGCGCCTCCACATTGCCCAGCACCGCCCAGCCGTCGACGTAGACGACGGGCGCGTCGCCCTCGGCCGAATCCCGCGTGTCCACCTCGAAGTTGCCGAGGACGCCGCCGCCGGTGCCGCGCAGCGAGACGTTCTCCGGGACGCGGATCTGGATGTCGCCGAAGACCGAGACGGCCTTGATCACCACCTGCTGGTACTCGAAGATCGCCTCGCTCAGGTCGATCTCGACGCTGCCGAAGACCGACCAGGCGTGCAGCCGCCGCCCGGCGCGCCAGCGGCCCTTGCGGGTGGCCGCGCTGAACACCGCCACCACGTTCTCGTCGGCCTCGGGCGGTATGTCGCCGTCGGCCGGCCGGTCGGGCACGTAGGCCGCGCCGGTGCGGCGCTGGTGGGCGGCGGGCAGGTCCTGGATGAAGACCTCCAGCTCGCCGACCGTCTTGGCGTTCAGCGCCCCCTCCACGCGCTCGGCGTGCTCGTCGGCCGTCAGGCGGCCCTCGGCCAGGGCCTCGCGCAGGAGGTCGGCGATGCGGTCACGGTCGGCGTCCGAGGCACGCAGCTCGGCGACACCGGCGGGGGCCGGCGTACGCGGCGCGGTCTGCTTCTGAAGGTCCACGGCAACAGCGTACCCAAACGCGATAGATCGCGACTACCCCCCGGGGCGGGCCTGTGGAAAACCGTGCCGGAACTCCCGCAGATCCCGTGCGAGCCCCCCGCGGAAACCCTGCGAGCCCCCTCGGGGTATCCGCGCGGACCCCTCGCGGCGCCCGCGCGCGGCTACTGAGCCTTACCTCACAAGCCCGCCGCCGGCGGCAGGTCATACGCTGGTCGGTGCCCGCCGGCGTCGGCGGGCAGTTGTCTGCCGAGTGAGGAATGGGCTGCGATGCCTGAGTTCGCGTACACCGATCTGCTTCCCCAGGGTGAGGACACCACCCCGTACCGGCTGGTGACGTCCGAGGGCGTCACCACCGCCGAGGGGCCCGACGGGCGTACGTTCCTCAAGGTCGAGCCCCAGGCGCTGCGCGCGCTGGCCGCCGAGGCGATCCACGACATCCAGCACTACCTGCGCCCGGCCCACCTCGCCCAGCTGCGCCGCATCATCGACGACCCGGAGGCCAGCGCGAACGACAAGTTCGTCGCCCTGGACCTGCTGAAGAACGCGAACATCGCGGCGGCCGGCGTGCTGCCCATGTGCCAGGACACCGGCACGGCGATCGTGATGGGCAAGCGCGGGCAGAACGTGCTGACCGAGGGCGGCGACGAGGAGGCCCTCTCCCGGGGCATCTACGACGCCTACACGAAGCTGAACCTGCGCTACTCCCAGATGGCCCCGCTGACCATGTGGGAGGAGAAGAACACCGGCTCGAACCTGCCCGCGCAGATCGAGCTGTACGCCACCGACGGCGGCGCCTACAAGTTCCTGTTCATGGCCAAGGGCGGCGGCAGCGCCAACAAGTCCTTCCTGTACCAGGAGACCAAGGCCGTCCTGAACGAGTCCTCCATGATGAAGTTCCTGGAGGAGAAGATCCGTTCGCTGGGCACG
The DNA here is from genome assembly GCF_040644175.1 of Streptomyces sp. NPDC047017. Taxonomy (NCBI): domain Bacteria; kingdom Bacillati; phylum Actinomycetota; class Actinomycetes; order Kitasatosporales; family Streptomycetaceae; genus Streptomyces; species Streptomyces sp. NPDC047017. The sequence continues at coordinate 1,071 of NZ_JBEYVW010000037.1, read as the reverse complement.
GCCGCCTGCCCGCCGTACCACCTGGCGATCGTGGTCGGCGGCACCTCGGCCGAGTTCGCGCTGAAGACCGCCAAGTACGCCTCCGCGCACTACCTGGACACCCTGCCGGCCGAGGGCTCCCCGGCCGGTCACGGCTTCCGGGACAAGGAGCTGGAGGAGAAGGTCTTCGAGCTGACCCAGAAGATCGGCATCGGCGCGCAGTTCGGCGGCAAGTACTTCTGCCACGACGTGCGCGTGGTGCGGCTGCCCCGGCACGGCGCGTCCTGCCCGGTCGCGATCGCCGTCTCCTGCTCGGCCGACCGCCAGGCGGTCGCCAAGATCACGGCGGAGGGCGTCTTCCTGGAGCAGCTGGAGACCGACCCGGCCCGGTTCCTGCCCGAGACGACCGACGCGCACCTGGAGTCGGACGGCGACGTCGTCCGGATCGACCTGAACCAGCCGATGGAGTCGATCCTCGCCGAGCTGACCCGGTACCCGGTCAAGACCCGGCTGTCGCTGACCGGTCCGCTGGTCGTGGCCCGCGACATCGCGCACGCCAAGATCAAGGAGCGGCTCGACGCGGGCGAGGGCATGCCGCAGTACCTCAAGGACCACCCGGTCTACTACGCCGGTCCGGCCAAGACCCCCGAGGGGTACGCCTCCGGTTCCTTCGGTCCGACCACGGCCGGGCGGATGGACTCCTACGTCGAGCAGTTCCAGGCGGCGGGGGGCTCCAAGGTGATGCTCGCCAAGGGCAACCGGAGCAAGCAGGTCACGGACGCGTGTGGCGCGCACGGCGGTTTCTACCTGGGGTCCATCGGTGGTCCCGCGGCGCGGCTCGCCCAGGACTGCATCAAGAAGGTCGAGGTCCTGGAGTACGAGGAGCTGGGCATGGAGGCGGTCTGGCGGATCGAGGTCGAGGACTTCCCGGCGTTCGTCGTCGTGGACGACAAGGGGAACGACTTCTTCCAGGACCCGGCGCCGGCGCCGACGTTCACCAGTATTCCGGTGCGGGGGCCCGGGCCGGCGTAGCCCTCCGGGCGCGGCGGGGGGGGGGGTGTCGCCCCCCCCCCGCCGCCCCCCCCCCCCCCC
>NZ_JBEYVW010000036.1:0-33718 GCF_040644175.1 Streptomyces sp. NPDC047017 | reverse complement strand
ACCCTCTCCTCACACAACACGCAACACAGCCACAACCGCAGCCCATACCAGGACAACCCACCAGCCCAGCCACCTCAACAACCCGACCCCCCCCCACAAGCACAGGGACGACGTGGCCTTGCGGACCTTCATCAGCGGGTTCATCGAGCAACCCCCGCGGACGCGAGGAACAGGGCTTGCGCTGCGCGAGGACCAGGAGTTCGCGGGGACCATCCCCCGGGCGCGGGGAGCAGGCCAGGCGTCGACGGCGGCGCCGCCGAGGAGCCGGACCATCCCTGCGGCCGCGGGGAACAGTCAGGGCTGATCGGCCGCGCGCCCGCCTCGAAGCGACCATCCCTGCGGGCGCGGGGACGACGCCCTGTGGAAGGCGTACGCGCCCCGGCCCGGCGAGCTACCCCCGCGGGCGCGGGGACGACGACCAGTCCGGGCCGGGGCCTTCCTGGTAGTGCGAGCTACCCCTGTGGGCGCGGGGACGACGGCAACTGCCCGAACCCTGGTAGCTGGCTCGGGGAGCTACCCCCGCGGGCGCGGGGACGACTCACCGAGGGCCGGCCGTTGACGGCCAGGAGGGAGCTACCCCCGCGGGCGCGGGGACGACAGTGGTGCCGGGCGCCGACTCGATACCGAAGAGGAGCTACCCCCGCGGGCGCGGGGACGACGAGAAGACCGCCCGGAAACTGCCCCCGTCCTACGAGCTACCCCCGCGGGCGCGGGGACGACATGAGGGTGCCGTACATCGTCGCCGTGAACTGCGAGCTACCCCCGCGGGCGCGGGGACGACGCGCTTGCCCATCTGGTCCTCCTGGTGGTCGAGGAGCTACCCCCGCGGGCGCGGGGACGACGGGTCGCGTCGACCAAGAGCGCGGGGATCTGCGGAGCTACCCCCGCGGGCGCGGGGACGACCCCTGGGCCCCGTCAGGCCCGTTCTCAGGGGTCGAGCTACCCCCGCGGGCGCGGGGACGACCAGTCCTCGCGCGGGTCCGACCGCCAGTCCCAGGAGCTACCCCCGCGGGCGCGGGGACGACCGGGATGATCAGGCGTGACCGGTTACTGGTCGCGAGCTACCCCCGCGGGCGCGGGGACGACTGCTCGCTGAACAGATGGAGGGACAGGGCGGGGGAGCTACCCCCGCGGGCGCGGGGACGACCCGTGCCCAAAAGGCGCGGCCAATCGACAGCCCGAGCTACCCCCGCGGGCGCGGGGACGACTCACCGTTGGTGAGGTCCCAGCCGACGTAGACCGAGCTACCCCCGCGGGCGCGGGGACGACTCACTTCTCGGTGGCGCGGTCGGTGGCTTCGCGGAGCTACCCCCGCGGGCGCGGGGACGACGCCAGCCGTCCAATCCGTGACCCCGTACAGGGCGAGCTACCCCCGCGGGCGCGGGGACGACTACGTCACGAGGATCACGTACAGGGTCCGCAGGGAGCTACCCCCGCGGGCGCGGGGACGACGCGGCCGTGCCGGGCAGGGCGGGTGCGACGGGCGAGCTACCCCCGCGGGCGCGGGGACGACTCGGTGGTGACGGCGGCAAGCGCGTTGACCAGGGAGCTACCCCCGCGGGCGCGGGGGCGACCATCACGGCGGCCCAGGCGTGGCGCACCCTCTCGAGCTACCCCCGCGGGCGCGGGGACGACTACACGGCCATAGCCGCCCTCCCGGAGCGCCAGGAGCTACCCCCGCGGGCGCGGGGACGACAGGAGGGCTCGATCACTGCGGCAGCGTAACGAGGAGCTACCCCCGCGGGCGCGGGGACGACGCCTGAACGAGCCGACGACGCGCGGGTCCTCGCGAGCTACCCCCGCGGGCGCGGGGACGACCTTCGGGGAGAACTTCACGGCGTTCTCGATGAGGAGCTACCCCCGCGGGCGCGGGGACGACCTCCTGGCCCTCATCGTGAGCAGCGGTGGACAGGAGCTACCCCCGCGGGCGCGGGGACGACGAGACCCCTGAGCCCTCGTACACCAGGGTCCAGGAGCTACCCCCGCGGGCGCGGGGACGACGCCGCCACCGTCGGGCCCATCGCCTCCGTTCGGGAGCTACCCCCGCGGGCGCGGGGACGACGCCGTCGACGAATCCCTCGCCGCCGCCGTCGGGGAGCTACCCCCGCGGGCGCGGGGACGACGACACGGTGCTGGTCATGGTCGACGCCGACCACGAGCTACCCCCGCGGGCGCGGGGACGACGTGCGCGCCGACTGGAAGCTCACGAAGCGCGGGGAGCTACCCCCGCGGGCGCGGGGACGACTTCGGCGAGGACGGCGTCGCCTGGTGCGTCGAAGAGCTACCCCCGCGGGCGCGGGGACGACGCTACCTGGTCGGCCTGGACGTGAACATGGCCTGAGCTACCCCCGCGGGCGCGGGGACGACGCTGGCGCCACCATCACGCAGGTGGCCGTCCAAGAGCTACCCCCGCGGGCGCGGGGACGACGGCGACCCGCACAACGCGGAGGTGGACACGTCGGAGCTACCCCCGCGGGCGCGGGGACGACGAAGACCGCCGAGCAGTCGGCGTCCGGCAGGTCGAGCTACCCCCGCGGGCGCGGGGACGACGACCCGCTGGGCCTGTCGGGCGGGAAGAACACGGAGCTACCCCCGCGGGCGCGGGGACGACCTCGTGGATGCCCGAGCAGCTCCTCTACGTGGCGAGCTACCCCCGCGGGCGCGGGGACGACATCGACGCCGCGCTGCTGCGCGGCGGCAAGGGGGAGCTACCCCCGCGGGCGCGGGGACGACTATCTCGAGCTCTCCCCCCGCACCTACCTCCAGGAGCTACCCCCGCGGGCGCGGGGACGACGTTGAGGCACCGGGTGTGGCGGGAAGGTCCGTGGAGCTACCCCCGCGGGCGCGGGGACGACGATGCCCTGGAGGTGGTTCACGAACGCCTGGATGAGCTACCCCCGCGGGCGCGGGGACGACTTCTAGGCCCATCATCATCTTCGCTACATCAGCGAGCTACCCCCGCGGGCGCGGGGACGACCGTCCATCGGCCACCCTTTTTCTTGCCTAGTCTGAGCTACCCCCGCGGGCGCGGGGACGACGATCTGTCCCAAATAGTTCCGGCGCAGACTTCCGAGCTACCCCCGCGGGCGCGGGGACGACGAGCACGTAGTGGTAGCGCATAGTCCCCTCCGGGAGCTACCCCCGCGGGCGCGGGGACGACTGAGCACGTAGTGGTAGCGCATAGTCCCCTCCGGAGCTACCCCCGCGGGCGCGGGGACGACTCGTTTGTCAGAGGTCAAGCCCGGACCCCTGGGGAGCTACCCCCGCGGGCGCGGGGACGACCTCCGCAGTCCGGCAAACGCGCAGGTCACAGACGAGCTACCCCCGCGGGCGCGGGGACGACCCCTGGGGGCATTCATCCGTATGTGGAGAAAGGGAGCTACCCCCGCGGGCGCGGGGACGACCTGCCCGGACTCTGCATCCCGGCGTGCGGAGCGGAGCTACCCCCGCGGGCGCGGGGACGACCCCGGCCCCGGCCCCGGCCCCGGTCAGATCGAGGAGCTACCCCCGCGGGCGCGGGGACGACGCGCTCGGTGTCGTCCTGGTCGCCGGCGGCCTCGAGCTACCCCCGCGGGCGCGGGGACGACGTCGGCGCCGTGGTGTAGACCTGGGCGATAGAGGAGCTACCCCCGCGGGCGCGGGGACGACCGGATCTCCCACGAGCCCGTGTTCGCCATCAAGGAGCTACCCCCGCGGGCGCGGGGACGACGTCGACACAGCGCGGGTCTGGAGCGCGTCGACGGAGCTACCCCCGCGGGCGCGGGGACGACCGACCGGCAAGACCGCGGTAGCGGTCTCCTGTCGAGCTACCCCCGCGGGCGCGGGGACGACCCTCATGAAAATAATGTACGTGCATGAATCAGGGAGCTACCCCCGCGGGCGCGGGGACGACACTTCGTGACCTGCGGCTTAGTCAGGTGATGAGGCCATTTTCCTTTACCTCGTTCGAGGGTCGCCAGGGTTGCCCGTTCTGGCGTGGGCGGGCCATGAGGATAAGCCCGTCGAAGTCGACGGGGGTCCATCGGTCGCGGCCGGCGGTTCGGATGGACCAGCCCTGTTCTGTGGTCGATGGTTCGATCATGACAGCCTGGCCGTCGTGGATGCGCTTGGAAAGGACGTTCCAAAGGCTGTCGCGGATCCGTGGGTTGGGGCTTCCGACGTAGACGCCGGCGGCTACTTCGACAAACCAGCGGGTGAGGTGTCCTCGGAGCCCGGGCGGCGCTGCGATGAGTACGACAACGGTCGTCCCTGCGCTCACGAGCTCGTCTCCGGGAAGGCAAGGTCGGTGGGTTGAGGGATGAGGTCGAGGTGGGCTGTGGCGCTCCAGTTGCGACCGCTGCTGACGACGGTGTCGCCGTCGTCCCACAGGGCGCCGAGATCCTCGTCCGACAGGTCGTTGTCGTCGGGGACGAGGAGTTGTTTGATGTCGGCGACGATGCGGGGCAGGAGTCTGCCGCGGGCAGCAGCGTCCCGTAGAGCGGTACGTGCGTCACGTTCTGAGGTGAGTCCCTGGGCGGCGAGGTCGAAGGCGAGAGGGATGGTGTATTCGGCTTTGTAGAGGTCGGCTATGTCCATGACGAAGGAGAGGGCGTTGCCGGTGTGGACGAAGCCGAGTGCGGGGCTGGCGCCCAGGCCGGTGATGGCTGCGTGGCAGATGCCGTAGAGGGCCGAGTTTGTGGCGGACAGGAGTCGGTTCACATCGTCGCCGGCGGCGAAGGCGTCGCCTGGTTTGTAGTCGCGTTTGGTCCAGGGGACTCCGGTGCGCTCGGAGTGCTGGGCGTAGAGCCGTCGGATGCGGGTGCCCTCGCGGCCGCGGAGTTGTTGCAAGGTCAGGCCGGTGGTCTCCTCGCCGGGGAAGCGCATGTCGTACATCCTGCGGGCGACGGCAACGCGTTCCTTGGGGCGGGTGACCAGCCAGGCTTGCCGGAGCTGGAGCTGGGAGCCGCGTGTGGTGCTGGTTCCGGCGGCGTACAGGCGTACGCCCTGTTCGCCGACCCAGCACACGGCGGTGCCGGAGTCGGCGAGCAGGGTGACGGCGGGGTGGGTGATGCGGCTGCCGGGCCCGATGAGGAGGACGGCGAGCCAGGCAGCCGGGACGTGGACGGTGCGTGCCTTGTTGACCAGAACGATGGCGTTGTCGTCCCGGTCGATGTGGCAGCGCTCGGCGTAGAGGCTGGTGATGCGGTCTTCGAGCCGGTGGACGTCTTGAGGTCCGGTCCGCCACCAGGGTTCAGCCATGATTTGCCTGGGTGGTGCGCAGCGGGGCGAGGGTGAGCAGCCCCTGGCCGTAGCCCTTGGCGGGTCCGATGCCGTGGAGAAGGGCGGTGCGCAGGGCGTCGGGGTCGATGACGCGGAGGCGTCCTTCGAAGGTGGCGGTGGACAGGGTGACGCGGGGGCCGCCGGGGTGTTTGCGGAAGCGGAGGATGTCGCGGCTGACGAGGGTCACGGCGGGTCCGGCTGACAGGGTGTGATCCTTGGTCTGGAGTCCGGGAGCGGGTGGTGCGGCAGTGGCGTCGGGGATGCTGAAGCCGTGGCGTTCGCACCGTTTGAGGAGCCAGTCGAGTTGCTGGTCGGCGGTGCGGTGGGCGACGCGGAAGCCGCGGTGCCGGCTGCCGTTGTCGGTTCCTTCTTTCAGGCGGGCGGCCTGCTGTTCGCTCGGCCGTTCGGGCCGGGGGATGCTCTGGACTGGGTTGGCGGTGAGACAGAACCCGAATTCGCGGCCGTCGGTGAGACGGTCGAGGAGGGGCGCGTAGTCGGCGATGAGCGGGTCGCCTCCGTCGGCTCCGGGCCAGCCTGCGTCGTCGACGAGATGGGCCCAGGAGGGGCGGCTTGCGGTGAGGACGAGGACTTCGGCCCGGTGCGGGGTGTTCGTGTCCAGGCGCCACAGGACTCGCTCGGCGACCGGCTGCACGGCCAGCCCGGACAGGATCGCGGCGTGCAGGCGGTGGGGGCTGGAGAGCAGGGCCATGGCGGCGCGGCGGCGCGGGTTGAGGGCGATTTTCGACAGGTAGGGCATGTGGTCACCAGCCCAGAAGGGCGAACGGGTCGTGGTCGGGCTGTCCGGCCGGGGTGGTCTCCGGCGCGGGCTCTGTCCGGTCGGTGCGGCCGGTGGGCACGGTGACCCAGAGATGGCGGACGGTGCGGCGGGCGAAGCGGGTTCCGGTCTTGAGGTCGTAGGTGTCGGGGACGTCGACGGCGGTCCGGTCACCGGCCGGATCCTCGACGGTGGCCTCCAGTGACACGGTGGCACCCTGGGCCTGCCGGCGACGGTGGCTGCTCGCCTGCCACGGTACTTCCTTCAGGACGTCTTCGAGACAGTTGTCGGCGTGGAGGCCGAGGCTGACGGGGCCGGTGGGCGGGCAGGAGCGGCGGCCCAGAGACAGAGGGAAGACGGGGTTGCGGACGGCGTGTTCCAGGCTGTGCAGCAGAGTGTGCGGGCCGCGGAGAGCGGCGACGAAGACAGCGTCCTGCAGGTAGAAACGGCGGGTGACGCTGGTGTACTTGGGCGGGGCGGTCCTGGTCTGCTGTCCTTTGGCGTTGGTCTTGGACGACAACAGCGGCAGCCCGCGGTAGTCGCTGGAGGTGTGGTAGTCCCGCAGCAGGGTGCCGGGCTGGTCCACCCGGACGCCGAGTTGCAGGCCGATCAGGTCGGTGAGGGAGGTTTCGCGGTCGCGGCCCTCGGCGGCGGCGAGGAGGCCGAGGACGCCGGACTTGGTGGGTTCAGGGCGCGTCTCACGGAGGTTGTAGCGGGACGGGCCGCCCCAGGACTGGAGCGGGGCGGCCAGCCGCAGCATGAGGACGGCGTGTCCGGTGCCGGTCATCGGGCGTCGGCCTCCGCCTTCTCGGCGGTCGTGATCTCGCCGCCGGCCAGCCACTGCCCGACCAGTGCGCCGACGGAGTCGAGCAGGGCGGGGAAGGCCAGGGAGGAGCCGAACACCTCGGTGATCTTGTCGCCTTCGGCGGTGTAGGCGGCCAGGGTCTGCAGCGGCTTGTTGCCCCACGTCTCGCCGACCGCCTTGAGCTCGTCGGCGAGGCGTACGACGGACTCCGAGGCCAGACCCGTGATGCCGGTGACGGGTTCTTCGTAGGCGGAGACAAGGTTCACCGGCTGGTCGGTGCGGACGGTCAGCAGTACCAGGTGGGGCAGGGTGCGGTGGGCGAAGGAGTTCTGGTGCCCGGTCGGCATGGACCGGGCGAACGCGTCGATGAACCGGACCGCCGTGCTGCGGGTCTCCTCGGCGTCGGTGAGGTTGTCCCACAGCTGGTGCATGCCCAGGACGGCGTAGCGGTACAGGGTGGAGGAGTTGAACTCGACGGTGCCGATCATGCCGGCGCCGTGGTCGTCGGTGTTCTCGTCGTCGACTGCGGTGTAGTAGTCGAACTCGGTGCGCACGGCGTGGGTGGACAGGGCGTGCGCGACCTGGACGGCGGCGTCCACGTTGAGGGCGGGCAGATCGGCGACCATGCGGCCGAACAGGGCGATCTCGGCCGGGTGGCCGGTGGACAGCGTCTGGACGACGGGGAGCTGCTTCACCTCGTTCTTGAGGTCGTCGTCGGCCAGGGCGGCGAGTTCGGCGGCCCGGCCGTCAAGGAGCCGGACCAGGGCGTCGAGCTGCTTCTTGCCGAAGAACAGCAGGTAAGCGGACTGGTCCTCCTTTTTGGCGGACTTGGTGACGCCGAGCGGCTCGAGCAGGGCGGCGGCGAGACGGCCGGCCTGCTCGCCGGTGAGGCCGGCGCCGCCCTCGGCGGCCGGGCGGGCCAGGCGCTCGGTGAGCAGGGTGGCGATCCGCTTGGTGCGAGTGGCCCGGTCGGCCTCCGGCATGTGCCGGGCGTACTCGGTGCGGGCGGCCCGCTTCCACGCCTGGGAGGAGACGCGGGCCCGGCGGGCGCCGCCGTAGACGGCCTGCTTGGGGGTGCCGGAGTCGTCCCGGTTCACGTTGGACGGCGGCAGGCTCTGCAGGATGTGGACCTCGACGAAGAGGGTGGGTTTGCTCATGGTGTGGCTCCTTGAAGGCATGGGGTGCCCCGGGAACGGGGCGTCAACGGAACGCTTCGGCTTGGCCGGCGGGCCGGGGAATCCGGCGCCGTGGCCGGCTGGTTCGTTCGGTGGGGTCAGGAAGTCGCGGCGATGTGGAAGTCGCGGTCCCACCGCCGGCGCCATTCGGTGGCGGCGTCCGGGCGGCGGGGGTCGTCCCAGCTCCGCAGAGCCGCGCGGAGCAGGTCGTAGTCGAGTCCGACTCCGGCCTGGCTCAGCAGCGGGACGAAGGACCGCAGGTGCATGGCGAGTTCGTCGGCGTCGGCGGAGGTGAGCAGAACGCCGAAGCGCCGCTCCAGTGCTGCGGTGCCAGCCCGTCCCTCGCTGCCCGGGGCGGCCTTTCCGGCGAGGAGGCCGGCAGCCGTACCCGGACTGTTCCCGGCGACGTGCATCGGGCGGCTGTGCGACTGCTGGTGGCGGGCAAAGAGGGTGAGCGCGGTGTGTTCGGCCGCCAGGTCCCGGGTGAGGGAACCCTTGTTCCGCCACTCGGACGCCATGCGGGTGCGGTGGAACGGCCACATCGCAGCGACCGTGCCCGGCTCGCGGCCGGTACCCGAACGCAACGCGGCCAGCTCAGCCCCGGCACCCGCGCTGACCGGGTCGAACGTCATCCAGTACGGCGCCCGTTCCCCAGCGCCGAGCTCCTCGTCGGCCTCGTCCGGTGCGCCGGGATCGGTGTACTGCAGGCCCCAGGACCGCACCACACGGTTCCTGCCCGGATCGTCCCACCGGGCCAGCTCACCGAACAGACGCGTGTAGTCCAGACCGATACCCGCCTGCCGCAAAAGCGGCACGAGCCGCAGAAGGTGCTGCACCAACTCGTCGAGGTCCTGGGCGGTCGCGGCCGCCACCAGCCGCCGCTCCACAGCGCTCTCCGCCATCACCCCGCTGCCACGCAGCAGCAGGCAGGCGCCGCCCAGACCGGCACCCTGCCGGTGAACGGGCTCGGACGCCGCATGCTGGTGCAGCCCGAACAAGGTGAGCGTGTGGTGCTCCGCGATGTACCGGCCCGGCAGACTCTCCACGCCGCCCTCCTGCAGAGGGACACGATGAAGGAAGCGCATGGACGCAACGGTGCCGGCTTCCCGCCCGACGCCCTCACGCGCGGCCCGCAGGCTCCGCACGACGTACTCGGAGAAGTTCGCGCGCCGCTGCTCCTCGCGCCCGCGCTGCCAGTCCTGGGCAGCCTCCTCCCAGAAGAACAGCCAGGTCCGGTCTGCCGCAGAACGGACGCGAGAACCACTGCTGGTCGTCATACCCCGGCCACCTCCTCGTACTTGACCCGGCGCTCCTCGGCGGCCAGCGGCAGAACGCCGGCAAGGGTCTTCCGGAAGACGCCGATGGCCTTACCACTGCGGTAGACGAACTCCTTGTCGCCCTTCTTCACCGTGCGCCCCACCACAGCTCGCGGCGGAACCGCCGCGAGCAGAAAACCGGCCTCCCGGTCGGCAGCGATCTGCACACACTGCTCCCACGCGAGCTGCGCGCGGTCCAGGATCTCCTCGTCGTCCACATCGACGTTCCGCAGTCCGGCGAGCAGACGCCGCATCGTCCCGTCGAGGGAGTGCAGGAACTGCGCGGACGGCCGGCTCCCCTTGTCGCGGGGCAGCGGATCACCCCCGGCGGCACGCCGCAGGTCGTTGTGGAGACCGTCCAGGGCCCGGGCGACCTGATCCGCCTGCGTCACGCAGTCCAGAACGACTTCACGCAGATCGGCGTCCTCGGCGAGCAGGGCCTGCACCGGCAGAGGCAGCTCGTCACCGATGGCGTTCTCGACCACCGCGGACTGCGTGCCGTACTCGAGCGCCGACGTCTCCACGCCCAGCGGATACTGCCCGGACAGCACACCGTCGTGCCGCAGGTCTCCGATCTGGCGCAGCAGCAGCGAGGTGTAGGGGCCGTCGCTCTCCACCGGCAAGGTCATCGCCAGAAGCGTCCCCAGGCCCTGCCAGGCGGCGCGGCCCGAGGCGAGCCGGCGGGGCCGCCGGTGGGGCTGTCCCTTCTTCGGCTTCGCGGTGTGCTGCCACGCCGTGTGCGGCTCGGTCTCAGGAGCCTGCACCAGCCGGTCGCCGGCCGACACGATCGCCCGATGCACCCGCAACCCCTGCTCCGTCTCACAGGCGATCAGGCGGATCCTGCGGGCCTGGAAGGTCAGCAGGTCCAGCAGCCCCGTCGCATGACGCTCGGACCAAGCGGCCCCAGCCGGCGACGCGCATCCCGACGCGGCCGGGCGCTCGTCCCACGCCCACTGCGGCCGGTCCCCCGGCTCAAGCCCATCGTGCATGATCGGCGTGTTCAGCAGCAGCGTCTCGTACAGCGTCCTCCCAGTGGGCACGGTCACCCCGAGCTGACCGAGCGGCCCCGTCGGATTGCCCGTCGTCTTCCCGTTCTTCGCCTGCGGATCCCCCACCGCTCCGGTCTTGATCGACGCCGTGTCCCAGCACTGCGCGTGCAGCAGCCACAGCACCGCCTCCCCCGGCGTCAACAGCAGCTCGTCGGCCTCACTGAGCGCGCTGAACAAGGGCACGTTATTCCCCGACGCCACAGACGGCACCAGCTGAGCGGCCGTCTTCGTCTCCCCGTTCAGCGCCTGCAGACCGGCAACCTGGGCGAACGGACGCTCCGCGTCGAACATGCGGAACCGGTCCCCGTAGCGGGGCCCCAGGTAGTGCGCAAGACGCTCCTGCTCGTCCGGCGAGAAGCGGCCACGGTGGAACCGCTCGCCCCATTCCTGCCGGGTCGCGGGCGGCCCCAAGGCGTCGATCACCACGGGCAGCAGCAGCTGCCGGAGCACCACCGGCAGCATCGTGTGCACCGGCAGCTCAAGACGACGGACGGCGTGAGCCCCGGACACCACATCCAGCAGACCAGCAGATCGCTGCACACCGTCCCGTGTGACGGTCCTGAGCCACACGCCGTGAACGAGGTCTCCCTCGTCGGTCATGGCGGTTCCCCCCTCCATGTACTGCACGTACCAACCCCTCCCCACGTCCCGCAGGACGCGTTGACCTGTGGGTCAACTCGACTGACATGCGGATAAGTTGGCCCGTACCCGGTCGCCGACAGCGTGGCACGGCAACGTTTGGTATTTCAAGCGGATCAGGTGAACCCAGGGAAATATGCCAAGAGGCACCGCATCTTTGGCCCGAGCGGGTACTATGCGCACGGCTCGTGGAGCCGGAGCCCTCCCCGAGGCCCGGGGGTGTTCCCGTTTGGTACTTCGCTCAGCGCGAGGATCTGTCCCCGCACGCGCGGGGTGACGCGGCACCGGCGCGGCTCCACAGCCGCCTCACCCCGCCCCTCGCGCGATGACGAGCCCCAACACATCGTGATACGACACCCGGTCCGCACCCAGCAGCCTTGTGCCGTCCTCCTCCAGCACGAGCGCCAGACGGTAACGGAGCCAGGGCCTGCCGGCCCACCCGGGTAGCGGGCCCAGCTCGGCCAAGGAAGCGGCCGTGAGGCGCGGAGGCAGACGCAGCGTGCCGCCCATCAGCCGGTCGGTCACCTCGTCGTCGTCCACCTCACCGTGCACCCCCAGCCAGGTCCCGTCAACGGCTCGGTACCCGCCCGAAGCCCGCCGGACGACCACCACTTCGACGGAGGGGTCGCCGTCGCGCACCACAGCATCGAGCTGTTCCTCGGAAGCCGCCCGGCTGCCGGCGTAATGCAGCCCCTCCAACGTCGGGAAGGCCCACTCCCGGCGACGGCACAGCAGATACTCCTCGGCGTTCTTCTCCCGCTTCCGCTCTTTCGTCTGCCACTCCTGCCACGCGGCGGCCTCGTCCCAGCCCCCCGGGCAGACCTCGGCCTCCTCATAGGCCCGTGCCACCAGCCCCGGTACGTCAGCCGGAATGCTCCAGCCCGGCCCCGCCCACCCGCCCGCGCCCGACGCCGCGAGAGCGCCCGCGGCGTCCTCGATCAGAGCAGCCGCCCGCAGCAGCGACCACCGGCCGTAGATCAGCTCCGAGGCACGCAGAAACCGCGGCACCCCGACCCGTCCGGACGCCACACCGGTGACCACCACACGGGGCACCCGGTGCGCAGCCGGACGACGGGTACCGCTGTGACGGTGCAGTCGGCCGATGCGCTGCAACAGCAGGTCCACGGGCGCCAAGTCGGTGAACAGCACATCGGCGTCCACGTCGAAGGACTGCTCGGCAAGCTGAGTAGCGACCACGACCATGCGCTCGGGCCGTTCATCACCGGCCCGCGGCCCCATCACACGCAAGCACTGCGCTGTCCGCTCCGCACGGTGCGCCGCACACAGCCGAGCATGCAACAGGTGCAGGTCACCGTCGAAGCCTCCCTCCCGCAGAGCACGGTAGATCGCCTGAGCCCGGCCGACCTGGTTGACCACCACCAGCGCAACCCCTCCCCCGGCGACGGCCTCGCGTACCGCCGCAGCGACCCGCGCTCCTTCAAGGTCCGTATCCGGCAGCCAGGCCACCCGCACCGGCATCGACTCCCGCCAGGACCGCACCACCTGACGGGACGTGTCGGCAACGGCCCGCCCATCGACTCCATAGGCCACCGTCACGCACGGGTACCCGGCCGGCTCCGGCACCGGCTGATGCACATCTGCCGTGCTGAGCGCGCCGGACAGGTAAGCGTCGACGAACCGCTGCCGCTGAGCGGGCGGCAGCGTCGCGGACAACAGCACCACGGGCACCCCTGCCTGCCCCAGCCAGCGCAGCGCCTCGACGAGGAACTGCCGCATATAGACGTCCGCGGCATGCACCTCGTCCACAACGACAACCTTCCCGGCCAGCCCGGCGAACCGGAGCATCACATGCCGGGTACGGGTCGCCGCGTGCAGAAGATGGTCGACCGTGCCCACCGCGAAAGCGGTGAGCAGGCCACGCTTGTCACCCAGGAACCAGTACGCCGGACCGTTCGCCCTGTCGTCGGCCACCGGATCCGCCGGAGACGGAGAGGGCGCCATGCCGTAATCGGCGTCCTCGCCGATCGCACCGAAGTCATCGTCAGCCCACTCCACATCGCTGCGGCCGCCCCCGCTCTCACATCCGCAACCCTCGCCGTCACCCTCCGGGCGAGGCTTCCCGTCCCAGACGGCCCGCCACCACGCATTGAACCGGCGGCGGCCGTGCAGAAGAGCGACCTGGGACTCCAGCTCCGGATCGAAAGTACTCACCCACCGCAGCACCTGCTCATACATCGGATCGCTCGTCGCCTGGGTCGGCATCGCCACGAACACCCCGTCCAGGCCGAACCGCGCCGCCAAGACCTCGGCGGCCGCAAGAGCAGCCTTCGTCTTCCCCTCCCCCATGGGAGCCTCCGCCACCAACAGCCCCGGCACCGGCACCGACCATGCCCGCTCCACCAACTCCTGCTGCGACGCCCGCGGCGTGACACCCAGCCGGTCGATCAGCGGCTCCAACGGATCCTCCGGCAACGGCAGATCCCGCCAACCGCCGCGCAAACGAAGCCGACTCCAAGCCGCTTCCGCACGGCGCCGCGACTCAGCGAAAGAGATCAGACCGGCATCCGCCAGACCAAGGAACTGGCTGCTGTCGCTGGCGATCCAGTCCGCCATGACGACCAGACCCGACAACGCCAGCTGCTCGGCCTTCCGCAAGGCGCCCACCGGCCGCGCATCCGACAGGCCCTCGAACCCGACGGCACGGGTGAAGACATCCACGACCGCCCGCTGCACCTCCTCCCAGGCAGCGCCCCGGCCCTGAGCCCCGCGCGGCGGGTCGAGGGCACCGGCCGGCGGAAACGTGCCGTGGTGTCCGGCGACCAGCGGCCACACCCAACTGGCAGCCTCCTCCTCACCCCACTCCATCACCAGCCGGGGCCGCAACATGACAGCTCCAGCCATGTCATGACGCCACCGTTTGTTCGGAGCCGCCGACAGCCGCCCCCAAGACAGCCCCGCTGCCAACACCGGCGCGGCCTCGGCCGCATCCATCGCCTGAAACGCCGGGCACGCCTTCCCGCAGTCATGAATGCCGCACACCCACATGAACCACAACCGCCCCCGGCCACCGCTGATCTCATCCAGCCGCCGCCGGAATGCTGCCGACACGTACCGGTCCCACATCACCCCCGCCACAGCAGCCGTGTCCAGCAGATGCCCCAGCAAGAGATGTGTCCGCCCACCATTGCGCGCGGCCGACTTTCCCCACAGCCGCGACACCCGCTCGACGACTTCCGGCGACAACCCCATCGCCCGCATCAACTCGACGACCGAAGCCTCGTCGCCCACGAAACCGCCCCCAAATTCGATGTCCCGGCACCATAGGCCCTGCCACTGACAATGAGCTTTTTCCAACCTCAGGTTGAGGCGTGACGAAGGGCGGGGATGGTCTTCACGGTGGCGCTGACTCGGTTGGTGCTACAGCGGAGTTTCCGGTGGAGGCACCAGCCCTTCAGGGCGGCCATGGCTTGCTCGCCGAGGCAGAGGATCCTGGCGTGGGTGCTGTTATACCGACGTTGCCGCAGCTTGAGATGCAGGCTGCGGCAGGGCCCCCGGGATGATGCCGTCGCCGCCTTGATAAGCCTTGTCCGTCCAGCACTTCACCTCCGCGTCGCGGGGGCGTGGTCGCCGGCAGTCCCCATGTCGTGGCGAGCGCCGGGAACGGTGGGCGAGGCCCACAGCAGTCGACCTGCCGCATCGGCGATGACCTGCCACTCGAGCCGGGCTCGTCGGACATGGCGGCGCCGACCTGGCTGAGAGCTACCGCGGAGCTGGGCACCGACCGGTGACCGGTCGGTGCGGACCCGGTCTACCGGTTCGCGGCTTCGCGGGAGGCGATCCGGTTCGTGCGACCGACCGCGCGGCCCACCGCGTTGCGCACCGCGAGGCCCGGCCGGGTGCGGGGCACCATGAGCCTGGAGAGCAGACCGACGCGTCGCTGCCGCGGGCCTACCTCACGGCGGAGCCGCGACTCGTAGGCGGCGAAGGCGCGGGCGTGGTCACCGGATTGGGCGGCGAGCTCTTCTCCGAGGGCGTACGCGCCCGCCATCGCCATGCTGGACCCGTCGCCCAGCAGGGCCGTCGCCGCCGCCGCGTCCCCGAGCAGTACGACCCGTCCGCGGGACCACGAGGGGACCCTGACGGTGGTCAGGGGGT
This sequence comes from Streptomyces sp. NPDC047017, assembly GCF_040644175.1. NCBI lineage: Bacteria > Bacillati > Actinomycetota > Actinomycetes > Kitasatosporales > Streptomycetaceae > Streptomyces > Streptomyces sp. NPDC047017. The sequence goes on along the minus strand of NZ_JBEYVW010000036.1, from coordinate 18,584 downwards.
CGAAGAACGGAGCGGGGTGGTCGAGGAAGGCTGCCACGAGTTCCGGTGCCCGCCACCGCACGTCGGCGTAGGCGTCGGCCACGGTCTGCTTGTGAAGGGCGATGTTCTTGCGGTCGTGAGGCGCCAGCCGTGCGGCCCGGAAGGTGAAGATCGCGAGCGGGGTGGTCCGCGAGGGATGGAGGGCCAGCATCCGGTTCGGCACGGTCAGCATCGTCATCTCGGTCGGGTCCTCGACGGCGTCGGGTTCCAGCGGGACGGTCGCACCGTACAGGCCCAGGTCGCTCGCGAACTGCCGCTCGGGGCCGAATACCAGGCGCCGTACGGTGGAGTGCATCCCGTCGGCACCGACGACCAAGTCGAAGCGGCGTGGCGCGGACCGCCGGAAGGTGACGTCCACCCCGCCTTCATCCTGGTCGAGAGCGGTGACCGTGTCGTCGAACAAGAACTCGGCCTCGGTCTGTGCCGACCGGTGGAGCACCTCGGACAGGTCGGCTCGGGTCACCTCGACCGTCGGCGCCTTGTCCGAGGTGAGCGGGAGTTGCAGGATTCGCCTGCCGCCGGGGTCGAGCAGGGTCAGCGACCGATTGCGGGTGGCGAGCCCGCGGAGTTGCGGGAGGATGCCCATGCGCTCGGCGACCGGGATCGCGGGCCCCTTCACGACGATCGCGCTACCACCGGAGCGCAGCTGCCGGGCGTGTTCGACGACCGTCGGCCGGTAGTCATTCCCGGAGAGCCAGTACGCGAGTGCGGGCCCTGCGATTCCGGCACCGACTATCAGCACCTCGGGCTTCTTCATGACGATGACCTCTCGGAGTGTCGATGACCAGGTCCCCGGCGAGTGCCGGGCCGGTTCTGAGGGAGCGGCGGCACGGGAGGGTGCAACCGGACCAAGGTACGATCATTTTCGTACCTCATCAGGGAAGCACGCCCTTCAGGTACGATGCAAGTCGTACCTGAAGGAGGTGCCGCGTGGCCGGGAGGAACCTGGACGGCCCGGAGGCCGATGCGCTCGATCTGGGTGCGGTGTTTCGTGCCCTCGCCGACGAGCACCGTCGTTCGGTGATGACGGAGTTGGCCACCGACCGCAGCGACAGCGAGCGGGGCTGCAACTCGTTCGACCTTCCGATCTCGAAGCAGACCCAGACCCACCACTTCCGGGTCTTGCGCGAGGCAGGTCTCATTGACGAGATCGACTACGGCAACCGCAAGGGCGTCCGACTACGACGCGCGGACATCGAGAAGAGATTCCCCGGGCTCCTCGCGCTCCTGGGAGCAGGGCCCCCGGCCGATACCGCTCCTCGCTGAGCACAGCTGAGCACACCGGAGGGGCGTCCGATCCGGCCCTGAGCCGCGAGTTCGACCGAATCCAGCTCGTGCCCGGCTCGCAGGTAGCCGGGCACGAAGGGGATCGGTGTCGCTTCGACCACCGTCCCGCGCTCGTGATCGGCGCCGAGCACTTCCGCGCGCTCCCTCACGCCACCACCCACTGAGGTTTCCTCAACCTGCGTGCGGAGCGGGCCACTGGGGTGAGGGCGGGGTCCGGGCGTAGAGGAGCTCCTGGTAGACGGGTGCGTGTCGAGTCCAAGCCATCCTGCCAGGAGCTTCCGCATGCTCGTCTACCCAGCCGGGGTCGATCTGTCCACCTCCGCTCTGCGCTTCCTCGCCCGTGAGCTGACCGCACGTCGTCTTGCGCAAGGGACACGATGGCGCCGGCCGGCCGCCGGACGGCAGGCGCTGCTCGTGCTGGCTCATCTACGATGCGGCCATACCTACGCCCGGCTCGCCGCCGGATTCGGCGTGGGCACCACCACCGCCTACCGATACATCGCCGAGGCCGTCGACATCCTGGCCGCTCTGGCTCCAACCCTCGCCGAGGCGGTGAGGGCAGCCTCCGGCAAGGCGTTCGTGATCCTGGACGGTACGTTGCTGCCGATCGACCGGATCGCCGGCGACCGACCCTTCTACTCCGGGAAACACAAGAAGCACGGCATGAACGTGCAGGTGATCGCCGACCCGGCGGGACGGTTGCTGTGGGCCTCGCCCGCGCTGCCCGGATCTGTCCACGACATCAAGGCCGCGCGAACTCACGGCATCATCGGCGCCCTGGCGGGGGCCGGAGTGGAATGCTGGGCCGACAAGGGCTACCGGGGTGCCGACGGCACTGTGCGAGTTCCCTACTGGGGGCGCTGGGAGACTCTCTCCCCTGGTCAGCGGCCGTCAACTGCTCACACGCGAAGATCCGTGCACTCGTCGAACAGGCCATAGCCACCCTCAAAACCTGGCGGCTCATGCGCAAACTGCGATGCTCTACCAGCCGTATCACCAGCCTCGTCCAGGCCGTCCTCACGCTGCACCTGACATGCTCAAACTGAGGTTGGAAAAGGCTCATTGACCGACGCGGATCGCGCCACGGCTGACGCCGTGGGCACGGGCGAGGGCTGCGATCGAGCCGCCCAGGTACGCGGCGCGTATGTCTTCGACGTCTGTCGGCCGGGACCTCGGGGCGGCGCCCGCCCTTGCTGCCCTTGGCCTCGGCGGCACATCGTGAGGAACGTCCTCGGATGTCCGGACGAGTTCGTCGAGGGCGGGCTCGGACGAAACTCCGCAGCCGGTCTGGCAGGGGCAGGTGCCGGCGCTCAACGCGGGCTGCGCCGGCTCCGGTAGGCCGCGACGCTGGCCCGGTGTGCGCAGGTTCGGGTGCAGTACTGCTTCGAGCCGTTGCGTGAGAGGTCCACGAAAGTGGCCCGGCAGGTCGGCCCGGCACATACGCCGAGACGGGCGGGACCGAGCGTGGCGATCACGGAGGCCAGTGCGCTGAGCATAGTCGCGGCAAGGTGCGCCGCGCAGCGGTCGGTGTCGGAGGTCACCTCGGTCCACCAGCGGTCGTCCTCGTGGCGCAGTACCGGGGTGGCGCGGCTGCGACGCAGACCGTCGTTGATCAGAGCCGCAGCTTCAACCGCGTCCGCGTTCGCTCGTTCGAGCACCTCACGCACCATCTCGCGCAACGCGCGGACTTCCGCCAGGTCGGCTCGGGTGAGATACCGCGGACCGGTCCCTTGGTTCGCGGCCGAACTCGGAGGCACAGCCGCGGGATGGCCGTCAAGGAAGTCCCGGAGCTGCTCCACGGTCTCGAGTGCGTCCTCTCCCTTGATCGGTCTCAAGGTGTTGGCCAGGTCGACGGCCGTCTGAACCACCAATGGGTTGTAATACGCATCCTGCATTTGACGTGTCTCCTCACTGCCCCGTAATGTTACACGTAAAGGAGGTCTAGCATGTCACACCATACTCGGCAGGGGACGATGCCGCAGGCGATGCCATCTGGAGAGGCCACAGCACCGGAGCGAACCGACGCCCCGGACGGGCGTCGGCTGGGGCTGACCTTGGGGATGCTGGTGCTGCCGATGTACGTGGCACTGGGAGCGCCGTCGGTGGCCCTGCCAGCCGTCGGCCGCGCACTCGCGGTGCCGTTCGGGGCCACCGCATGGATTCTCGCCGCATGGTCGCTGACCTCCGCGCTCGCGATGCCAGTCGCGGGTCGGCTGCTGGTCCGCTGGAGCCCCTTCCAGGTCCTCGTCGCCGGGGTCGTGGCGCTCACCGCGGGCTCCGCGCTCGCCGGAGCCGGGCCGACACTGTCCGTCGTGATCGTCGGCCGACTGATCGGCGGCGCCGGGGCGGGCGCGACCGTGATCGCCGTCTTTGCCGCGGCCACCGCCCTTCCCAGGCGGCAACGGATCCGCGCCCTGGGAATCATCGCGGCCGCCAGTGCGACGGCGTCGGGGTGCGGGACGCTGTTGGGCGGGGCGGTGACCGCATGGCTCGGGTGGCGTGCCGTACTCGCGATCCCGGTCCTCGCGCTGCCTCTCCTGCTGGCCGCATTGCCGAGTAGGCGCGCGCTGACGCGGAGCGGCAGCGGCAGCGGCGAGCGAGACGGCTCGACCGGGCGACTCGATATCGTCGGCGCGGCCGTGCTGTCGGTACTCGCCGGCTCCTTGATCACGTTGCTGCAGGCACACTCGGTCGGCCTGCCCGCTCCGGTCACGCTCGTCGTGGCTGCCGCCGGGGCGCTCGCCGCCGTGGGACTGTGGTGGCGCGTGCGAAGCACGCCCGACGGGTTCGTGCCTCGGCGGGTGATCGCGTCCCGCGGCTTCCTGGCGGCCGGGCTCATCGGCGGGACCGTCTTCGCCGGCTACTACGGGGTGCTGTTCCGCGCCCCGTCCCTGATCGAGCAGGCCACGGGCGGTGGCCCCCTGGAAGCCGGTGTGCTCTTGGTCCCGGCCGCCGCCTGCTCGATCCTGGCCGGGCGGCTGGTCGGCACCTTGACCGACCGGTTCACCGGCTGGCAGGTGTCGGCCGGGCTTGCCGCACTCACCGTCGTCGGCGTGCTCGTGGTCGCGTTCTTTACCGGGCCGATCCCGATCGTCGCCGGCACGGCATTGACCGTGTGCGGGTTCGCCGGCGCCCAAGCCGTACTGGTGAGCCTCGCGCCGGACCTGGTCGCCGCGGACGACCGCGACACCGCACAGGGCCTGTTCAACTTCATGAACGCCCTGGGTGGCGGGATCGGTCCGGCCGCTGTCGCGGGTCTGTCCGGCATCGTGCCGGTGCCGGTGGCCCTCGCTGTGCTCGCGGCACTCCCCCTGGCCGGACTCGTCCTCAGCCTGACCCGGCGCCCTACCGCCGATCGCCGCCCCGAACCCGATGCCACGCGTGGGAGCCCGCGATGACGGTCCACCTGCATCTGATCCGATAACGCCTCGACCAGTAAGGAGCCTTGCCATGTCCGCCGAGCCATTCGAGGTCAGCCTCACCGAAGCCGAGATCGGGGACCTGCGTGAACGATTGCGACGGACACGGTGGCCCGAGCCCGAGCCGGTGGACGACTGGTCACAGGGTCTGCCGCTGGCGTATGCGCAGGAGCTGTGTCGCAGCTGGGCCGAGGACTACGACTTCGGGTTCGCCGAGCGGCTGAACGTGTTCCCGCAGTACCGTGACACGATCGACGGGCTGGGCATCCACTTCCTGCACGTCCGCTCGCCGGAGCCGGACGCGTTCCCGCTCGTGCTCACGCATGGGTGGCCGGGTTCGGTGCTCGAGTTCCTGGAGGTTCTCGGCCCGCTGACCGACCCGCGCGCGCACGGCGGTGACCCGGCGGACGCGTTCCACGTGGTCGCGCCGTCGTTGCCCGGGTACGGCTGGAGTGACAAGCCGTCGACGACCGGGTGGGGCATCACTCGCACCGCGCGCGCCTGGGACATGTTGATGGTCTCGCTGGGTTACGAACGGTACGGCGCGCAGGGCGGTGACTGGGGTTCGGCGGTGTCCGCGGCGCTGGGCGAGGTGGCGCCCGAGCGGGTCGCCGGCGTGCACCTGAACCTGGGATCCGTGGCGGCGGGCACGTTCGACGACCCGACGCCCGCGGAGCTGGCGAATCTCGAGGCCGAGAAGGAGATGCAGCGCACCGGCCGTGGGTACTCGGCGATCCAGGCGACCCGACCGCAGACGCTCGGCTACGGCCTCACCGACTCCCCGGCGGGGCAGGCCGCCTGGATCGCCGAGAAGTTCTGGGCGTGGACGGACAACGACGGCCATCCCGAGGACGCGTTGTCGCGGCAGACGATCCTCGACGAGATCTCGGTCTATTGGTTCACCGCGTCGGCCACGTCGTCGGCGCGCCTGTACTGGGAGAGCTTCGCCAACTTCCGGGACAAGGTGACCGCGCCATCCGGGCTGTCGGTCTACCCACGCGACATAACCCGCCCGTCGAGGCGGGAGGCCGAGCTGCGGTTCACCGACCTGCGCTGGTTCGAGGAGCTGCCGCACGGTGGCCACTTCGCCGCGCTGGAGCAGCCGGAGTCGCTGGTCAAGCAGGTGCGCGGGTTCTTCCGCCTGTTCCGCTGACTGCCCGTGCCATCCCCGGGGAAGCCCCCGCCCAGGGGATGGTCCTGTCCGCCCCCCGGGTTATCGGCAAAACGACAGCAGCCCTCGGTGAACGGACGCTGGCGATCAGCGCCCTCGAACGAGGAATCGGCATTCGCACGGCCGAATAACACCAAGGCCGACGCTTACGGAGGTCAAAGGACAGTTGAGAAGCTGTCCTACGTTTTAGGGGCGGGCTGTGGGCCCCCGGTAGGGGCGGAGTCAGGCCGCTTGGCCGTATCCGTCCGTGCCGGGGTCGTCGCCGCGCAGCGGGCTGAAGTCGACGTCCAGGTGCGGGTCGTACGCCGCGAGCTGAATGCCGAGTTCGTGGGTGGAGTATTCGCCGAAGCGGCCAATGTGCTCGGACAGGTACAGCGAGATGTGGGCCAGGTCCTCGGGGTCGATCTCCCAGCCCTCCTCTTGGAGCTGGCGCACGATCTCGGCGATGTCCAAGGCGTTGTGGAAGATCACTGCATTGGTGAGCAACGCGTTGAATTTCGTGGTCTTCTCCTGCTCGACGGGGTCGTTGTCGGTGATGACGCCGCCGTTGCCGAAGCCGATCCAATGGGAGAGGCCGTTGAATGCCTCGATCTTGTCCGTCGCGGCGGTCACCCGCCGGCGCGGCGGGGCGTCCGAGAGGTAGCGCAGCAGTTGGACGGTGCGGATGACGCGGCCAGCCTCGCGGAAGGCGGTGTCGGTCGCGTTCTTGCGTGACCCGGCCCGCAGGCGCCGCCGTACCGGCACTGGCGGGCGGGCACGCTGGTGGCCTGGCGCAAGCGTCACCACCTGCACGCCCGCCTCCCGTCAGACGCCTTCCAGGATCATCGCGTTGGCCAGGCCGCCCGCCTCGCACATGGTCTGAAGGCCGTAGCGGGCACCGCGTTCGCGCATCGCGTGGACCAGGGTGGTGGTCAGGCGGGTGCCGCTGGCGCCGAGCGGGTGGCCGAGGGCGAGGGCGCCGCCGCGCACGTTGACCCGGGCGAGGTCGGCGCCGGTCTCCTGCTGCCAGGCCAGGACCACGCTGGCGAACGCCTCGTTCACCTCGAACAGATCGATGTCCGAGAGCCGCAGCCCGGCCCGGTGCAGCACCTTCTCGGTGGCCGGGACGACGCCGGTGAGCATCAGCAGCGGGTCGGAGCCGGTGACGGCGAAGCTGTGCAGCCGGGCCAGCGGGCGCAGGCCGAGGCGGGCCGCGGTGTCGCCTGAGGTGATCAGTACGGCGGAAGCGCCATCGTTGACGGGGCTGGTGTTGCCGGCGGTGACGTTCCACTCGATCTGGGGGAAGCGCTCGGCGAAGGCGGCGTCGTAATAGGCGGGCTTGAGTCCGGCGAGGATCTCCGGGGTGCTGCCGGGCCGTACGCACTCGTCGCGGGCGACGCCGTCCAGCGGCGCGACCTCGGCGTCGAACAGGCCGGCCTCCCACGCGGCGGCGGCCTTGCGGTGGGAGGAGACGGCGAACTCGTCCATCCGCGCCCGGGACAGCGACCACTTGGCGGCGATCAGTTCGGCGCTGACGCCCTGCGGGACCAGCCCCTCCGGGTAGCGTTCGGCGATTCCGGGTCCGAACGGGTCGGTGCCGGCGGGCACGTTGGACCACATCGGTACCCGGCTCATGGATTCCACCCCGCAGGCCACGACCAGGTCGTAGGCGCCGGCGATGACTCCCTGCGCGGCGAAGTGCACGGCCTGCTGGGAGGAGCCGCACTGGCGGTCCACGGTGGTCGCGGGGACCGTCTCGGGCAGTCCGGCGGCGAGGGCCGCGTACCGGGTGGTGTTCATGGCCTGCTCGCCGACCTGGTCGACGGCGCCGCCGATGACGTCGTCGATCAGCGCCGGGTCGACACCGGACCGCTCGACCAGGGTGCGCAGGGTGTGGGCGAGGAGCTGCACGGGGTGGACGTGGGCGAGGGCGCCGTTCGGCTTGCCCTTGCCGATGGGGGTGCGTACTGCTTCGACGATGACTGCGTCTCGCATGGTGCGGGCCTCCTTGACCGCCGGCCGGGGACCGGCGCGCGTCGACCGGTCGCCCAGGTCCACGGGCGATTACCGGTGAGTAGGAAATCTGGACCCACCATAGCCTTCTCGGTTGGAAAAACAAACCCGCTGGGGTGCACGCCCGCCCGGGAGCCCTAGACTGGCCCGCATGGCCGTCCGCAAAGAACCGCGCCCCTGCTCCATCGCCGACGCCCTCGCGGTGGTCGGCGAGAAGTACTCCCTGCTGGTCCTGCGCGAGGCGTGCCTGGGCAACGGCCGCTTCGACCAGCTCGTACGCAACATCGGCGCCCCCCGTGACGTCCTGGCCACCCGGCTGCGCCGGCTCATGGACGCCGGGGTCCTCACGAAGCACGCCTACAGCGAGCGCCCGCAGCGCTTCGAGTACCGGCCGACCGAGGCGGGCCTCGAACTGGAGCCGGTCCTGATGGCCCTCAAGGACTGGGGCGACCGGCATGTGCGCGGGGGCATCGACCTGCCGATGATGGTGGAGCACTCCTGCGGCAGCGAACTGGTGCCGCAGGTCACCTGCCGCACCTGCGGCGACCCGGTGCGCCACGAAGACCTGAAGGCCCATGCCCAGGCCCCGGGATGGAACGTCTCGGGACCGACGGCAGCCTGAACTCGCGCCCGCGCCGGACGTACGGCTCACCTCCATGTCTTGGTTTGAGTCCCTCGTCCTCGGACTCGTCCAGGGGCTGACCGAGTTCTTGCCAGTCTCCTCCAGCGCACCTGCGGCTGGTCTCGGCGTTCTCGGGCTGGAAGGGCCCCGGCACGGCCTTCACGGCGATCATTCAGACCGGCACGGAGACGGCGATCCTAAGCTACTTCCGCAAGGACAGCGGAAGTGAGCGTGTGCACCCCGTGCCAGGAGGGTCGCGAGCTGGAGCAGTTCGAGGCGTCGGGCGCGAAGATGCGTGAGGGCGGTCGGCTCTGGCTCCGGCAGACGGCCGAGAGCGGTGCGGACGTCGGCGGCGATGCCGAGGCGGAAGCGCAGGCCGAGGCTGAGGCCGAGGCGCAAGCTGAGTCCATGGCTGAATCGGAGGCTCTGTTCGAGGGCTTCGAGAGGGGTTTGGAGGAAGAGTGACCGTGCGGACGGCCGGCCGCCCATCTCCGTAGCGCGTCACGGGTTCCGCACCCAGCGGTGACCAGAGGGAAGGAGGGTACCTTTCGGAACGAAGGAGCGCGGCCAGGGCTTACGGCCCAGCTCGATCATGGAACGGCTGACGATCTCCTCGAACCAGTCGGCGGCGATCCTGCCCAGCTCCTCGGGCGACCCGGTCGCCTCCAGCGGCTCGATGTCCGTGCTCGGCTCGGGGTGGCATGTGCTGCTGTTCCGCTCGCTGCAGAAGAGGCGGTCGCCGGCCACGGTCGCACCCAGCGTCATGACGACCAGCTTCTGGTCCCGGTGCCTGAGCTCCGCGATCAGCGTGAGAACCGCCTGCCCGGCGGCGAACACCTCGTCCCACGCGGCGCCGTAGGCGTCGCGAGGCGTGCGCGCTTCCTCTTCCCCTTCCTCGTCGGCGGGAAAGACGAGCACAGCAGTCGCGTGGGGCGGGCATTCGGGCCACCCTCGTGCGGACTCGCGGACGATACTCACCAGGGTAGTGTGTGTGGGGCTCAACTCGCCCTCGTCCACCTCGAACCAGTTCTCGTTCATGGGCGAACGGTACGTCGAGGCCGAGGGTGCTCGCCGTCACGCGCCCCGGCCTCCTAGTCGTCGCCGGGACCGCCAGACAGAACGGCTGCGGCCCCGGCCGCCATGTGGGTCTGGCCTTCGCCGACGCCGACGCCGACGCCGACGGCTAGGTGTTCTCCTCGGACCAGTGCGTGGTCTTCTCCCGGTCCGTAGATCTTGAGACACCCCCGGCCGAGAAGGTTCTCCGCCGTCCGCTGAGCCACCATGTCCGTGTGGACACGGACGTCGGAGAAGTCCTCCTTGAACACTGCTTCGGCCTTCTTGAGTCTGGCTCCCTCCAGGCGGGCGGCGGACCAGCTCGGCCCCCGTCTGCGCCGGGGCCGTCAAGGCGGCCACCCGTCCGGCTTCACGGCGGATGCCTTCAAGCAGTGCGACAACGTCTAACGGTGCATCAACCGCCTCAAGGAATGGCGCGGCCGTACGGCCCGGCGAACTCGCGATCGCTTACCAGGCGGCACTCCATCTCGCCGCCGTCCTCATCTGGCCGCGGCGCTGACAACGGAGACAGAACCCGGTGTCGACCCGTGGGTGTACCCCGCCGCCTGGCGGGTCATTTCTCCGCAGAGCGCGGGCGCAGTAGGAGGGCTGCCAGCGTGGCGGTGCCGGCGAGGCCGATCGCGGCGATGGCGGTGACGGCGGTGAAGCCTCGGTCGTAGGCGTGCTGTCCGGCATGCAACAGGGCTCCGGCGGTGCGGCCCGGAAGGTGTGGGATCAGTCCCTCCATCGCCGAGAAGGACTCCTCGGCCGTGGCTCGGTCGCTGCCGCCGAGGCCAGGGACCGTGGGCAGGCTCGCTCGGTAGGCAGCGGTCAGGACGGTGCCGAGGACGGCTACGCCGAGCCCCGCGCCGAGTTCGAAGGAGGTCTCCTGAATGGCGGCGGCCTCGCCGGACCGCTCGGGCTGGGCCGCGCTCATGATGGAGTCGGCGCCGAGGGTCATGACAATGCCGGCGCCGTAGCCCGCGCAGATCAGCGGGGCGAGCAGTACTGCGTAGTGGCCGGTGTCTCCGGTGGCGGCGATGGTGGCCATGGCGACGGCGAACAACGCGAGGGCGGCGGTGAGCGACCAGCGGTTGCCCCAGCGGTTGGCGGCCCACGGCGCTGTCACCGCGCCGACCGCGTTGGCGCCGGCCAGCGGCATGAGCGCGAGTCCGGCGCGCAGCGGGGAGTACTCGCCGACCTGCTGGAGCCACTGGGTGAGGAAGAACAGCAAGGCGACGTAGCTGCCGAAGCAGCCGATCACGCACAGGGTGGCGGTGGTGAACCGGCGTTCGCCGAACAGGGAGAAGTCCAGCAGGGGTTCGGGGATGCGTCGCTGGCGGCGGACGAACACGTACAGCAAGACGGCGCCGACGACCGTGCAGACGACGATGGGGGCGTTGACGCCCGCGTGTTCGCCGGCCTGCTTGAGGGCGTAGACCACGCCGACCAGGCCGAGGACGGACAGCACCACGCTCGCCATGTCCCAGCGGCGCGGGAGCGGGTTGCGGGACTCGGGGATGACCCGGGCGCCGACCGCCAGGATGACGACGATGACCGGCACGTTGATCAGGAAGACCGCGCCCCAGCCCCACTTCTCGGTGACGAGCCCGCCGACGAGCGGGCCGATGGTCGCGCCGACGCTGTGCGCCGCGGTCCAGATGCCGATGGCGACGGCCCGCTCCCGGTCGTCGCTGAAGACGACCCGGATGATCGCCACCGTGGACGCCATGATCATGGCCGCGCCGACGCCGAGCGCGGCCCGTGCCGCGATCAGCTGTCCGGTGGTCGCGGCGAAGGCGCAGGCCGTGGAGGCGAGCCCGAAGGTGAAGAAGCCGCTGAGCACCATGCGGCGCCGTCCGATCCGGTCGCCGAGTGTGCCGCAGGTGACCAGCAGGGCGGCGAGCGTGAGGGAGTAGACGTCGACGATCCACAGCAACTCGGCGGGCGACGGCTGCAACTCCTCGCTCATCCGGGGGACGGCGACATGCAGCACCGTGAGGTCGGTGCCACACAGCAGCAGGCTGCCGGAGACCACGGCGAGCACCAGCCAGCGCCTCGGGTGGGCGGGGGGCACTTCTTCCACCTCTGCCGACCGCGCCGTTTCGCCGAGGGTGCGCGGCGCTGCCGACGTTTCCTTGTGTGACATATTCTCAGTTTCTGGAGGTACCGGCCCGGGCCGCAAGTACGGTCTTTTCTGTGGCCTAGGGTCACTCGGTATACCGATGGAGGTCAGCGGTGCGTTCCAAGGTCGAAGATTCACCCGATCAGTGTGCTGTCGAGTTCGCGATGGAGATTTTGGGAGGCCGCTGGAAATTGGCCATTCTGAAGCAGCTGGTGTCCGGTACACATCGGTTCGGTGAATTGCGGCGGGCACTGCCCGGAGTCACCCAGCGGATGCTGACACGCCAGCTGCGTGAGCTGGAGGAGGACGGGTTGGTGTCGCGGACGGTGCACCGTGAGGTGCCGCCTCGGGTCGACTACGCGCTCACCCAGGTCGGGCACAGCCTGGACGCCATCACCGCTGACCTCGACAAATGGGGGCACTGGTACCGCGAGCAGCTGGGCGGCGCGACTCCGGCCGGCTCCCGGCCGCGGACCTGATACGGCGGGAGCCTGACGGTTCCATGGCGGTCATAGCGTCGTACAGACCTCGTCGTAGGACAGCCGGGGGCCGCGCGGCCGGGGCGGGGGGCCGGCTGGTCTGCCGATGTTCACGACGAGGAGTGAGCGGAGGTCGCCGTCCGGGAAGAATTCCCGGTCGACGCCCTCGTCGTCGAATCCGCTCATCGGTCCGGCCGCCAGCCCGGCCGCGCGTACCCCGATGAGGAAATACGCCGCCTGGAGACCGCCGTTGAGCAGCGCGGACCGTTCTCGCAGTGCGGGATTCTTGGCGTACAGGTCCGCTGCTCCGGGATATGCCGGGAAAAGCTGCGGCAGCCTGTGGTGGAACCGGATGTCCACCGCGAGCAGTGCGGTGAGTGGCGCTCGCAGGGTCTTCTCCCTGTTGCCCCGGGAGAGATGAGGCGCGAGTCTGCTCCGGCTCTCGGCCGAGCGCAGCAGGAGCATGCGCAACGGCTGCTGGTTGAACGCGGTCGGTCCGTCGCGCACCAGCTCGTGCACGGCTCGGATCGCCTCTTCGGTGACCGGCTCGTCGGTGAACCGGTCGACCGTGCGGGCCCGCCGGAAGAGCAGGTCCTGGGCCGCCGGGTCGAGTGTCAGCGGGCGGGTGGTGGGCGTCGGCATGGCGGGGCCGGTCAGAATTCCGCGAGGTTCTGTCGCAAAGTGTTGCCCGGCGTGTAGGCGCTGCGGGTCAGCCCTCGCTGCCGGAGCGCCGGGGCCAGGCCGTCGGCGATCTCGGCGATGTAGCGCCGGTTGAGCCGGAGCAGCGGGGTGGTGAGCATGAAGCCGTCGCCGCCGACCTCCTCCATCACCTCGCCCATCCGCTCGGCGACCCGGTCCGGGGTGCCGACCAGATCGACGGAGGAGACGAGTCCGCCGGCGCCGTCGATGACGAGTTCCCGCAGGGTCTTGCCGCTCCCCCACTGCTGGAATTTGTCGAGGGTGCCCTGTTCACCGTTGGTGGTCAGTTGGCACGGCAGTGGCTTGTCCAGGTCGAACTGGGCGAAGTCGATCTCGGTGAGTGCCGACACCTGGGCCAGGATGTCCTGGATGAACTGTGGTGAGGAGACCATGCGGGCCTGCTTGTCGCGGGCGTCCTGTTCGGTCTCGCCGAGCATCGGCGTGACGCAGAACAGCACCTTGATCGAGTCGGGGTCGCGGCCGTACTCCTCCGCGCGGCGCCGTACGTCCTCGCGGAACTCGCGCATGCTTTCGGGGCCGCTGGCGATGGCGATGACCGAGTCGGCGTTGCGCGCCGCGAACGCCCGGCCCCGCGGTGAGGCACCGGCCTGCACGAAGGCCGGCCGGTGCTGGGGGGAGGGAACCGTGTTGAGGGGGCCGCGCACGCTGAAGTGCTCGCCCTGGAAGTGAATCGGCCGGACCTTGGTGTGGTCGGCGTAGACGCCGTTCTCCCGGTCCAGGACGACCGCGTCCGGGTCCCAGGAGGCGAACAGCTGCTTGACGACTTCGACGTACTCGTCGGCCATCGTGTACCGGACATCTCGCGGCGGCAGCTTGTCCATACCGAAGTTCTGGGCGGCCAGGTCCTCGGCGCTGGTGACGATGTTCCAGCCGAAGCGTCCGCCGAGCATGCTGTCCATGGTGGAGGAGAGGCGGGCGGTCATGAACGGCGGGTAGGCCAGGGTGGACAGCGTGGCCACGATGCCGAGGCGGGTGGTGGCCAGGCCCATCGCGACGGCGAGCGGCACCGGGTCGTGCTTGGGGACCACCATGGCCTGCTTGAGGGCTGCCTCGGAGGTGCCGCCGTAGCTCTCCGGGACCATCAGCTTGTCCTCGACGATCACATAGTCGAAGCAGGCGCGCTCCAGGGCCTGGGCGACCTCGGTATGGAACCGGCCGTCCCACGGCGAGCCTCCGGTACCGAAGGGGCCCTGCCAGTCGTCGGGGGTGAAGTTGAAGATGAAGGCGAGGTGGAACTTCCGGGTCACGGGCGCTTCCCTCCGGGCTGGGTGGTGCGGGTACGGCGGTCGGGGCGGGTCTGGGCGAAGAGCAGCCCCTCGCCCTCGCGAACCAGTGCGACCGCCTCGTCGAGGACATGACGCAGCAGCTTCTCGCCCAGAGCGGCGCTGGAACCCGAGGTGGACGAGAGGATGCCGCGGTTGCTGATCTGCTCGACGTCGACGGGATGCAGATACACGCCGGCCCGGGGCGGCCGGTCGTGGTCCGGGCGTTCGTCGGTGACCAGGCCGGGATGCAGGTGCATCATCAGGCTGGTCTCGGTCAGGCCCGCGTGCTCGGCGTGCCAGCCCGGGAACTCGGTGATCTCGGAATCGGTCCAGGTGTCGCGGACCAGGCTCCACCAGCTGAAGGCGAACACCTCGGTGTTGTCCAGTTGGCCCTGCTGGCGTACTTGGTCCAGCGCTTCGAAGAGGAACGGCTCGTTCTCGTAGTGGCCGTTGACCACGATCAGGCGGGCCATGGGCAACTGGACCAGGGAGGTGAGTATCTCGCGCAGGAAGGCGATCAGTGTGCCGCCGGTGACGTGCACGGTGCCGGGGAAGTACAGGCCGCCGCCGCTCTGCGGCAACGAGCGGGCGCCGATGGCCTGCGTCGGCAGGGTGAAGGCGTCCAGTTCCCGGGCGATCCCGTCGGCGAACGCCTCGGCGAGGAGCAGGTCGACGGAGAGCGGCAGGTGCGGCCCGTGTTGTTCGACGGCGCCTATGGGCCACACCACCGTCCTGCCCCGTACGACATCGGTGACCTGAGTGCTCGTCAGGTCTGTCAGGCGCAGCGGCGCGGTGCGGCCGTCGGTCGTCATGCCGGCGCCCCTTCCTGTGAGTGGTCGGCGGGCGACGGGGGCCGGTCGGCGGCACCCAGGATGTCCCGGGACTCGGCGAGGATGCGCTGGAGGGTGTCGTACATGTCGGTGTGCAGGGCCGTATAGACCTGGACCGCGTTCGCTCCGACAGCGAGGTAGTCGGCCACGTCCCGGCCGCCGGTGACGCCGCCGCTGGCCAGAATCGGCAGGTCGAAGCCGCGTCGGCGTAGTTGCCAGATGGCGGCGAGCACCAGTGGTTTGATGCCGGGGCCGGAGTAGCCGTAGACGCCGCCCAGTTCGAGGTCGCCGGTGCCCGGTGCCACGGCGGCTCCGGCGATGGTGTCGCTGACGGTGATGGCGTCCGCTCCGCCGGCGATGGCCGCGCGTACCCGGTCGTGCAGTCCCTCGCCGATGGCCAGCTTCACGGCGAGCGGGACGCGGGTGCGGCTCCGGGTCTCGGCGGTGTAGTCGTACACCCGGTCGGGGTTGTCGTCGCCCAGGCCGTCCTCCTCGTTGAGGCAGGAGATGCCCAGCTCCAGCGCCCGGCATCCGGTGGCTTCGACGTCCTCGGCAAGGTCGGCGAGTTCGGCAGGAGTGTCGGCGTGCACGGAGGCGATGACGGGCAGACCGTCCTCAGCGAACGATCGAAGCACGCCCAGCCAGTGGCCGACGGGGCGTTTGGAGTAGGTGGTGCTGTTGAGCATGCCGACGGGCAGGCGCAGGATGCGTTCGTCCAGGCCGGTCGGCGGGCTGGGGTGGATGGTCTTGGTGACCACGGCCCCGGCTCCTTTTTCGAGCAGGCGGCGGATGTTGCGTTCCTGATCCGTCAGCAACCCGGATCCCACGATGAGGGGGTCGGCGATCGGCAGGCCCAGTACGGCCAAGTCGCGCACTTCTCACTCCGTCCGGCGGATGGTGGCGGGGCGCGGGGGCGGATCAGGCCACAAGACTGGCGACGATGGCCTCGCGCTGTTGTTCGGTGGCCGTGAGGACGGCGTCGATCAGCAGGGAGGGCTTCTGTGCGAAGTCGTCGAAGTCGATGACCTGGACGTCGCCCACCCGGTGGAGCCCCTTGAGCAGGTGACTGGCGGATTCGGCGAACGGCTGCTTGGTGATCACCACGATGGGGCGTCCGAGCGCGGTGGCCCAGCCCAGTTCGATGTGGGTGCCGTCGGTGCGGCGCAACGTGCCGTCGTCCAGCAGCGGCAGGATCGGAACGAAGACGTCGCACTTCTTCATCCAGCGGAAGTCGCGTACCGAGACCTGCTCAGGAGTGAAGGCCGCGGTCTGCTCGCCGAACTTCTCCACGGTATGCGCCGAGAACACGGTGGCGCCTTGCTCGCTCACCGTGTTGATCGCCGTGGTGATGGCGTCCTGCAGGCCTCCGACGAACCCGGTGTTCAGGATGGCATGCTGGATCGGGCCGCCGACGAAGACGTCGAGTCCGGTCAGGGCGCCGCCGGTCGGTGCAGGCACGTCGACAACGATGTTCTCCGCCATTCTGGGTGCTCCTCTGGGGGGTGGGACAGTCCTGCGGCCAGGACTGCGGAATGCCCGGACCGCGTGCGAGGGGCCCGGCATGGGGTGAGGGTGATCGAGGCGGTGCGGGAGGGGCGCGCGGGACCAGGGGGTCCCGCGGCACCGGAGGACGGACAGGAAGGGCGGGCGGTGGGCCCGCCGCCGCTCATGGCCCGTCAGGGTGTGACACACCGAAGCGGTAAGTCACGTCAAAGCCCGTCGTGTCCATGGGAAGTCGGGCTCAGGGTATGTCGTGGAGCCACGCGTAGCGGCCGCGGTGGTACAGCAGGGGCGGGCGGTCCTCGGCCGGTGCGACCAGGCGGCGCACCTCCCCGACGACCAGTACGTGGTCTCCGCCGTCGTGTTCGGCGTGCACCAGGCAGTCGATCCATGCGGACGCGCCGACGAGCCGAGGCGCGCCGTCGGGGGACAGATCCCAGTCGACACCGCGGAACTTGTCGCCGCCGGACCGTGCGAACCGGTCGCTGATCGCCCGCTGTCGCTGCGCCAGGACGTTGACGCAGAAGAACGCGCCGGCGCTGATGGAGGGCCAACTGGCCGAGGTGCGGCTGACGCACAGGACGACGCGTGGCGGGTCGAGGGAGAGGGAGGAGAAGGCCTGACAGGTGAATCCCGTCGGCATCTTGGCCCCCATGCCCGTGACCACCGTGACGCCGGTACAGAAGTGACCCATCACGGTACGGAACTGAAGGGAGGAAACCGGATTGCCTGCTGGTGCGGAAGTGCTCTCGCCTAACACACGCTGTCCTCTCGGCCTGTTCGGCCTGTGCGGTACAAGCAGCCTACTGCGCGTCACGGGTGGTGACAACGGAATAGTCTGTCTCATGTGATTGCTTGCGACAACACCCCTTCCTAACGTGATAAAGATCCTGCCATCATGGGGTCCTGATGAATGATTCCGACATGCTTGATGCGATGGACCAGCGGATCATCGCTGCTTTCCAGATCAATCCCCGGGCCGGTGTGGCTGAGGTCGGGCGCATCCTCGGTGAGCACGAACGCTCGGTCGCCCGCAGACTCCAGCGCCTGACGGCCCTGGGAGTCGTCCACTTCACAGCGGAATACGACCGGACGCGTTGCAGGCTGGGGCACACGGCCTGGCTGCGCCTGAAGGCCCGTCCCGGTTGTCTCGAAGCCGTCGGTGACGCGTTGGCCCGGCGCGTGGAAGTACTCAACGTCGCCGCCGTGAGCGGTGGTACAGGCTTGCTCTGGTGCGAACTCGCGGTACCGACCCGGCCGCTCCTGCACGCCCTGGCGGAGGGGGTGCCAGGCCTCCCCGACGCGGAGGTCCTCGATGTGTGTGTCACGCTGCGGTCGTTCAGGACGGGTGCCGAGTGGTACGCCCCGATACTCACGGACAAGGAGGAGAAGCTCCTGCGGGCCAGCCTGGTCCGGCCCCTGCCCGTGCTCGCAGACCGCTACGACCCCACACCCACCGACCAGCGGGTCGCCGCGCTGCTGCGGGACAACGCCCGGATCTCGCTGACCGACCTGGCCAGGGAACTGGATTTCTCCACGGCGACAGCCGGCCGGCGGGTCGCGTCGCTGCTGGAGCGCCGGGCACTGGGGCTGCGCACTGTCGTGGACCCGGCCCGACTGGGCCGCCCGGCGCGGGCGTTGCTCCGGCTGAAGGTCCGCCCGGGAGGCGTGGAGAAGGTGAGCGCAGCCCTGATCGGACACCGGGAGGTGTACTCCTGCACGGCTGTGACGGGAGCGCACAACCTGCTGGCCGAAGTGTGTCTCCCGCACGAGACAGACCTGCACGGTTTCCTCGCCGAACTCCTCGGGCCGGCTGAGGACATCCTCGATCTCGACACCGCGGTCGTCACCCGCACCTACAGATTCGGCCCCGGCCCCAATACTCCGTGCACTTAAGGTCCCCGTCCCGATCCGTCCGACCACGGGAGCTCCTCTTGGCCATGCCGACTGCCGACTTCCGCCCCGGCATACCCACGACGACCAAGCGCATCTTCGTCACCGGGGGTGTCGCCTCCTCGCTCGGCAAGGGCCTCACCGCCTCCAGCCTGGGCATGCTGCTCAAGGCCCGCGGCCTGCGCGTCG
>NZ_JBEYVW010000035.1:0-35098 GCF_040644175.1 Streptomyces sp. NPDC047017 | reverse complement strand
ACCCCCCCCCCACAAGCACAGGGACGACGTGGCCTTGCGGACCTTCATCAGCGGGTTCATCGAGCAACCCCCGCGGACGCAGCAACGACCACCCGTGGCTCGCCGCCAGCACCCCGCCCGGCTTGCACCGGACGCTGTCGGCGGTGGAGGAGGCCGCGGAGAGCACGAAGCCGTGGTGCGGCGCAACGGTAGTGATGGCCGCGGCCGACGGGTGACGCGGCCGGTCGGCAGCGGCGGCCGGAATGGCGGCGATGGCGCTGGCGCAGCCGGGCTCCAACGGGTGGGCAAGCAGCTCGCCAACCGGGAGTGGTCGCCCGAGGAGTGGTTTCCGCACGACGAGACCGAGGACCGGCCCGAGCCGTCGTCGTTCCCTTCCGGGCACACCGCCGCCGCGGTCGCCTACACCGCAACTGCCGCGCCCGCTCTGGCCTGCTGCCGGGGTGACAGGTGCTCTGCCGGCCGCCATGGTGGCCGTGGCGCGGGTATAGTCCGGTGCGCCCTACCCCAGCGATGTCGCTGCCGGCGCCGTGATCGGGCCGGCCGCCGCCGCACTGACGCGTCGCGCGCCGCGCTGGCAGAACTTCGGGTGAGCCGCCTGATGCCCCCCCCCCCAGCGGGCGACGAGACTCAACTCGACTGGTCAACTCATCGGTCGAGACCCGCACGCTCAGCCGGCGCCGCTGATGACTCCGACCAGCGCCACGATGTCAACCCGTGCACCGCTGTCGCCAATGTTCTGAACGCGCTGTGCCCCGCCGAACTGGCCTGAGTCGCCGAGAAGACCGGCGGCCCCGCCTGGCTCCTGGCCGCCGTCCCGGTACCCGAAGACGAGGACGACGGCGTGGTGCGGCGGCTGGACGACGAACTCGGCAAGCACCCCGCCAACCAGCTCAAAGATCCATGGAGAAGCAGGTGATGCCATCCGGCCGCAGCGCAGGGCCTGGACGCGCTGACCCGATGCAAGGGCCCGGGGCCTGGGTCAGTGGACGGTGCGGCGCGCTTCTGGAAGCGGCCGGACATGATCACACCGTAGCAGTTGGCGACGACGGTCAGGGCGACGGGACCGCGGACGTGGGTCAGGACCCCGCCGCCCATGAGCTACGAACCGTCTGTCAGCAGTGCTGCAGCAAGTCGATGTCGTGCTCCCAACCGTAGTCGTCCAGGTTCACCTCGTTCACGTACACGTTGCGGTGCCCGGTGTCGTCGTCGGTGAGAAGCCACCACCCGCTCGTACGCCCGTTGTTCGTGTAGACCTCGCCGGCCGTGTAGCAGTAGAAGTAGCTGGTGCCGCGGTACAGGGTGCCCGCGTGGGACGAGGTCTTCGAGTCGGGGGTGTAGTGGGTCCACTGGTCGATGACCGTGGTCAGGTAGACCCTGTCTTGGACGGTGGCCGGGGCCAGCGTGTGGAACGAGACGGTCTTCGCCTGGGAGAGTGGCTGCGCCGCCACCGCCTGGGAACCGCCGGCGAGGAGCGCTGTCGCCGCCACGAGTGCGGCAAGGCTGCCTCGCAAGGAACGTGCACGCATGTGTCTTCCCCTCCTGTGTCGTTCCGGAGTCGTGCCGCCGAGACGGGACCCGTCCCGGTGGTCGAACCCGGTGTGAGGTCAACGTAGGTTCCGCGTCGAGGGGATCACCACGATTTCGAACACCGTCGAAACGTGCTGGAGCGCACGACGTGGTCGTCCTCCAGGGTCATCGAGGGCACCGTCATCCGCCTGGCTGTCGAGCACCTGCCCTCCGGCAGGGTGAACAAGCCGGTCTGGTCGTGGTGGTCACGGACCGGTGCCACCCCGGCCGACGTCGACCGGTGCCGGCAGGCGTTCCTGCGACGGTTCGGCATCGAGCACACCTTCCGCATGCTCAAGCAGACCCTCGGCTGAACCCGGCCCCGCCTGCGCGACTCGGCCACCGCCGACCGCTGGACCTGACTCATCATCGCGGCCCACACTCAGCTCCGCCTCGCACGCCCCCTCGCCACCGACCTCCGCCGGCCGTGGGAGACACCGGCGCCCCCGCGCAAACTCACCCCGGCCCGGGTCCGGCGCGGGTTCCGGAACCTCCGCACGACGACGGGGCTCTCCGGCCGGTGCACCGAAACCCACCACACCCGGCCCCGGACGCCCGCCGGGCTCGAAGAACCGGCGCCCCGCAACCCGCAACGACGTGGGACGAGTCCTCACCGGCGGCGAGGCATACCAGCGGCCAGCCCACCACAAGGCCGACACCAAACCCCGCCGAACTGGTTGAAAAACAAGCTCAGCACGGCTGACGGTAGGACACTTTGTTCAGGTAGCGTCGCCATTGCTCATGGGTGAGAGGTTGGCCGGCGTAGCTGCATGCGTGGGCGAGGGCCTGGCCGAAGTCGGCCGGCAGGGTATGGGTGGTCCCGTCGAAGACACCGGTGACCACTTGCTTGCCGTCCGGAGTGAACCTGAGACCCAGTACCGCAGTGCTGAATCCCGTGAGCACGGCCTCTCGCCGGGGCCATCCGTGTGGTGGCACTCGCCAGATCCGGGCGGTGCGGTCGTCGCTACCCGCCGTCAGCAGGCGGCCGTCAGGGCTGAACGCGACGCTGCCGACCACGTCGGTGGGCCCGTCCAGCGCGGCGAGCAGCACCGGGTGGTGCGTCCCCGCGACACGCCACAGCTTCACTGGACGGTCCCCGCCGCCGGACGTGGCGAGGACGCCGGTGCGCGGGTTGAAGGCAACGGAGAGAGCGGTCGTGCTGTGCGCCTGCCAGTCCGCGCGCTCGACGGGGTGAGCCGGAGACGTGGTGTCCCAGAGGATGACGCGCTCGTCTCCGCCCCCCGCGCTCGCCAGCAGCCGTCCGTCCGCGCTGAAGGCCACGGACCGCACTTCGTCCTGATGACCGGGCAGACTGACGCCGCGGACGGGCTTGCTGACGGACCGGGTGTTCCACAGCACCACGTTTCCGTCACTGCCGGCGCTGACGAGGGTCTGCCCGGAGGGGCTGAAGGCGAGCGCGCGTACGGTCTTCATGTGCGTCCGCAGGGTGGCGAGCCGGTGCGGCCAGTACGGGTCGGTGATGTCCCACAGGATCAGGGACCCGTCGGCTCCCGCGCTGGCCAGTACAGGGCGATGTGGGTGCATGGCCACTGCGTAGACGGCATCCCTGTGGCCGGTGAGCACGGCTGTCCTGCGGGGGTACCGTGCGGTGCGCAAGTCCCACAGGCGCACGGTGCGGTCCCATCCTGCCGTCGCCAGGATGCCGCCGTCCGGGCTGATGTCCATGGCGTACATCTCGGCTCGGTGCGCAGTCCATGTGGACATCAGTGTGCTGAGCAGCGCGTCGCGGCTGTACTGGCTGGGCTGTAGCCGGTAGGCGGCCAGGGCGATCTGGGTGGCGAGGCCTGGTGACCGGCGCGCCAGCGCGGTGGCCGCCGTGCTCGCGTTGTGGGCGACGGCTTCGTCGCGCTGGGCCGTGGCCTCGCGGTCGGCGTGCATGGCGAGGACGGAGGTGGCCAGGGAGATGGCGAGCAGCACCGCCGACGCGGCGATCAGCAGACGCCGTAGGCGCTCGCGTCGGTTCGCGGCGGTCCGGTCCGCACTCTTCGCCGCCAGACTCGCCTCAAGGAACTCCCTCTCGCGCGCGGTGAGGCCCGCTTCCTCGGCCCGGGCCAGAGGACGGGCCGCCTCCAGGCGTGCCCCTCGTAGCAGGGCCCCCGGATCCTGTTCTAGGTGCGCCCAGGTCGCGGCCGCTTCTGTCAACTGCCGACGGGTGCGCAGAAGCTCGCGGCCCTCCGCGAGCCATCCGCCGAGTCGCGGCCACCACCGGATGAGAGCTTCGTGCGTCAGATCCAGGTGCTGGCCGTCCACGGTGATCAGCCGTTCGGCGGTGGCCCGTTCGACGATCGCCACCGTGCCCGGATCGGGGGGCAGCTCGGAGCGGTCGATGCGGCACTTGCTGTACTCGATGCCCTCCCCTACGGTGACGAGCCGGAGAAAGAGGTGCCTGGCTGCCTCCCTCTGCCGCGGGCTGAGCGCTTGGTAGAAGCGTTCAGCGGTGCGGGTCAGGGCATGCTCGATGGATCCCGCACTCCGGCAGGCATCCATCGTCAGCAGTGTGCCCCGGCGGTGCCTCCATGTCTCCCGGAGCGCGTGAGAGAGCAGCGGGAGCGTCCCGGCGCTGTCCTGGGCCTGGGCGATCAGGTAGGCCAGCAGCCGCCCTTCGACTCGGCATCCGACCGCTTCCGCAGGACGGCAGATGGCTCGGTGGAGTTCCTCGGAGTCCATCGGGCCGAGCGTCACCATCGCCGCGTCCAGGGTTCTGGCGAGGGCGGCGTGGGCGATGCAGCGGGCGTAGAAGTCCGCCCGGACGCCCAGCACGATGCGGCACGCACTGTTCTCGGCGCGGGCGGCCAGGAGAAGAGCTTCGATGAAGTGGTCACGCTCTTCGCGGCGGGAGCAGAGCGTGAAGAGTTCCTCGAACTGGTCGACAATGAGGATCACTTCGTCCCGCCCGGGTTCCTCGGCGACGATCTGACGGAGCAGGAGATGCAGGTTCCCGGGGTCCGCCCGTAGCTCCTCTAGCAGACGGCCTGGCGTGGTGGCACCATGACCCGCCAGACGCACCGCCAGTTCCTCCAGCGGCCGGACACCTGGGGTGAGCGTGATGACGGCCCGGTCCTCGGCTCGCAGGTACGGTGACAGCCCCGCGTCCAGCACAGAGGACTTACCGGCTCCCGAGGCGCCGAACAGGGCGATGAACCGTTGATCCGTGAGCCGCCTCCGCAACTGCTCGACCACTCGTTCGCGCCCGAAGAAGAAGCGGCTGTGCCGTGAGCCGAAGGAGGCCAGCCCCGGATAGGGCGAGTCGTCCTGATCCGGTGGGGGAGCGGCGTCGTCCGCCGGGTCCTCGGCGAGAGCGACGGCGGCAGCCGTGGTGTGCCAGAAGGCCTCCCACCGCTCCACGTCGCCGCCACAGGCGCCGACATAACCCCGGGTCACCTCCAGGGACGGCAGCCTCTGGCCCGCCGCGGCGCTCGACAGCGTCGCCACCGAATAGTGCGCCCGTGCCGCGAGATCGCGGTAGGAGGGCCCGCCCGCTGCCCGGCGAAGTTCCCTCAGCTCCGCGGCGAACTGCACCACTGGGCCGTCGCCCTTGGGAAGCGGTGACTCTTTACGTGGCATGTTTCCCCCGATCTGACTTGTTCCGCCACAAGTGTCGTGACCTACGGAGATCAACGGTGGCGGGGCGACGACTTTCGGCCCGGGCCGCCCACCGTCCGGCTCGGTGGTTACTGAAGTTGAACTCGCGGAGTCGTAGGGGCTGACGGCTCGTTGTCCGTGCGGTATCACCGGGGCATGCGGTATCCACAAGGCGGCGGGCTGACTGCCGAACGGCAGCATTTCCGCGAGGAGTTACGGCTGCAGACGGCCGAAAGATTCGCCCGGGGTGAGGCGAGTTCGGTGATCGCCAAGGACCTGCGGGTCAGTGTCCGGTCGGTGCAGCGATGGCGGCAGACGTGGGACGAAGGCGGTCCGCTGGCTCTGCGGTCGCAGGGGCCGGCGTCGGTGCCGAGACTGACCGAGAAGCAGTTCGCACAGCTGGAGGCGGAGCTGGCCAAAGGGCCGGCCACGCACGGCTGGGAGGACCAGCGATGGACACTGGCGCGGATCAAGACGGTGATCGGCCGACACTTCCACATGACCTACACGATCCAGGGCGTGCGCAAGCTGCTGGTCCGTAACGGCTGGTCCTGCCAGATCCCCGCCCGCCGGGCCCTGGAACGGGACGACGACGCCGTGGCCGGTTGGGTGAAGGAGAACTGGCCCTGCGCGAAAGGCTTGCGGCGGCCCGTGGAGCCTGGCTCGTCTTCGAGGACGAAGCCGAATTCTCCATGACGCCGCCGCATGCGAAGACCTGGTCGCAGCGCGGACGGACCCCGGTCGTGCGGGTCCGCGGCCGTTCCCGCAGACGCATCTCCATCGCCGCGCTGACCTGCTAAAAAGCCGGCCACCGCTCAAAGCTGATCTACCGGCCGCGCCACGACGACGGCAGACGGGACGGGCGTAAGAGCTTCTCCTGGCGCGACTATCGGGACCTGCTGATCGCAGCACACCAGCAGCTTGGTGGCCCGATCGTGCTCGTCTGGGACAACTTGAATGTCCACAAGGCCGCCGGACTCCGGGAGTTCGCCGCATCCCGGGACTGGCTGACCATCTACTACCTGTCGCCCTACGCACCCGACCTCAACCCCGTCGAAGGGGTCTGGTCCCTCCTGCGGCGCGGCTGGCTCCCCAACGTCGCCTTCCACACCCCCGAACACCTCGTCCAGACCATCCGAAGCGGCCTGCGGCACATCCAGTACCGCAGTCACCTCATAGACGGCTGCCTCGCCGAGACCAGCCTGACGATCAGAACCAGCTGAGCAACGGCACGACATCACGAGTTCAACCTCAGCAGTCGGCTCCTCGGTCCAGCGGAGGACGCCTCACGCGGGAAGCCGTCACCGCTCGGAGGGCTCGTCCGGCCCGGCGGTGACGTGATGTTCCGCGATTGATTGTTCACCGCTCCGGTCCGGACACCGAACAAAGAGTTCCGGCTATCCCTAAGCCGAGAACCAGGGAATGGTCCTGAGCAAGCGCAACCCGCGCACAGGAGGCTCGATGCGCTCGGTACTGGTCACGGCAGCGGTGTTCGGCCTTCGTGACGAGCGGCGCGGCTGCCAGGGCCGCGGACACTACTCAGCAGTGCCGCGCGAGCTGGACATGCGCGAAGGAAGTGTGTCTCCGGGGGGAGGGCCAGGCAGAACTGAAGGACGCGCGCGGATGCAACCACAAGGTCTGCGTGAGCGTGACCGGCAACGCGTCGGGCTACACGACGCTCGGCAACTACAGCGGTACGAATCGCTTCTACGGCCACATCAACGCGTGGGGCCCCCGCCATGAGGGCCAACGGCCAGAACAGCGCCTATCCCGGCATGGTGGGGTCGGGCAGAGGGACGGGTCAGACCTGCGTCGAGGGGTGGGAGCTGTCCGGCGGCACCTAGACCTCTGTCGGGCTGCCCTGCAAGGACGTCGGCTGACGTCCGCGGACCGCGACCGGGGACGGGGTGAACCGCGGCCGTCTCCGGCGGAGATCGTAGATCGGCCGCAGGAGGCCCGGGACGCGCATGACCTCGGCCGGAAACCACCGGTCACCCGGACCGAGGGCCCGGGCGCCGGCACCGACGGGCCAGGAGGCGGTGCCGCCTGCCGCAGCGCACTCGGAGACCGCATGTGACGGTCGAGGCCCCAGCCTTTGGCGCAGCACTCCCCGGCTCTCTCTCCCCCCCCACGAAGTATGAAAGAGGCCGCATGCTCCGTATCCATTTCACCTCCCGCGACTTGCAGAACATCCGGATCTCGCGCCATCCCCAGCCGCTGTGGGAACTCATCTGCGCGACGTGCCGATCCGTCACACAACAGGGGCCGCTCGAATTCGGCGCATGGCGCCGCTCGGTGCGTGAGCGGCTGGCCGGGAATCCGGCCGCGAACCAGGCTGTGTCCATGCTGCGGACACTCGTTCCCCCGGCCGGGTACATTCCGGACTTCCTCACTCCCTCCGTTCCGGAGGGAGGCCTGCCCGCCGCCCTGGAGGAGGTGCGGGTCACCCCTGCCGACCGGCTGCGCCGCGACCTGGCCAGACTCCGGGTGACCACTCCGCTCCCTCCCTGGACCGCAGAGCTCGGTCGGCCGGGTAGCCGCGGTATGCGATCCCTGACGAAGGTCCTCGAAGTCTCCAGCAGGGCCCTGCTCGAACCGCGCTGGGACCACATCCGAAAAGCCATCGATGACGAGATCGACACGCGCTCCCGCGTCCTGCTCGACGGCGGCGTGCGCGCCCTGCTGGAGAGTCTGCGCCCGCTCGCCCAGTGGGGCCCGCCCGTGCTTGAAGTGGACTACCCCACCCACCGGGACCTCCGTCTGGAAGGCCGAGGACTGCTCCTCGTCCCCTCTTATTTCTGCTGGCGCAGGCCGACAGCCCTCGCCGATCCCACCCTCGGCCCCGTGCTCGTCTATCCCGTCGCAGCACGGCCGCTCGACGTCGTCCCGGAGAACGACAGCCGACTCGACCGCCTGCTGGGCCGTACCAGGGCATCCGTTCTCACCGAGGTCGCCCGTGGACGGCCCCGGAGCACATCCGAAGTCGCCACAGCCGTCGGCATAGCGCTGCCGAGCGCGAGCTACCAGTTGACCATCCTGCGTGACGGCGGACTGGTGACAAGCCACCGAGAAGGACAGCACGTGCGCCACTCGGCGACACCCATCGGCCACCAGCTCCTCGACGGAGACCGAGCCAGACTGCACTAAAGGGTGCTGCAGAAGGTTGGTGGTGGACAGGGTTGAGTGGCAGTTGAGCTGCTGTGTTCACCTTGTCAGGGCGAGGTTGTGCATGGTGGCGACGGCTTGGACGGCGTGGTGGAGGCCGTCGCCCCTTTGGCGGCAGTCGCGGAGGATCTTCCGGTTCTTCATCCGGGCGAAGCTGTGCTCGACACGGGCCCGGACGCGCCGGTGTTCGGCGTTGTCTTCCTCTTGGCCGCGCGGGAGGGGACGTCCGGCTCGTCTGCGGTGCGGGACGACCAGCCCGGTGCCCCGGTATGCGCCGTCCGCGATCACCGTCGTGCTCGCCGCCACGGCCGGCAGGTCTGACTCGCGCCAGACGTGTGCGTCTGCCTTGTTGCCGGGTGCCGGCCGGGCCGAGGCCACCACCAGGCGGGTGTCTGCGTCGATGATGACCTGCACGTTCGCTGAGAACCGGTAGTTGCGTGAGGAGGCTGCGACCTTACGGTCACGGACCGGGATCAGGGTGCCGTCCACGATCCATAACCGGTCGGTGCCCGGTACCGGCTGGGGCGCCGGCTCCAGCGCAAGCAGGGGTCGCAGGCGCTGGATGACCCGGCAGACGGTGGCAGGTGAGCAGCCGAAGAGCGGCGCGAGCTGCCGCATGGTGAGGTTCGTGCGGTAGTAGACGGCTACCAGCAGCACCCGCTCGGCCGGCGGAAGGCACCACGGCCGGCACCACCGGGGCCGTTGCCGCCCCGCTCCCGTACCACCCGAAGTAGCTTCTCAAAACGCCCCATCCGCAACCTGGTGAACGTCTCCACCCATACCGGCTCAGCTCGTCCGTGAGCTGCTCGGAGTCGGCAGCGCCTGCCTCGGCTGCCAAGCCGCGCATCCACTCACGGACCCGCTGCTCGTGGGTGACCGCGACTTCGTTCGCGGGGTGGGTATCTGGTGGCCGAGGGCATCTATGTTCAGGAAGTCGACCCGCTGCCGATGATGGACGTTGTCATCGACAACTCGACGTTCGCGCGTCCACAGATCGTGACACCGTGATGTCGGGACGGTGCTGACGGGCGGTTCGCGTCGAGGTCGTCGTCGGCAGCCGGCGTGCTCCAGCTGCCCGGGCCCGCGACGTCCGCGGGATGGCAGGCGGTCTCCCGGCCTGCTCGGCGTACTGCTCGACTCCGGGCGCGGCCCGTCGCCATGTCTTCGCTGACCGTCCCTGGTGTGCCGCCGGAGTTCCCTGGCGGGCGAGTGTCACACGGCGTGTGACACCAGGGCGCGGGAGGAAGGCCGGGACGCCGCCTCAGTACTGCACCGGAGCCTGGGCGGCTTGGGCGAAGTGCACGACTGCGGCCTTGGCTCCGGCGGCGACCTCATCGACCAGGTCGCTGCTGCGCGGGTGGGTCGGGTGCTTCATCGCCCAGAGCATGGAGAACTTGATGATCTGGTCGACGTCGCTCGGGCGCAGCAGGATCGCCTGGCCGGTGTGCAGCGGTTCGGGGGACTTGTACTGCCACAGACGGTAGAAGCGGCCGTCTTCGTCGTCGAAGGCCAGGTGCCGGTCGCCGTGGGGGTTGATCAGGCTGGTCGTGAAAGGCAGGTCCTTCGGGCCCGGCTGCCAGGGCTGTTCCTGCTGACTCAACGTGTCCTCCGTCGACGTGTGCTGATCACAACGGATCCAAGTGTGGCAGTGCCGGTCACCGACAGGTGGGCTTTCCGGCCAATGCGCCTGCTGGGCATGCGGTCACGGCGTGCGGGTTCCGCATCGACGTACCAGGAGGGGCACCCCATGGCGACCCAGCAGGTCTCCGACGCCGAACTCGCCGGGCAGCCCGCCGCATACTGGCCCGAGGTCGCCTACGAGGCGCTCATCGCCTGCACCCGGGCCCGGCAGGCCGAAAAGGGCTACATCCAGCACCAGTTCTGGCTGCTGCGCAACCTGTCGAAGAACGACATCTCACCCGACGGCGCGGGAATGACTCTCCCCGAGCTGCGGGCGGCCATGACCTCCTGCATTCGCCCCGTAGACGACCTGGCGGCCGAGGCCGAGGTGCTGTTGGAGCGTGGCCGGCTGACCCGGGACGCCGAGGACCGGCTGTGGCTCACCGAGGAGGGAGAACACAGGCCCGCGTCGATCCTCGCGCGCAACGCGAGCGAGAGGGCCGCCTGACAGACCGAGGAGCCCGGGCAGCGCTCCGCCCGTGGTGAGTTGACGCCGCGCTTCGGGAACGGCACAGGGCGGGCCCCTGGGGGTGCCCGCCCTGCGTGGAAGTCCTCCCCTTCGGGAGGAGACCCGGCCGTTGCGGACCGCTTGGGTTCACCAGGTGGACTCAAGCGGATCGAAGGTCGCTACGAACCCCTCCGTGCCGGACCTCGTGGGCTCCGGGGTGTGCGCGGACCCCCGGGTGATGCCCTCAGTACCACTTCGTGCAGGTGCGCAGCTTGCCGCCCTTGAGGTCCGCGCAGGCCCTGGACTTGTAGCCGGGACCGTCGTAGACCGCACCGACCAACCCCATGGACACGAAGCCGTCGCCCAGGGAGGTCATCTTGCCCAGCGTCTGCGTGTGCCCGGCGTGCTGCCGCTCGACCCACACGTGTCCGCCCTTGCCGACCCAGGCCGCGGCGAACACCCAGTCGTGGCCCTTCCTCTTCTCCGCGTGGAGGTTGACCGTCGCCTTCCAGCCGTGGACCTGCTTCCCGCGCACGGCCATCAGGCACTCGTGGTCGGTCGACAGCTTGTAGCTGCCACACGCGGGATAGTGCACCGGGTCCGACGCGGCGGACGCCGCGGTGGCGCTGGGCAGTACGACGGCGCCCGCGAGCGCCGCACCGAGCATCAGGGTCTTGATCGTGTTTCGCATGTCTCCCCGTCGTGAATTCCGTTGTGGCGAAGTCAGAAGTCAATGCTCCGCTGAGTGATCTTGCCACATATGGTGCGTGCGCCGTCCGAGCCCGGATCCACTGGTTGATTCCTGTGGATAGCTTCTCTGGAGACGAGGAAGTGCCTTGTGACCTGCGGTGATGGGAGTTCTTCACGCTTCCAGCACGCACGATCGGCAAGGCACTTCCGAGATGCAGTCTTCCCGTGCCGAGGCGAGGGTCTCCGCACGGTTTGATGATCCGAATCTGGTCGGGTACGCCGGCCTGGCCCCGGTGGTGCGGCTGGCCGGGCGGTGTGGACTGCCCGCACTCGTCGACGAGCACGTCCGGCTGCCGGCCTCGAAGGACGGCACTGGGACCTTCCCCGCGGCGAAGCTGATGTCGCTGGTCGGCGGCATGGCCGCCGGGGCGGACAGCATCGATGACATGGACCGGCTGCGGCACGGTGGGCTGCCGCGGCTGTTCAGCGGGGTGCGGGCACCGTCCACGCTGGGCAGCTTCCCGCGTTGCTTCAGCCACGGACACGTGAAGCAACTGCACGCGGTGGCCCGCAGCGCACGCCCCGCTGCTGCCCGGCGCCGGCCAGGTGGCCTACGTGGACATCGACGACACGATCCGCCGCACCCACGGCTCCGCCAAGCAGGGAGTCGGCTGCGGATACAGCAAGGTCAAGGGCTTGAACGCGCTGATCGGGATCGTCTCCACCCCGCTGGCCGCTCCGCTGATCGCCGCCACCCGCCTGCGCAAAGGACCGTCCAACTCCGCCCGGGGTGCGGCTACGTTCATCGCCGAATCGATCCGCACCGCGAGAGCGTGCGGCGCGAACGGGCTGCTCATCGTGCGGGCCGACTCCGCGTTCTACGGCGCCGATGTCGTGAACGCCTGCCGGGCCCTGGGCGTCCGGTTCTCCATCACGGTGCGGATGAACACCTCCGTCAAGCCCGCGATCACGGGCATCGACGAAACCGCATGGAAGGCGGTCAAGTACCCCAAAGCGATGTGGGACGAGGAAGGGCAATGCTGGATCTCCACCGCTCGCCGCCGAGATGCCCTGACCACCCCGCCCGCAAGGGCCCGAGACCTCCGAGCATGCGGAAGAGCTGGGCAGACCAGCGGACACCCCACGCCCGAACCCACAACTCGGCCACGGGCCACCCCGAACCAGCCGAAACGATCACTCCGAAATCGAGCCGGTGGTTCCGGGCTGAGTGGTCCTGTCCCGCGTTCAGCAACAGGCGTACCGGCGTCCAGTAGCGTCATCTGCCCGGACAGTTCGCGGCATGGAGATCGGGCTACGCACGGCATCGGTCATGCTTCCGACCTGACCGGTCAGACACGCCTGGCGACTCTGCCCGGTGATCATCTTGAGCATGGCCTGGACCGTGTTGTGCTCGGAGTCGATCCCTTGGACCTCGGCGCCGTTGAAGGTGACGGGCTCGGTGCCGCGGGCGAACGGGGCCTGTTCGTACCCGGGCAGTGCGGCCTCTACGTCGTCGGGGTGCGCAGCGAGGGCCTTGCCGTGTTCGGCGCCGTCGAGCATGGCCAGGTTGGCGCCTTCGCCGTTCGGGGCTTCGGGATGGGCTGCGTCGCCGAGCAGGGTCACACCCGGCGCCCGGTCCCAGCGATGCCCGGTCGGCAGGGTGTGGTGGAGGCGCAGAACAGCGGTGATGGATGCCCGAGACGGTGCGCGGCACCAGGCGGGCGGCGATCTCCCTGACCTCGGCGGAGGACGGGACCAGGACGGCGGCCGGGGAGACGGCCTCGGTATCTGCCTTGAGGGCGTCGGCCTCCGGTACGACCAGGCAGTCGGCGGCCCCGGCGGCCTCGTGGACCAGCACGCGGGTCGCGCCACCCGCACCGGCTCGGCGACTCGGCGGGCCGGCGTCAGCAGCTCCTGGATCGGTTTGCGGACGGCACCGTCCGCGTGGTCGACGTGGACGAGGACTTCAGCCATGACGTGGAACACGCCTCTCAGATGGGCTTCCGGACGGACAGGAACCCGGCGAGTTGCTTGCCACCCTCGCCTTCGTCCTTGACGACCGTGCCCGCGACGTGAGGCGGACGTTCGGCCGGTGACTCTGCGGCCGAACGGCTGCCTTCCAGGCCGACCTCGATGTCCAGGTCGGACAGGAACCAGGGCGGAAGCGGCTTCTTCTTGGCGGCCATGATCCCCTCGAAGGACGGGTAGCGTGCCTCGCCGGACCGGTCGGTCACCGACACGACTGCCGGCAGGGACGCCTCCAGCCGCTCCGTCGCCGCGTCGCTGCCGCACCGTCCCTCGACGCCATGCCGCTCAGCACCAGGCCGTACCCGGCTTTCTCGACCGCCTTCGCCAGTACCGGCGAAGTGCAGATGGCGCCGGAGCCGTGCAGGCCGTCGTCCTGCACGTGGATGGCGTTGTCCGCGCCCATCGACAGCGCCTTGCTCAGGGCAGCGGCCTTGGCTTCTTCTGGGCCGGCGGTCAGCTGGGCCGGCGGTCAGCACGGTGACTTCCACGTCGTCGCGGTCGATGGTCAGGTCGTCGGCGAAGTGCCGGTCGCCGGTGGCGTCGGGCACGTACTTCACAGTGACCGCGACTTTCAGGCTCACGCGGTCTTCCCTGCTCACTGGGCTCACTGGTCGGTGCTGGCGGAGCGGTGGATGGCGGTGGTCAGGCGCGGGGGTTGAAGGGGTCGGTGATGCGGTTGCCCAAGTCGATCCAGGCTGTCTTGACCTCCGTGTATTCATTGACGGCGTCCATGCCGTTCTCGCGGCCGAGGCCGCTTTCCCGGAAGCCGCCGAAGGGCGCGACGTAGTTGGTCTTGCGGTAGTTGTTGACCCAGACGGTTCCGGCGCGCAGTCGGCGCACCATGCGGTGGGCGCGGGCGACGTCCGTGGTCCAGACGCCGGCGGCCAGGCCGAAGGGGGTGTCGTTGGCGATCTCGACGGCGTGCGCCTCGTCGGTGAAGGGGATGAGTACGGCAACCGGGCCGAAGACCTCTTCGCGGGCGATGCGCATGTCGTTGGTGACGTCGCCGAAGACGGTGGGTTCGACGAAGAGGCCCTTGGCCAGGGCCGGGTCCTCGGGGCGCTTGCCGCCGGCCAGCAGGGTGGCGCCCTCGTCGCGGGCGATGGCGATGTAGTCGAGGACCTTGGTGTGCTGGGACTGGCAGGCGACGGTGCCCATCTCGGTGTCGGGGTCGAGGGGGTCGCCGATCTTGATCTGCTCGGTGCGTTCCACGAGGGCCGCGGCGAACATGTCGTAGATGTTCTGCTGCACCAGGACCCGGGAGCCCGCCATGCAGGTCTGTCCGGTGGCGGCGAAGACTCCGGCCAGGACGCCGTTGACCGCGTTGGGCAGGTCGGCGTCGGAGAAGATGATGTTCGGTGACTTGCCACCGAGTTCGAGGGACACGCGGGCGAGGCGTTCCGCGGCGGTCACCGCGATGGTCTTGCCGACCGCGGTCGAACCGGTGAAAGCGATCTTGTCCACTCCGGGGTGCCGGGCCAGGGCCGCTCCCGTGGCGCCTTCACCGGTCACGATGTTCACGACTCCGGCGGGGAAACCGGCTTCGGTGATCAGCTCGCCCAGGAGGAGGGTGGAGACCGGGGTGATCTCGGACGGCTTGATGACCATGGTGTTGCCGGCGGCCAGCGCGGGGCACAGCTTCCACAGCAGCAGGGCGAGCGGGCTGTTCCACGGGGTGATGGCCGCGACGACGCCGATGGGCTCGCGCACGGTGAAGACGTGCATGTCGGGGACGCTGCCGGCGAGGGTGTGGCCGTGCATGGTCTCGGCCACACCCGCGTAGAAGTAGCAGTGCCCGGCCAGGGCCCGGGTCTGGCCGGAGACCTCGCGGATGAGCTTGCCGTTCTCCAGGACCTGGACGCGCGCGAGGTCGTCGGCTCGTTCGGTGATCAGGTCGCCGAGGCGGCGCAGCAGCTGAGCCCTGCGGGCGGGGGTCGTGGCGGGCCAGGTGCCGTTGTCGAAGGCGGCTCGTGCCGCGCGGACGGCGGCGTCCACGTCGGCCTCACCGGCCAGGGGGACGTCGGCCCAGTGGGTGCCGTCGAAGGGGTTGACGGAGTCGAACCGCCGGCTGTCGGCGGCGTCGCGCCAGGTGCCGTCGATCAGCATCCGGTAGTGCTCGCGGTCTTCGGTGTCGGCTGCGGCGGGGGGCTGGGACGTCGTCATGGTGTGGCTCCGATCGTTGAGGAGGCGGGGCGGGAGGGTTCGTTCCGGTCAGACCGGGCTGCCGCTCTGCGGTGTGGCGCCGGCGGCAAGGGCGTTGCCGGCCGGGTCGTGGCCGTCGTGGTCCGGGGCCGTGCGGGTCATGGCCCGTACGGCGATCAGGGAGACGGCTCCCGCGACGATCGCCATGATGCCCAGGGGCCACCAGCGGGTGCCGTCCGGGCCGATGACGGCCTCGGCGATGAGTGGTGTGGGGGCGCTGAAGGCGAGACCGCCCAGGGCGTTGCTCAGCGAGGTACCGCTGTAGCGGACGCCGGAGTCGAAGAGCCCCGCGGTCATGCTGGAGATCACGGCGTAGGTGGTGGCGTGCGCGCCCACCATCATCAGGGTGACCGTCAAAGTCACCACCAGGGTGTCGCCCGAGTCGACCAGCCCGAAGAAGGGGTAGGCCGCGATGACGGTGAAGGCGACCCCCGCGGTGAACACCCGGTGGGCGCCGAACCGGTCGCTGAGGTGGGCGAAGAGCGGCAGGGCGAGCAGGTCGACGGTGGCGGCGAAGCTGACGATCAGCAGGGCCGTGGTGCGCTCGAAGCCCAGGGCGTCGGTGGCGTACGACAGGAAGAAGACGGAGATGACGTAGAAGATGACGTTCACCGATGCCTGCAGACCGGTTCCGATGAGCAGTTGCCTCCACGCCCGGGTGCACACGTCGCGCAGCGGCAGGCGGGAGGTGCCGCCGTCCTCCTTGAGCTGCTGGAAGTCGGCCGACTCTTCGACGCCGAGCCGGATGACGAGGCCGACCAGGACCAGGACGAAGCCCGCGAGGAAGGGCACGCGCCAGCCCCATGACAGCAGGCTGGACTCGGGGAGGGAGGTGACGGCCGACATCACGGCCGTCGACAGCACCAGTCCCAGGGGGCTGCCGAGCTGGGGGGCGGCGCCGTAGAGGCGGACCTTCGAGGCGGGGGCGTGCTCGACGGACATCAGGACCGCGCCGCCCCACTCGCCTCCCACGGCGGCACCTTGCACCAGACGCAGGACGATCAGCAGGACCGGTGCCCAGACGCCGATGGTGTCGTAGGTGGGGAGACAGCCGATCAGGCCGGTGGAGGTGCCCATGACTGCCAGAGTGGTCACCAGTGTGCTGCGGCGGCCGAGCCGGTCGCCGACGTGTCCGAAGACCGCGGCGCCGATCGGGCGGGCCAGGAAGGCGACTCCGAGGGTGGCGAAGGAGGCCAGCCGGGCGGAGTGTCCGTCGGCGGCGGGGAAGAACAGGTCCCCGAAGACGAGGGCGGCGGCGGTGCCGTAGATGAAGAAGTCGAACCACTCGATGGTGGTGCCGACGAGGCTGGCCAGCGCGGCCCGGCGTGCGGTCGACGCCCGTGCGGCGGAAGCAGTGCTCATCCTCGTGCTCCTTCGGACTGGGCGGAGAAGTCCGGCCGGCCGGCGGGGGTGCGGGCGGCGGCCTGCCGGCCGGCGATGCGGCCGAAGACCAGGGCGCGCAGGACGGAGGTGGCCCCGGGGTAGGAGTGGTGGTAGACGCCGGCGACCTCGCCGACGGCGTACAGGCCCGGGACGGGGGTGCCGTCCGCGGTGAGGACCCGGGCGTCGGCGTCGGTGCGCAGGCCGCCGAAGGTGAAGGTGATGGCGCAGGTGACCGGCCAGGCGACGTAGGGGGGCTCGTCGAGGGGGCGGGCCCAGTTGGACTTGGGGGGCTCCAGGCCGGTGGTGGCCGCCCCGTCGAGGCGGGTGGGGTCCAGGTCGCCGGGTCGGGCGGCGGCGTTGTAGGCGTCCACCGTCGCGCGCAGGGCGGCGGGGTCGATGTCGAGGCGGGCCGCGAGCGCTTCGAGGGTGGGCGCGGTCTCGGGGGCCTTGTCGGTGAGCACCGCGCGGCCGATGTCGTGCCGTACGAGCTTCTGGTCGGCGATGACGAAGGCGAACTGGTCGGCGTCGCGCCAGATCCGGTAGGCCACGTCCTCGAAGGTGTTGTCGGGGGTGTCGGCTCCCTCGTCGAGGAAGCGCCGGCCCCGGTGGTCGACGAGGATGCCGTAGGGGTAGACCATGACGAGCGCCTCGGCGCTGCGGGTGCGGGGGTCGACCGGTTCTCCGTGGAAGCGGTCGAACTGCCCGTCGGTGCCGGCTCCGGCCTCGATGCCCATGACGATGCCCTCGCCCTGGTTGGCCCGGCCGCCGGGGGTGATGGTCGGCAGGTCGGGGGTGTCCTGGCCCAGGTGCTGCCGCAGGAGTTGCCCGCTGCCCTCGAATCCACCGCAGGCCAGGACGACGGTGGGGGCCAGCCAGGCGCGCTCTCGGCCGCCGGCGTCCGTGCCCACGACCCCGTGGACGGTGCCGTCCTC
The DNA here is from genome assembly GCF_040644175.1 of Streptomyces sp. NPDC047017. Classification (NCBI taxonomy): domain Bacteria; kingdom Bacillati; phylum Actinomycetota; class Actinomycetes; order Kitasatosporales; family Streptomycetaceae; genus Streptomyces; species Streptomyces sp. NPDC047017. The sequence goes on along the minus strand of NZ_JBEYVW010000035.1, from coordinate 17,401 downwards.
GTCGCGGCGCAGGGCGGTGGCGGTCGCCTCGTACTCGATGGTGCCGCCGAGTTCTGCGACCCGGGCGCACAGCCGGTCGACGATGGCCCCGCCGCCTCCCGCGGGCATCAGGCGCGGCCCCTTGGAGGTGAGGAAGTAGGTGGGGCCGGAGATCATCTCGACGCCCTGGGCCTCCAGCCACTCCATGGTCGGTTTGGCGTGGGCGCCGAGCGTGCCGATGATCGCCTTGTCGGTCAGCCCGCGGCTCAGCTCGTGCATCCGCTCCTCGAAGTCGGGAGCCGGGGTGCCGTCCGGCTGGAGCCGGAAGAACGCGCCCGTCCAGGCCGTGTTGCCGCCACGGCGGTGCTGCGGGGCGCGTTCCAGTACGACCACCCGCGCGCCCGGCGCGGCTTCGAGGAACTGCACGGCGGTGGCCAGGCCACCGGCGCCGCAACCGACCACCACAAGCTCAACTTGGATTTCGTCCATGTCCCTGTCCTTGCCCGATGCATGTCCCGCGACTGCGAACCGCAGAGCGGTATGACGAAACCGTTTATCCGTCGCGACTCTGCGGTGGACATCGAAACACGGGCATCTGACCAACACAACCCATCAAGCGGTTTATTTGAACCGCACTACGGTTTACGATGTCGGGGTGAGCACACACGACAAGACCTCTGCGTCGGCCCGCACCGACGGGGTGCGCAGCGTCACCCGCGCCGCCGAGTTGCTGCAGCTCTTCGACGCCCACCACCCCACCCGCACCTTGCGTGAGCTGACGGAGCTGACCGGGCTGCCCAAGACCACGGCCGTCCGGCTGCTGACGACGCTGACCTCCCTCGGCCTCGTCGCCTCCCAGGGCGACACGGTCTACAGCCCGGGAGCCGGCTTCCTGCGCTGGGTCCGGCTCTCCCAGAGTCTGTGGGAGGTGAGCGCGCAGACCCGCGCCGTGCTGCGCGATCTGGTGGACGAGTGCGGCGAGACGGCCAACCTCTATGTCCGTCAGGACACCCACCGCGTCTGTATCGCGCAGGAGGAGGGCACGGCGACCGTCCGCAGTGTCGTGGAGGTGGGAGTGCCCATGTCGCTCACGACAGGCGCGGCGTCCAAAGTGCTCCTCGGCGGTGTCCCCGCCGCTCTGTTCGACGACCTCGCGGCGAAGGAGGGCCAGGTGGACATGGACGTGCTCAGACAGCAGGTGGCCGCCGTCAGCGAAACCGGCTACGCGGTGACGCACGGCGACCGCGAGTTGGGGGCGTCGGCCGTCGCCGCGCCGGTCCGTGCCAAGGACGGCCGGATCGTCGCCGCCCTCTCGGCCAGCGGTCCCACCTCCCGGTTCACCGCCGAACGCGTCGGCGCCTATCTGCCGGCCGTCACCCGGGCCGCCGCGCGCATCACTGACGTCGGTCTGGGAACCGTGGAGGCATTCCTGTGAGTGAAACCCTTCTCGGGGGCGTGCGCGTCCTCGACATGACCAACGTCCTGTCCGGCCCTTTCGCCGGCTACCAGCTCGCCCTCATGGGCGCCGACGTGATCAAGATCGAGGTTCCCGGCGCGGGCGACCTGGCCCGGCAGCTCGGCGCCGACCCCGAGCTGAGCGGCCGCAACCTGGGCGTGTCGTTCCTCGCCCAGAACGCCGGCAAACGCTCGGTGACGCTCAACCTCAAGCACGAGCAGGGCCGTGAGGTCTTCGCCCGGCTGGTCGCCGAGGCCGATGTCCTGCTGGAGAACTTCCGGCCCGGCGTCCTCGAACGCCTCGGGTTCGGCTGGGAGAGGCTGCGCGAGACCAACCCGCGCCTGGTCTACTGCGCCCTGTCCGGCTTCGGCGCGGACGGCCCGATGAGGAAGCGCCCCGCCTACGACCAGGTCATCCAGGGACTGTCCGGTGCCATGAGCGTCACCGGCACCCCGGAGACGGCACCGCTGCGCGTCGGCTACCCCATGTGCGACAGCATCGGCGGCACGGCCGCCGCCTTCGCCGTGGCCTCCGCACTGCTGCGGCAGCACCGCACCGGCCAGGGCGCCTACCTCGACGTCTCGATGCTGGACGCCACCCTGGCCTCCATGGGCTGGGTCGTCTCCGACTACCTGATCGCGGGCCGCGAGCCGACGCCCATGGGCAACGAGAACCGGACCTCCGCCCCCTCGGGCACCTTCGCGACATCCGACGGCCGGCTCAACATCGCCGCCAACAAACAGGAGCAGTTCGAGGCCCTGTGCACCGTACTGGAGCGGCCGGAACTCACCACCGACGCGCGGTTCGCCACCCGGGAGGCCCGCAAGGACAACCGCGACGTCCTGCGCAAGGAGCTGGAGAAGACCCTGCGGACGGAGCCCGCCGAGCACTGGGACCGGGTGCTGGTGCCGGCCGGGGTCCCCGCGGCGCCGGTACTGACCGTCCCGCAGGCCCTCGACTCACCCCAGGTCGTCCACCGGCGGCTCACCCACAAGGTGACCGCACCGGCACTGGAGGGCCGCGAACTCACCCTGCTGGGCAGCGCGGCCCACGTGGACGGCGAAAGTCTCGCCCCCTCCGGGCCGCCGCCCCGGCTCGGCGAACACACCGACGAGGTGCTGCACACCCTCGGCTACACCCCGGACGACATCGCCCGGCTGCGGGAGAACGGAGCCATATGAGCACGCAGGACATGACCACCGACCAGATCACCCAGTGGTGGACCACGGCGATCTCCGACATCCACCCCGGTGTCATCCGGCTGCGCGGATACCCCATCCAGCAGCTCGTCCAGCACGCCTCGTTCACCGACACGATCTGGCTCATGCTGCGCGGCCAGATGCCCGACCCCCGCCAGTCGGCTCTGCTGGAGCGGGCCCTGGTCGCCGCGGTCGACCACGGACCGCAAGCCCCCTCGATCGCCGCCGCCCGCATGGCGGCAACCTGCGGCGTCGGCCTCAACAGCGCCGTGGCGACCGGCGTGGGCCTCCTCGGCGATGTGCACGGCGGCGCCGGCCAGCAGTGCATGCGGGTCCTCGCCGACATCCGCGACCGCGTCGAGTACTCCGCGACCTCGCTCACCGACGCCGTCGCCGGCACCCTCGCCGAGATCCGCGCCGCCGGCCGCTACGTACCCGGCTTCGGCCACCGCTTCCACCCCCGCGACCCGCGCCGTGACCCGCTCATGGAACTGCTCGCGGACGCCGTGCACAACGGCGTCGCGGACGCGGCGTTCCAGGAGATCGGGCTGGAGATCGAACGGCAGCTCGCCGCGGGACGCGCCCGTCCCGTCCCCATGAACATCGACGGCGCGACCGCCATCATCTACAGCTCGCTGGGCTTCGCTCCCGAACTCGGCCGCGGTCTGTTCATCCTCTCCCGCTCCGTCGGCATCCTGGCCCACGCCTGGGAGGAGACGCAGGGCGGGCGGCGCATCAAGGGCCCCATCCCTCCGCCGCTGCTGGCCGCCTACCACGGCGCCGCTGAACGCGACGTGGCCACCGGCCGATGACGTACCCGTCTGCCGGACACCGGCCACCGCGCCCGCACAGCGGCCTCCGTGTTTCCCTCCCCGGCTTCGACGGCATCGAGTTCGTGAGCCTGCCGGCGGCCGAGGCGGCCGGCGCCGGGCCCCTCTCCCGTCTGCCCTATTCGATGCGTGTCCTGGCCGAGCACGTACTGCGGCAGACCACGGACGGCCGCGCCGCCACCGCGAACGTCGCCGCACTCGTCCGCGGAGACCCGGAGCCGGCCACCGTACCGTTCCTCCCGCGTCGCATCCTGATGCAGGACGCCTCCGGGCTGCCCGTCCTCGCCGACCTGATCGCCCTGCGGGCGGCCGTCCGCGCACGCGGCGGGGATCCGCGGCACGTACGGCCCCGCCTCCCGATGGACCTCGTGGTGGACCACGCCGTCGAGGTGGACCACTGGGGCACGCCCCGGGCCGCCGCACAGAACCTGGCCCTGGAGCTGGAACGCCACCGGGACCGCTACCGGTTCCTGCGCTGGGCCCGGACACGGCTGACGGGCCTGCGTGTCTTCCCGCCGGGAGCCGGCATCTGCCACCAGCTCAACCTGGAGCAGCTCGCCGAGGTCGTCTCGGTCACCACCGACGACCGCGGCCGCCGCCTTGCCGGATTCGACTCCGTCCTGGGCACCGACAGCCACACCACCATGATCAACGCGCTGTCGGTGTTCGGCTGGGGGGTCGGCGGCATCGAGGCGACCGGCGCCGTTCTGGGCGAGCCCATCGCCCTGAAGGCGCCCGAAGTCCTCGGCCTGCGCCTGACCGGCGGCCTGCGGCCAGGGGTGCTGGCCACGGACGTGGCACTGTCCCTCACCGCCGTACTGCGTGAACACGGGGTGGTGCAGAAGATCGTCGAGTTCTGCGGCCCCGGGCTGCACCGGCTGACCGTGCCGGACCGCGCCACTGTCTCCAACATGGCACCCGAGTACGGCGCGACCATGGCTTTCTTCCCGGCCGACGAGGCGACGCTCGCCTACCTCACCGCCACCGGCCGTACCGACGAACACGTCGCCCTGGTACGGGCCTACCTCCAGGCCCAAGGAATGCTGCGCACTCCTGACTCACCCGAACCCGACTTCGACGACGTCATCGAATTCGACCTCTCCACCGTGCGCGCGACCGTCGCCGGACCCCATCGCCCGAACCAGAGACTGACACTCGCCCAAGTCCCGGCCTCCTTCCCCGCGCCGTCGCCCGCCGCCGCTCCGGCGGCCGTCCGGCCCGCGGGCCGCGCACCGGCCGACGGCGACGTCGTGATCGCCTCCATCACCAGCTGCACCAACACCTCCAACCCCCGCGCACTCGTCGCCGCCGGCCTGCTGGCCCGCAACGCGGTCCTCGAAGGGCTGACGACCGCCCCCTGGGTCAAGACCTCCTTCGCCCCCGGCTCCCGCACCGCAGGTGAACTGCTCACCGCCACCGGCCTCCAGAACTCCCTGGACCAGCTCGGATTCCACGTCGTCGGCCACGGCTGCACCACCTGCATGGGCAACTCCGGCCCCCTCGACCCGGCCCTGGAACAGTCCGTACGGCAACAGGATCTCCAGGTCGCCGCCGTCATCTCCGGCAACCGGAACTTCGAGGGCAGGATCCACCCCTCGGTGAAGCTGGGCTATCTCGCCTCGCCTCCCCTCGTCGTGGCCTTCGCCCTCGCCGGCACCGTCGCGGCCGACCTGGAGACGGCACCGATCGGCCGGAGCGCGGACGGCCGCGAGGTGCGCCTGGCCGACCTGTGGCCCAGCGACGCGGAGATAGACGAGGTCATCGCCCTGGCCACCGCGCACCGCTCCCCTGAAGATTTGGAACGCACCGGACCGTCCCCGTGGGACAACATCGAGTACCCCACCACCGAGGACTACGACTGGGACACCGAGGAGGGGCTCATCCGCCGGCCGCCCTTCCTCGACGACTCCCTCACCCTCCCCCAGATCACCGGCGACATCCACGGCGCACGTCCCCTTCTGCTGCTCGGTGACGCCGTCACCACCGACCACATCTCCCCCGTCTCCCGGATCACCACCGGCTCCGAAGCAGGCAGGTGGCTCGGCGAACGGGGCGTGCCCGCGAGCCGGTTCGCCAGCTTCAGCGCGCGGCGCCTCAACCATGATGTGATGGTCCGCGGCGCGTTCGCCAACCCCCGCCTGCGCAACCTCCTCGTCGACACCGAGGGCGGCATCACCCGGCTGTTCCCGGACGGCACCGTCCATCCGGTGTGCACAGCCGCCGCCCTCTACGCCGAGCGGCAGGAGCCCGTGGTCGTCGTCGCCGGGGAGGGTTACGGCGCCGGATCGGCCCGTGACTGGGCCGCCAAGGCCACCCGCCTCCTCGGGGTACGCGCCGTCATAGCCCGCGGCTTCGAACGCATCCACCGCACCAACCTCACCGCCCTCGGCGTCCTTCCCCTCCATCTCCCCCCGGATGTGGTGCTCGACCTGAGCGGAGAGGAGACGTTCGACCTGATCGGAGCGCAGGACGCCCTGCGACCGGGCGGTCGCGCCACCCTCCGCGTCCACCGGGACGGCCGGCTCCGTACCGAGGTCACCGTGCACAGCAGCGTGATGACCGAGGAGGAGACCGGGTGGCTGCGCCACGGCGGCCTGCTCCCGAAGATCCTGGCACACGCCATGGAGGCGGGAACCGCGACGGAAGCGTGATGCCGTCCGCCGGCCCGGCGGCACCCCGCCGTACAGGACGACGAGGACCGGGCCGAGCAAGGCTACGGCCTTGCTCGGCCCGGGTGTGGACGTGCCGCCGGGAGGGGTGCGGGAGCGGTCCGGTCGCCCACGGACCGTGCGCGCCGAGATCCCGAAGGCACGTGCACGGGATGCACGGGGATCACGGACCAGGGCGGCCACGGGGACGCCCTGCGAGAGCAGGACAGCCAGATCGCCATCGCGTCTCTATGAGTGCCGGGCACGGGCAGGGTCGGGGACGGGCGCGGTGGCTGCGCCTCCGGCTTCCCGTCCCCGACCCTGCCGAGTACGGCCTAAAGCTCGGTGTGGTTCCAGTCGCCGGACTGGCCCTCCTGGGGCAGGTTCAGGTTTCCGATCAGGAGCGCCAGGTAGCGGGCCACGCTGTTCCAGTCGGTGAGCCGGCCTACGCCGGTGATGTCGACCGGAGCGGTATTGGGGTTCTGCGAGACGCTGTAGGCGAAGGACGACATATGAGCCCAGCTGTTCTCCAGGTACTGCTGCTGGAGCGGCAGCCCATCCACACCGTTCCCCACGGTGAGGGCCAGGCCGGTGCCGTACACGTCGTTGAACCGCGCGGCCTCGGAGGTCACCTGGATGAGGAACATCAGGGAACGGGCTGCCGCTTGCTGGTTCCCTCCGGTGGTGAACGTGGCCAGGTTGTCGACCGATCCGGTGAAGTCCGCGTAGTGCATCGGCATGTTCTCGCGCCCTCGGCCGGCACGCTGGGTCATCGAGTTGTAGTTGCTGCCGAAGTTGAGTGAGCGTCCCATCCCGGCTTGCAGGACGCCGAGGCTGTCCATCAGGTTGACCAGGGAGAAGTCGCCGTCGTTGAACTGCCAGGTGACGTCGTTCGCTGCCGTGAAGCCGCGGAGGTACAGGTCACCGGGCGTGAACCAGAGGGTGACGGTGTTGCCGGAGGGACTGGTGAGTCTCATCCGGATGAGGGCGTTGCCGACGGTCTGGGTGACGCCGACGTTGCCCCGGAAGCCGTGGCCGGCCGCGCTGCGCAGGCTGGCGATCAGCTGGCTGTACTGGCCCTGCTGACTGGGGCTGGCGGTCGGGCCCAGATTCATATAGACATCGCTGACCTTGCCGTAACCCGTGTCCGCGTAGGCGGGCGAACTGCCACTGGCCAGCGTTCCGGTGAGAGTCAGCGCGAGGGTGAGGGCGGCTGGAGCGACCGCACGCAGGACATGGCGGCGGATCAGGGCTGTGCGCATGGGAACTCCTCGAGATCCGCGGGGTGGTGGGCGCAGATGCCGAAACTAGCACCGCGCATTCGGTCCGGTTTTGCTGGTGGTGCTCGGCCCTTCGCTGTCCGCGCACCGCGGTTCGGGTGGTCCAGTGGCCCGTCTGCCGGGCCCGGTCGGGAAGGCCGCTCTGTCGGCCGTCGGCAGGCCGTGGGGTGTCCCGCCCGGGGGGTGAGTCACCACCGCGTCCGTGGTGACCGGCGGGGCTCGTGCCTGGAAAGCTCTCCTTGTGTCGCGGCGGGCCCTCGGCGGTGATCGCCGGGTCATCGGTACCCGGACGATGACCTGCGGTCCGACCACGCCGATGCTGTCCATCGGCCTCTTCCGCCCTGGGGGAACAAGGAGGCTGTCGGTCACCGACGTGGTGTCGGAGTATCCCTTGGCGGCCGCCCAGCCGTCCGGGCAGATCACCTTGCGGTTGGCGTCCGGGTCACGTCCCCTCCGCGCGAGCGGAGGTGAGCTTTCGAATGAAGATTCAATGGCCTCAGAACTCCCAGGGTGTGGCCCGGAGTTACGACAGGCGCGCGCATCTTCCATGGCACCGGTACCGGGCACCGTCGCCTCCATCCGGCTCTGACTTCGCCTGTGACCTGCCGGACTGGCCCCGGCCCGGCACGGTCACCTCCAGTCCTGACCTGCGTTTCCCCGAATGGGTTCGCCAGCTGACGCGAACGGCAGACACCGATTTGCTGGGCCTATGAACGACCTTCGTGTCCAAGCGGTGGACGACGACGCCTCGATCCGCGACTGGAAGTACGTCCGCAACCTGATCGTCTCCGGCGACGTGCTGTCACTCGACGAGGTCCGTGCCCGCACCGGCCGCAACCACATGGAAGTCGCCTACCTCGGTGACGTCCTGATCGGCTGCACCGCCGTGCGCCCGCCCGCCAAGGACAACGGCACCACCGCGACGGTCATCGCCCGCGTTCTGCCCGAGCATCGCCACCGCGGCATCGGCACTCAACTCTACGAGCGCGCCTTGGGCCAGGCCCGCGCGCTGGACCCTCAAGTGAGCGAGACCGTGGTGCTGGCGTCCCATCCGGACGGGCTGCGCTTCGCCGAACAGCATGGCTTCGTTGAGCTCGAACGCTATCTGCTGCGCGAGGGCGACACCATGCCCTGGATCGTCCTGCGTCTGAGCTGACCCGCCGAACAGGCCGTACACCCTGGACGACACCGTCCAGCAGAGCCTGCGCGAGACCGGAGCTCTGCGTGTGCCGCTGCCGCCGCGTCACGATGATCAGCGTCCAGACCTGGCGAGACACCGTCGAGCTTCCCGGCCCCGGAACAGGGGCAGTCACCGCGTTCGCCGGACCCGTCACACACGCGCACATCACGGCTGCACTCGACACAATGGGCGGCCGACTCAGTCCTGTGACACTGCACCAGCCGCCTGGACAACTGGCTGTGCAGGTCGAGGGTCGGGTGTCACGTTCTCCTTCCGGACCGAGGCAGGCTCCGAGCCTCTCTGGACAGTGTCGGCCACTGGAGCAACACCCACGAGTGCGCCCTCCCGCCAGCCGGCGCACCAGATGACGGCCTCGGCGCATGAAGAAGCCGGAACCACGACATCCGTGAGGTGGCTACCCGTCTGGCCGGTACGGATATGAGGTCCGCAGAAGCCACGGTCACCGCTCTCCGCTACGACACAGGGGGACTCAGCTTCCCGTCCGGGGCCACTCGACGAGTTGCTCGATCTCGTCGACGTGGTGTTCCCCGTAGCCGAACCGTTCACCGAGCGCCAGGTACCGCCCGTACTGCTCCCGTGTGACCGGCGCGGAGAGCGGACGCAGTACCCGTAGGAACAGCCGAAAGCCGAGGTCGGGATCGACACGATCCACGACCTGTTCCAGCGCGGCCATCACGTGGACGGCCGGAAGCGGCTGCCAGCGGGGGCTGATGGCCTTGTCCGTCACCGCGGGTGCCGTCTCCCGGATCTCCCGCAATACCGCCGTGGCCGCCGAATCCGTCCGTGCTGACGGAACGGCGGGAGTGTGCGTGTGAGCGGGGGCGACCTCGCTCAAGCGTTCCCTGCACACGTCCGTGACCGACTGCAGCCAAACGCGCCCGTCTATGCGCAAGGCCGCGTCCGACGCGGCGACCCACAACATGGTGAGGGTGGCGTCGGACAGCGGGGAGTGCAGCAGGCGTTGCGCGTCCTCCAGCAGGAGGGCTGCCGCCGTGCCGGGGGACTGCCTGGGTTCGTCCGTGTCGGCCGCCCGGTGGATCTCTCTTCGGGCCGTGTCGGGGCACCAATCCTGGTGGGCGTTTCCGGCGAGCCCTGAGAGCCCGAAGTCCCAGGAGGTGTCGCGGTGTGTGGTGTCGATGGGGGGCCAGTCGATGGCGAGGCCGTCGCGGACGACTGCGACGGGGTAGCCGAGCCGCTCGCCCAGGTCGAGGAAGCGGTCGTAGCGCTCCTTCGGGAGCCGGACGGAATACGCCTTCAGGGCCCGCAGGAAGAGCCTGAAGCCGACATCCGCGTCGGCCGACGTGACGACCTGTTCCAGGTCCGGAGCGATGTCCGGCAGCCTGGTGACGGCCGTCAGGTCTTCAGCCAGCCCGCGAATCTGAGTCACGACCGCCCGGCACAGGTCTTCGTCCCGTACCGGCTTCACCGGTGGCGGGAGGTAGGACCGCTTGTTCTGCCGGAGGCGGTCCGTGGCCAGGTCCGAGAGCGACTGCAGCCAGGTACGGGTGTCCTGTCCGGGGCCGGCCGGATCGAAGATCCGGCCGGCCGCAGCGAGCCACACCCCGTGAAGGACTTGCTCCGGCAACGGAGCATGCAGCAGTCGTCGGGTGTCCTCCCCGAGTTCCACGGCTTCGTCTCCCTCGGAACCGTCCGCCAGATGCGCCGCAACCGCGAGCGCGGCCGCCCGATCGACGGGGCGGCGGTTTTGACAGCACAGTTGCTCCGTCAGGCCGGTGAGCCCGAAATCATCGGAGTAACCCAGCTCGACATATGCGGGACGTTCCTGCGGCATGAACCATTTCCTTCAAAGGGCGTGAGCGTCTACTTCGGGTAGGCAGTCTTGACTACGAATCCATATCGTCCCTGCCCGTTGTGGCCCTTGACCTTCATCAAGATCACCACAACTTCGTTGCCGGCATTGTCGATCGTCCTGCCGTCCGGGTGGTACCTCTTGCCCAGAGACGGATAGGCATCCCACGTGCCGGTGATGGCCGGGTACTGCTCACCGTCCCTGGCCTTCGCCGCCCAGTTCTGGAACTTTTTCCACTTCTCTTGGTCGAGAACCTTCTGGCCGCTGGCGGTTCGCTTGCTGAAGTAGTCGCCCACCACCCGGTCAACGGCTTGCTGGGCTACGTCCTGGTTCGTCCAGATGGTATTCGGCTGGCCCTTCTTGCTGGCGAGGCGGAACGCCTCTGCCGCGTCCGGCCTCACGTGGTCTTTCAGAGTGTGGATCTCCGAACTGTATTTTTCCAGCGCCTTGAGGTCCTCGTCCCCCAGGTTCAGACAGTTGTGGACCATCACGTCCGCTGCCCCGGGCCCCTCACTACGCACGTAGAACGTGTGAAGGTCATCGACGGTGAGGTCGTACACCTGACGCGGCGCGAGGCCCGACCGGTCACGCACGCCGGTGACGGTACGGAAGGTACCGTCCGAGCTGAGCAGCCGGTCACGGGGGCGCAGTTCGGCGGCGAGTACCCAGCCCCGGTCGCTGGTGCGCATCTTGTGTCCGGCCGTGGTGTCCAGGCTGCTGCCGCCGGCCAGGGCGATGGTAACCAAACGTTCCGTGCGGTGCCGGAACGTATCGGTGATGGGCTCGGCTTGCAGCCGTCCGGTAGCGGGATCGGCGGCCATGACCCGGTCGCCCTCCCGTACGTCGCGGATCGCCCTACGGGTGCCGTCGGCCATGAGGACCAGAGTGTCGCCAGGGAAGCTGTTGACCCTGCATGTCGTGATGACGTCCTCGTAGGCGTTGACCCCCATTTCAATCTTGGTCAGCGTCGCCGGATCCACGTCCAGGACCTTCAGCGCCTTGAACGCATCGGCTACTCCGGCCCCGGTCTTCAACGCGGCGTCCAGGACACGGATCCCCTCAGCCATCTTCTCGAACGCTGCGCCGGGAATGAAGTTGCTCGCGGCCCAGGCACAGGCACTGACGCTTCCGTGCCAGCAGTTGACGAAGTCCTCGACCAGGACTGCCTTCAGGATCTGGTAGACGACGGTCTGCTTGATGAGATCCAGCTTGCTGAAGTAGTGGGTGACATCATTCTTCAAGCCGGTGAACGTCTGCCTTTTCAGGAACAGCGTGTCCGGTGAGGGGCAGCCTGATGACGTTGCCGGCACGTCGGGATCGACGCACAGGTAGAAGTCCACCGTGGCATTGAACGTCACCGTGAACGACACGGTGCAGCCCTCGAAGCCGATTTCGATCTCGCAAGGATTCTGCTGCTTCGCGTCGGTGACTTCGACACTGTCCTCGTCGACCACATAGAAGGTGCCGCCCACCCCGGTGCCGGCACCTGCGGAGACCTGCTGGTTGGCGAACTCCTGTTCGGTGCGGCTGGCTGCTTCTTGGGCTTCCTTGGCGTACTTGTCGGCGTCCTTGGCGGCCTGTTCCGCCTCGGTTGCTGCCGCGGCTGCGCGGTCGGCGGCTGCGCGGGCGTCCTTGGCTGACTGTTCGGCCTGGGCGGCTGCGGTGCGGGCGGCTGATGCGTCGAGTTCGGCCTGGTCGGCGGAGTCGCGGGCGTCCTTCGCGTAGCCTTCGGCGCGGCCGGCTGCCTGGTCGGCGGCTGCGGCGTCCGCGGTGGCCTGCTGGTCGTAGGCGACGGTGCGGGCCAGGGAGGCGGCTGCCTTGGACGCGGCGGTGGCCGCCTGGGCGGCGTAGCCGAGGGCTTCCTTGGCGTAGGTGCGGGCGGTGGCGGCGTAGGCGGCGGCGTTGGCCGCGTGCTGGTACGCCTCCTTCGCGTCACCCTGTGCCTTCTCGGCAAGGGCCTTTGCCGCGTCCGCTTCCGCCTGGGCGTTCTTGGCGTGGGCGTCGGCGACCGCCTGCTGCTGTTCGGCGATCGTCTTCGAGCCCTGGGCCGTCAGGACGACGAGGCCGGCGGCGGAGTCGGTGGTGACGTAGGGGGAGCCGAGCTGGATCGCGTCGTTGGCGGGGTCGGCGACCTGTTCGGCGGCGTGTCCGGCGTCGACGGCGGCCTGGGCGGTGACGTGGGCGAAACCGGCGGCCTTGGCGGAGGCGGCCAGGGCCTTGCCCGCTTCCGTGCCGGCCTGGTCGGCCTGCGTTGTGGCGTCCCTGGCGTGGGCCTCGGCCTCGTCGGCGAGCTTGACCGCGGTCCTGGCCTCGTCTGCGGCGTCCTTGGAGGCCTGGATGGCGTCGGCTGCGGCGCTGGTGGCGGTGCTCACCGCGGCGTCCGCCTTCAGCTTGGCCGCCTGCGCGGCGTCCGCGTCCGAGCGGGCGCGTTCGGCGGCTGCCTCGGCCCGGGTGGCGGCGGCGTCCGCGTCCGCCGCGGCCTGCGTGGCGGCGTCCGCTTCCGTGCGGGCCTTGGCCGCGGCGGCCTCGGCGTCGTCCGCGTGCCGGTCGGCCTCGTCGGCGGCGCTGCGGGCGGCGGTCGCCGCGTCACCGGCGTCCAGGGAGACGGCGTAGGCGTCCTTGGCGTCCGCCTTGGCGCGCGCGGCATCCGCCTTCTGTTCGGCGTCCCAGGCGTCGTCGCGTCTGGCCCTGGCACTGTCGCGGGCCTTGACCGCGTCGTCGCGCCGGCTCTCGGCAGTGGCCTCGGCCGCCTCGGCCTTGGACTGGGCGTCCTTGGCCGCGGCCGCCTGCGTCTGGGCGTTCTTCTTGTGACCGGCGGCTTCGGCCTGCCTGGCCGCGGCGGTCTCCTTCTCCGCCCTGGCCGTCTTCTCCTCGGCCTCGGCCGCCAGCCGCTTGGCGTGCGCGTCGGCGGCGGCCGCCCTCGCATCGCCCTCGGCCTTCACCGCGACGACCAGTTCCGCCTCCGCGGTCTCCTTGTCCTTCTTGGCGTTGTCCCGGTGCAGCTTGGCGGCGTCGGCCGCCGCCTTCGCCTGCTCCTCGGCCGCCTTCGCCGCCTCCTTGCGGAACTCGGCCTTCGACTGCGCGGCCTGCGCCAGCGCGCGCTGCGCGATCGTCTGGCTGTCACCGGCGGAGGCACGGGTGGCGGCCTCGGCCGTCTCACCGGCCTTCACCATCGCCGCCAGCGAAGCGACAGCACCCCTGGTGACCTGCGCCTTCTGCTGACCGACCAGCAGACCACGGCCCCGCGGCGCGCCATTGGCGTCCGCGACCGTATAGGCGGCCTGGAGCGCGGTGTCCGAGTCGGTCGCGGCCTTCTGGGCGGCAGTCAGCTGCGTCTTGACCACGGCGAGCTGCTTCTTCGCCTCCGCCTGCGCAGCGGTGACGGCCGCCTTGGCCTTGTCCACGTCGGCCTTCGCCGGCGCGCTGCCGGTATGCGTCTTGACGACGACCTTGAACTTCTGCGCGCTGGAGCCGTTGCACGCTGCCAGCACGGCGTCTTTGCTGTTGTCGAAGCCCGGCAGATGCAGGCACTTGCCCGACGCCACGTTGCGCAGCGTGCCGGGGTTATGGACGTCGAACGCCCAGAACTGCGCCTTGCTGGTGGCGCAGTCCCGGATCTGGATCTTCGCTCCGTCGGCGGCGCTCGCTCCCGCGACGTCCAGGCACTTCAGAGACGAATTGGGGTTCATGAGGCGGTAGCCGCCGTTCTCCGACCCCCACAGCTGCCACTTCTGGGCAGCGCCGCCGTTGCAGGTGTAGACCTGCACAGGCGTGCCGTTCGTCTTGCCGCCGCCCGCGACGTCAAGGCACTTGCCCGCGGCCCCTGGCACCTGGATCTCCAACTGGCCGTCGCCGATCCAGTTGAAGCCGCCCTCGGTGTAATAGTCCAGCCAGCGGGTGGAGTAGTCCGCGATCCACGACTGACCGAGCACTTTGCCCAGGGCGAACGTGCCCTCCTGCAGTGCCTTCGTGGCGGTGACGTTGGCGGTGAGTACCTTCTGGCGCTGCGCGGCTTGCGAGGTGATCTCCTGCTGCCACTCGGCTGATGCCTGCGCCACCTCCTTGCCCAGTACCCGGTCAGGATCGATCGGGTCATGCCATGCACACGCCGCGAAGCGGGCCTTCAGATCCTCGACCGCGACGCGGAATTCCGGTGTGTCCGGAGCCGGCGCCGTGCGGGGGAATCCTCCTGCGGAGAGGAAGATGCGGGCGTCATCGGCGAACACGCGAGGGATGAACAACTGGTTGGGTTCGATCTTCCCGGAGTTCTTCTTCCACAGCGCCCACGCCTGCTGCTCCTGCGGTGTCCCACCAGTGAGGTACAGCTGGTCACCGATCGCGAGGGCTGCGGCCTTGGCCTTCTCGTCAGCGGTGGGCGACGGGTCGTAGTACGGGGCGGGGTACAGCAGGTTTATCGACTTGAAGTACGACTGCCACAGCCACGGGAGCAACCCGGTCTGGTCGTAGATCTTGTCTGCCCCGGCCGGCTGCCCCGGATAGGAATCCAGGCCCCTGACGGTGTCGGACCACGCTCTCCCCTGGTCCTCGGCCTTTTTGATCCACTGGTCGCTGTATGTCTCGTCCGCGGTGTATGCCTGATGAAGCGGGTCGTTGGTGTCGTAGAGATCCCGCCGGAATTTCACGTGGAGCTGATCGGGAGGCTGCCCGAGAGCACCTTGCGCCAAGGCAAACATGTTCGGGCCGCCCTTGCGGAGGGCATCGGCAGCCACGCACTGGTCCTCGCGCAACTGCTCGGCACCCTTGGCGTCGTACCCGTCGTAGCTGTCGGCCACTGCACTGGCATTCGTGACCGCCCCGCTGAGCAGGTCCGGCCGTGCCGCCAGCGTGGCCAGCACCGCCAGCGCGAGGACAAGCGGCAGGAGGCGCGCGATGTGCCGTGGTCTTCGCAGCACACGTATGAGAAAGCCTGGTCTGGACTTCAAGGACGGCATCCCTCTTCGGAAGCGGGCAGGCAGGGGCGCCCGCCCGCAGGGCCCGAAGACACCGGACACCAGCGACGTGAAGCGGCGATCCCCCCGACCGCGCATGGACTGAACCGGCACGCCCGTCACGGACAGGTCAGGTCCGCCAGGCGCGGCCGACACCATAGGCAGACCCCCGCCACACCCGACAAGATCACTCCCGGGAGGTGTGGCCGGAACCGTCGAACCCACGTCTGCGCTGAAACAAGGCAGAAACTGTGTGCCACCTGTGAAGCATGACCACGCGAGCCAGGCAAGGATTCCGTAAAGTTGGCTGGATAGGCACCACTCCTCAGCGGCGGTCACTAGCTCGATCGGGACTCTTGCAGGGGTGGGTGACACCTGATCCGACTCGCTGAGAAGCGGGCTGGAAGGATGCCGCAATGCCCAAGCCGTGCCCGATGGAGGCACACCGGGCCGGCGCCCTGTTCGACGCGCATTACGACGACCCTGGATTCAGCCACCGCTTCCTTGCCGACGAGGCCCGCACCGCGAGCGAGGCGATGGCGGCGCGCACCGCCTGGCGGATCCGCCGGGGAACCGTCGGTGGAGCACCTTCGGCAGTCACGCGCCGATGGCCGGCGATAGCGTCAGTTCGTGCTGGGTGACGGTGTCCTTCGGCGTGGAGCGGAGGCGCGCCCCGACGTCGGTCCCGAATGCGCGGAAGGAGCGGCGGCTGACCTGTGGAAACGGTCCCCGCCCGCTCTGTCCGGCGGGCCCGGCGACGACCAGGAGGCCGGGGCGCGTCGCGGCGAGTGCCCTCGGCTCCGACGTACTGTTCGGCCGTGAACGAGGACGGGTTCGAGGTGGACGAGGGCGAGTTGAGCGCCTCACACACCACCCTGGTGTGTATCGTCCGCGAGTCCGCACGAGGGTGGCCCGAATGCCCGCCCCACGCGACTGCTGTGCTCGTCTTTCCCGCCGACGAGGAAGGGGAAGAGGAAGCGCGCACGCCTCGCGACGCCTACGGCGCCGCGTGGGACGAGGCGTTCGCCGCCGGGCAGGCGGTTCTCACGCTGATCGCGGAGCTCAGGCACCGGGACCAGAAGCTGGTCGTCATGACGCTGGGCGCGACCGTGGCCGGCAACCGCCTCTTCTGCAGCGAGCGGAACAGCAGCACATGCCACCCCGAGCCGAGCACGGACATCGAGCCGCTGGAGGCGACCGGATCGCCCGAGCAACTGGGCAGGATCGCCGCCGACTGGTTCGAGGAGATCGCCAGCCGTTCCATGATCGAGCTGGACCGTAAACGGATGTGCCTGGCGGGCCTTGCCGCCATGCTTCGGGATATCGAAGTCGACGGCCCACCGCAGGCTTCTAATCTGGTCCAGAGCCGGTGTCTGGGGTCGGCTCCACGAGGAGATCCTGCACCGCCTGGACGACGCCGGCCTCATCGACCTCTCGCGGGCCGTGCTCGACTCTGCGCACGTGAGAGCTAAAAAGGGGGCGAACTCACAGGTCCGAGCCCCGTGGACCGGGGCAAGCCGGGTTCCAGGATGCACGTCCTGTCGGACGCGAACGGACTGCCCCTCCTCGTCGGCCTCTCCGCGGCCAACGTCCACGACAGCCTCCCGCTGAAGCCCATGATCACCGGTCACCAAACGAGACACGACCCCCACCGAGGTCGGTACTTCAAACCCCAGCGCCTGCATGCGGACAAGGCGTACGACGTCCTTCACCTGCGGCGATGGCTCTGGGGCAAGCACATCGGGGTGCGCATCGCCCGCAAGGGAGTCGAGTCCAGCGAACGCTTAGGCCGCCGCAGATGGGTCATCGAGCGGACCATGTCCTGGCTGACCGGCTACCGCAGACTCAACCACCGCTACGAACGACAACCCCGCAACTACCTGGCCTTTCTCGGCCCCGCCGCAGCCCTCTGCTGCTACAAACGACTCGCTCGCCTCACCACATAGGACACGGTCTAACGAGTTGGTGCGTGATAGCGGGTGAGTGTCGTGCCAGGTGGATGGCATGATCCCGCTGTGGCGATCAAGGTCAATCGGGCGGTGTTGGCGC
>NZ_JBEYVW010000034.1:0-38976 GCF_040644175.1 Streptomyces sp. NPDC047017 | reverse complement strand
TGCGCCAACACCGCCCGATTGACCTTGATCGCCACAGCGGGATCATGCCATCCACCTGGCACGACACTCACCCGCTATCACGCACCAACTCGTAAACGCCCGGGACGGCCCCTGCTGAAGGGCGAGGGGCCTTGACCCCAAATCCTGGAAACGGATTATGCGGCTGATGTTGCTTCGGACGTTGTCTCGTAGGCGATCGGGCTGCGTTGTCCGAGGCGGGAGTGACGGCGTCGGGTTTTGTAACGGTTGAGCCAGCGGAACGCGTCGAGGCGGGCCTCGTGTTCGTTGGTCCAGGACATGCGGCCCTGAAACGTCTCGCATTTGAACGCCGCGTTGAAGGACTCGCCAAGCGCGTTGTCCGCGCTGGAGCCGATCGCGCTCATGGACTGGCGGACGCCGGCCCTGCCGCAGGCGTCGGCGAAGGCCCGGCTGGTGTGCTGGACCCCGTGGTCGGTGTGTATGACAGCCCCGGCGAGGCTGCCGCGGGTCCGTTCGGCAGCCTCGCCGGGGCGTCGGTGACGAGGTCCGTGCGCATCTGGTCCGCGATCACCAGCCGGCCAGGCAGCGCGAGGCCAGGTCGATGACGGTGGCCAAATACAGGAACTTCCGCTGCCCAGCGGGAGGCATCGCCGCCCGGCTCCCGGCCCCGGACTGGGTGATCGAACGTGGTCTGAACTGCGCCTCGCCGCCGGTCTCCGTCCATACCGGGCACTGCCGGATGTCCGGCAAGAGGGTCGAGGCCGTCGCCCAGGCGACCGCCCACCGGGCGCTCGCCGAGGGCGTGGCTACCTGCACACACTGCCGGCCGGACAGCGCGCTGGGTTTCGTCGACGGTCAGGCCGGCCGCGACACGCTCACGACACGATGCAGGTCTTCGATGACACCCTCCCCCTACTGCTGACCGTCACGGCAGCGCACCCGCAGAAGCTCTGAACCGCCATCGCAGCCACCGCCGTCAGGCACCTGCCCGGGCCTGCACACCCAACATTCAACCGCGCAGCAACATGCCCGAACGCTCGACTCAGCCAACAGCAAGCCAGCTGCTCACACGCGCACTCAGCGCTTAGTGTGGTAGCTGTCCCCCATGGTGGGCGTCATGCTGTGCTGGGCTAGCGCGTTAAAGGACCTCCGAGCGCGGTCGGCAGCCTGACGCCCCGCCTCCTCGATCAGCAGGCCGTCTGCATTCTCCGTCGACCCGTTGCCGCGCCGGAGCAAGACCCAGACGAGCGTGCCCACCGCGCCCGTAAGCAGGCCGAAAAACACAGCCATCGTCACCATTGCAAGCCTCCCCCGGAAGGTCCGGCCCGAGTCGTTCCCCTCGATCTCACCCTATCCGCTGGTGTTCAGTGGAAAACGCTCTAGAAGCTGATCAGTGAGGCTTCATACCTGGCAAGGAGTCCCAAAGGAACTCAAACAGACACACAGCCCGCTTCGGGAACCCCACCGGCCGCCCACCCGCCGACGAATGTCCAGCCGGTGTCACACGCTCACAACGCCTGCTTCCCGCCTCTTCCGGTGGGCGGCGCGCGTTGGTGGCGCTGACGGGCACGTCGGCCGCCATCGAGGCTCTCCGCCACCTGCGAGGCAGAACGGGCGCTCAGTCCGGGATGCCGGTACCCGACAGGGTGCCCTCAAGCACGTCGCGTAGTTGCGAGCGGGCGGTGATGCCCAGCCTGGGGAAGACCCGGTAGAGGTGAGAGGCGACCGTGCGCGGCGAGAGGAACAGCTTCTCCCCGATCTCACGGTTCGTCAGACCGCGGGCCGCCAGCTGCACGATCCGCTGCTGCTGGGGGCTGAGTCCGGTGAAGGCGCTGGGCACGACGTCGGTCGCCTCGATGCCCGCGGCGCGCAGTTCTGCCCGTGCCCGCTCGATCCACGGCCGCGCGCCCAGCCGCTGGAAGGTTTCCAGGGCGGCGCTCAGCAGTGGCCGGGCTTCGGCGATACGGCGCCGGCGCCGGAGCCATTCCCCGTAGTCGAGCCGTATCTGCGCCCGTTCGAAGGGCCACTGGTCACCCGCGGACCGTTCGAGCGCCGCCTGGAAGAACGGCTCCGCTCGCCCGGCATCCGCCAGCAGGGCGCGGCCCCGGTCGATCAGGGCGGCCAGGCGTGCCGACATGCCCGTACCGAGGTTCGTCGCGGCCCGCTCCAGCAGCTGCGCGGCCTGCTCCCGGTGCCCTCGGCGGACGGCCGCGGCCGCCAGTTCGGCCAGAACGGTGTAGGAAACGTGATAGTGGACCGGATCACCGTCGTCGGTGAACGCGGAGCGGAACTGCGCGTACGCGGTGTCGTGGTCGCCCTCGGCCACCGCGGCCATGCCCAGGGCCCGGCGTGCGAAGACCGCGACGGAACGGCTCTCCAGCGGATCGACGAGAGACAGGGCCCGCTCGGCGAGCCGGCGTGCGGTGGCCGGGTCACCGAGCAGCCCGGCCACCGTGGCGTCGAGTGCCTGCGCGCAGGCCTCGGCGTGGCCGAGTCCGGCCGCCTGTGCCATGGTCGTGATGTCGGCTGCCACCGAGCGGGCCTCGGCCCATCGGCCCTGCTCCAGGCGGGTCCAGCCGGCCGCGCAGGCCAGACCGTCCGGCAGCGGTCCGAGGGCCCGCCACTCGGAGAACGCCTCGTCGAACGTTCTGGCGGCCAGGGCGGTTTGGTCGACCAGCCAGGCGACGACGGCCAGCGCGGTCAGGCGCCGGGCGTCACCCCTGGCCCCGTCGATGAGCCCGGGCAGCGCCGGTGCGAGCGACGCTCCCGCGCCGCCGGGGTCCGAGACGGCCAGCACCCAGGCCCGCAGCGCCGCTCCGGCGGCATCGTCGGGAATACGGCGGAGCAGGCGCTGGATCTGCCGCTGCTGGGAGTCCTCGCCCGAGTAGTAACGGACCACCGCGGCCGCGGCCAGCGCGTCGAGTACGAGCGGTGACCGGGCGTCCGCCGCCTCGTCGGCGACCCGCATGAGCAGCGTGAAGGCTGCTGTGTGATGGGGGCCGAGAGCCATGAGCCGGCCGGTGGCCAGCCCGGCCCTGTTCAGCAGGGCGGGGTCGTCGGTGCACTCCCGGACCGCGGCGGCCAGGTGTTCCACCCAGCCGAGTTGACCGGTGAAGACGGCGGTGGCAGCGGCCTCGGTCAGCAGGCGCGCCCGGTCCGCACGGCGCGGGCTGAGCTGTGCGGCGCGCTCCAGGGCCGCGGCGGCGGCCGCGAAGCCGCCCCGGCGCCGAGCCCGGTCGGCCGTCTGCCGCAAGGCGGCCGACACTTCCCGGTCGGGGCGCACTGTCGCGGCGGCGAGGTGCCAGGCGCGGCGGTCGGGCTCCTCGCGCAGCAGCTCCGCGAGAGCGAGGTGTGCCCCGCGGCGTTCCTCGAACGACGCGGCATGGTAGACGGCGGAGCGGACGAGTGGATGGCGGAAGGAGATCCGGGCTCCGTCCTGGCGGACGAGGCCCGCGCGATCCGCAGGCTCCCACGCTTTGTCGTCCGCCTCGGGGAGTCCCACGGCGGTCGTCTGCGCGTCCGCCGCGTCGGCGGCCGCGAGGAGCAGCAGGACACGCCGGGTCGCCCCCGGCAGCTCCGCCGCGTGCCCCGCGAAGACGCGCTCCAGCCGGTCGGTGACCGGCAACGGGCCCGCCACGCCGCTGCCTTCGAGGTGCCAGCCCGCGGTCGCGTGGGCGAGTTCCACCAGAGCCAGCGGGTTGCCGGCCGCCTCCTCAAGAATCCGCACGCGGGCTCGGCCGGTGGGCGGCGTGGGCTGCCGGTCGAGCAGCCGGCCGGCCGCCTCGCCGTCGAGCGGGCCGAGTTCGAGGCGTTCGTATGCCTGGTCGAAGCCGGGCAGCGCGGCCGCCGTGCGCACTCCGATCAGCAGTGTCACGGGTTCGCTGTCCATACGTCGCGCCACGAAGGACAGAGCGTCCAGTGATCCGCGATCGGTCCACTGCGCGTCGTCGACCGCCACCAGCAGGGGAGCCGTCTCCGCCAGGTCCGACACCAGAGTCAGGACCGCCAGGCCGACGACCATCATGTCGGGGGCCTCGGCACACTCGTCGAGCCCCAGGACGGCACGAAGCGCGGCGCGCTGCCGCGACGGCAGGTTCCCGACCGCTCCGAAGACCGGGCGGAGCAGCTGATGAAGTCCGGCGAAGCCGAGACGCGCCTCGGATTCACTCCCCACCGCTCGCAGCACGCGGCCGCCCGCCCCGCGCACGTGCTCGGCCGCCAGGCCGAGCAGCGTGCTCTTCCCGGCACCGGGGTCACCGGTGACGATCAACACGTCGCTGCCGGACCGACGGGCGCCGACACGCCGGATGATTTCCGCGGTCTCGGTTTCCCGGCCCACCGGCGGCAGACCGTAGTCGCGTGCCGAGCGCCGGTCCCTGACAGGAATTTCATCGCTTTCCACCGACGCTCCAGAAAATCGAGACACCCCGGAATACTAGCGTGGAAGAAGTGAGGCGGAGCGGGCTCCGCCGTAGCGGCCGCGGTGAGCCGCCATGCACCCGTGCGTTCACAGCTGCACGCACAGCTGCACGCACGGGTGCACGCACAGCTGCACGCACGGGTGCAGTCACCTGACGGATACCGCCCCCACGGGTGCCGCCCGTACGGTTGAGTAAATGCCCCTCATTCCCAGGGAACACCATGGAACAGATCGTCCTCGGCAATATTTCCATCACCCGGGTTCGGGAATACTTCGGTTCCGTCGAAATGACGCCCGACGTCTTCTTCCCGGAAAGCTCGAAGGAAGCCTGGAGCGCCGGTACCCACTGGCTGTCCCCGCATTTCCTGGATTCCGGAACCAACATCGTGAACTCCGCGATCCAGACCTGGCTGCTGCGCAGCGAAGGCAGGACGATCCTGGTCGACACCGGCGTGGGCAACCACAAGGACCGTCCCTACGCCCCGGTCTGGAACCGCCTCGAAACGGACTTCCTGGCCAACCTCGCCCGAGCCGGCGTCCAGCCGGAGGACGTGGACCTCGTGATCAACACGCATCTCCACATCGACCACGTCGGCTGGAACACCTACCTGGACGGGCGGCACTGGGTGCCCACCTTCCCGAACGCCACCTACCTGATGCCGAAGGCCGACTTCGACTTCTGGAACCCGGAGAACGGGCACGAGCCACTGCTCGGCCGGGGCAACCAGAACGTCTTCGAGGACAGCGTGGCCCCGGTGCACCAGGCCGCCCGGGCACTGCTGTGGGAGCACAGCCACCAGATCGACGCGCACCTGCGCCTGGACAGCGCTCCCGGGCACACGCCGGGTTCCTCCGTCCTGACCCTCACCTCCGGGACGGACCGCGCGGTCTTCGTCGGCGACCTGGTGCACAGCCCGGTGCAGATCCTCGAACCGGACGCCAACAGCTGCTTCTGCGAGGACCCCGCCGCGGCCCGCGCCACCCGCCGCAAGGTGCTGGGCTGGGCGGCCGACCACAACGCCCTCGTGATCCCCGCCCACCTGGGCGGTCACGGCGCCGCCGAAGTCGTACGCGAGGCAGACGCCTTCGCCGTCAAGGGCTGGGCGCCCTTCACCCCGTACACCGAGCAGGACTGAAGTCGGCGGAAAGGCAGAAGAGATGAGCCACCACCCGGCACCCGTCGCACCCGTCGCACCCGTCGTGACCACCGCGCAGGGAGCCGTCCGTGGCCTGCGCCAGGACGACGGTACCGCCGCCTTCCGGAACATCCCGTACGCGGCTCCGCCCGCCGGCGCCGGCCGGTTCGCCCCGCCGCGGCCGCACGAGCCGTGGGACGGCGTACGGGATGCCACCGTGCCGGGCCCCAACGCGCCGCAGTCCGAACGCAGGCTCGGCAGTATCGACATGGCCCCCTACTTCGGCACCGGCTGGAGCCGCGGCGAGGACCATCTCACCGTCGACGTCCTCACCCCCGCCGTCGCGGACGGCGCACTGCCCGTCATGGTGTTCGTGCACGGCGGCGGATTCGTCGCCGGCTCGACGCGGTCCGCGATGTACGACGGTTCCGCCTTCGCTCGTGACGGCGTGGTCCTCGTCACGCTCAACTACCGGCTCGGCATCGCCGGTTTCCTCGACCTTCCCGGGGCACCCGCCAACCGCGGGCTGCTCGACGTCGTCGCCGCACTGCGCTGGGTGCGGGAGAACATCACCGCGTTCGGCGGCGACCCGGACAACGTCACGCTCTTCGGTCAGTCGGCCGGGGCCACCATCGTCGGCGGCGTCCTCGCCACCAAAGAGGCCACGGGCCTGTTCCGCAGGGCGATCGTGCAGAGCGGCTGCGGCCTGGGCGCGTTCACCAGGGAGCAGGCGGCCCGTGTCACGGCCGCGGCCGCCGCCGTGCTGGGCATCGAGCCGCACGCGGACGCCTTCGCGCACCTGTCCGACGAGCGTCTTGTGGAGGCCGCCACCAAGCTCACGGGCATCGACCTGCGGACCGCCACCCACTTCGACCCGCTGATCGGCCTCAGCCCCTTCAGCCTGGTGCTGGACACCCAGCCCGCCGCAGCCGTCGCCACCGGGCTCGGCTCCGGCATCGACCTGCTCATCGGGACCAACTCCGAAGAGGGCCTGCTCTACCTCGTCCCGGTGGGCACGTACGCTTCCTCGACCGCCGAGGACGTCGACGACACCGCGGCGGTCTCGCACCCCGACCCGGCGCGGCTCGTCGCGACCTACCGCACGACACGTCCCGCGGCCTCCTCCGGTGAACTGCGTTCCGCCATCATGGGCGACGCGCTGTTCGGCGCGGGCAGCCGGGCCCTGGCCGACGCCCATGCCGCCCACCCCGGAACCGCGACCTACGCCTACGAGTTCGCCTGGCGCTCACCCGCCCTGGACGGTGCGCTCGGCGCCACGCACACGGTCGAGCTGCCCTTCGTCTTCGCTCTCACACACCTGCCGCAACTGCACGGTCCCACCGCCCTCCTCGGCCCCGGCAGGCCCCCGGCCGATCTCGCCGCCCGCGTGCACGAGACCTGGATCAGGTTCGCCGCCACGGGCGACCCCGGCTGGGACCCGTACGACACTGAACGCCGGGCCACCATGCGCATCGACACCGAGTGGACCCAGGTCGACGACCCTCACGGCACGGAACGACAGGCCTGGAGCTGACGCCCGGTCCCGCCTGCGGGGGCAAGCCGGGCGCGCCCCCCCCGAACAGCTGATCAGAACGTCGGTGGCCCCGCCTCGACGCGGCGGAGCACGGGGAGCAGACGATCCAGGTCGGGGCCGGTCTGAACCTGCCGCTCGTCCCACCAGGTGGCGCCGGCGTCGTACAGCGGACCGATCACGTCCTTGGCCTTGGCCGAGTCCAGGGGTGTGGCACCTCCGAGGACGAATTCGAAGGGGCGCTCGGCTCCGGCCGAACGCTGCTCGCGCACATAACCGACCAGTTCCCGGACCTCCGCCGCGTCCGGCGCATGACCGTGCCGGGCCGTCTCGAACAGCGGCACCGCGCCGTCCCACCGTGCCGCCCGCCGCATGGGCGCACGGCGCGGCCAGAATCCGCCGATCCACACGGGCGGGCCGGGCTGCTGCACGGTGCCGGGCACCATCGTCACCTCCCGGGCCTCGAAGTGCTCACCGAGGTGGGTCACGGGCTCGCCGGTCCAGAAGCGCCGCAACAGCTCCAGCCCCTCGTCCAGCCGCTCGGCGAGGACACGCGGCTCGGCGGTGTCGCCGAAGCTGCGGTATTCGTCCTCGACCGGACCGCCCAGGCCGGCGGCGAAGATCACCCGCCCGCCGCTGAGGTGGTCCAAGGTGGCCACCTGGCGGGCCAGTTGCTGCGGCCGGTAACGGGGGACCGGCGTCAGGAGAGTGCCCAGCCGGATGCGGGAGGTGGCCAGCGCGGCCGCGGTCAGCAGCATCCAGGCGTCTCCGAAGGGGCGCCCCTGGTGCTGCCGGTGCAGTACGTGGTCCCAGACGAAGAGCCCGTCCCAGCCGGCCTGCTCCGCGGCAGCCGCCACGGCCGCGACGTTACGGGCGTCCGCGAAGTCGCCGAAGTTGGGGATGTTGACGGAGAAGCGCATCCCAGAAGGATGCGCAGCCGCACCGCGCAGGGGCAAGCGAATTGGGCATCCAGCCAGGTCCCGACCGGCCACAGACAGGCGCGGCGCGGCACCACATCACTCAGCGGAACCGGTACGCGTTCCGCGGTGCGCGCGGCCCGCCACCGCACTGTGGGCCGCGGGAAGCCTTGAACGGTGGGACCGGCTCAGAGGCAGATCACGATCTTCCCCCGCGTGTGTCCGCGCTCGGCGTATGCGTGCGCTTCCGCGATCCGTTCGATGGAGTAGGTCCGTTCGATACGTGGTGTGTAGCGGCCTTGCCTGCCGAGTTCGCCCGCCTCGGACAGGAGCGAGGAGTCGTTCGCCGCGTTGGCCACATGCACACCCAGGCGGTGCCCGTCGGCGTGGTCGGCGACCGTCGACACCCGGGCGGGGTCGCCCACGATCGCGACGAGATCGGCCAGGGACCCGGAGGCCGCGGTGTCGAGCGTGATGTCGACACCGCCGGGAGCCAGGCCGGCGAGGCGCTCCGCGAGGCCCGGGCCGTACGTGGTGGGAACGGCCCCGAGAGAGGCGACGAACTCGTGGTTGCGCTCGCCGGCCGTCCCGAGCACGGTGGCGCGCTGCACGTTCCGGCTCGGCGGGCGACGGGTCCACCCTGCAGGCAGGGGCCGCACGGGATCCGGGCCAGTCGGCCGGATCGAGGGGCGCGGTGATCCAGGCGGCGACTCATGCACGCACAGTCGGCGACGCCGCACCGCTACACGGTGGGGCGTCCGCAGCGCCGTACCACCTTTCGCGGGCACGAGCGGTGAGGGACCGCCTTCCGAACGCGGCGGGACGTCCCGCACCCGCCCGTCTGCACGTGCTGCACGGGGCGGCGGGGACAGCCGCCGGTCCGGCGGCGACACGCTCTTCCACCACGGCCCCTTCGGGCTGCTGGAAGGCCCTGACCGAGGTGTTCCCCGACTGTGCCTACGCCGCCTGCCTGGTACGACATCGAAGTCCGCGTCCCTGCCGGGACCCGCGCCGGGCTGTGGTCGACGCGGGCGGGATCGACGCCGCCCGCGCCTGAACGGTCGGACCCTGCGCGCCACGAAAGATACGAAGGAAAGGGCTGCGGCGGTGCCGTACTGTCCCATGACGCCGTGACGCGTGTGGGTGCCGGTGTTTTCGCGCTCGGCGGTCAGGACGGCTGGACTTGGTCGAAGTGGGCGAGGGCTTCGGCGGGGTCCGGGCTCACGAGGCGTTCCAGGCCGGCCGTTGTGATCTTCGCCCATCTGCCGGCTCGTGCCCACATGCGCTCCTCGAAGGCGCGGACGGCCTCGTCCAGATCTCCGGAGCCGGTGGCGATGGACTCGGCGAGTTCAGCGCCTTCCAGCATCGCGAGGTTCGCGCCCGCTCCCAGTGGGGGCATCAGATGGGCGGCGTCGCCCAGGAGCGTCACCCCGGGGACGTGGGTCCAGGTGTGGGAGACGGGCAGGACGTAGAAGGGGCGGTGGACGAAAGCGGTGCCGTGTCGGAGGAGGTCGAGGACGGGAGCGGCCCAGCCGTCGAACAGAGCCAGCAGGCTCGATCGCACGGCCTCGACGTCGGCCGGGTCCAGGTTCGTGTGCCAGTCCAGCGGCGCGCGGAACTTGGCGTACACCTTGACGTGACCGCCGTTGTTGCGCTGGGCGACGAGGGAGCGGTTCACGCCGTACACGGCCATGGATCCGTCGCCGATCAGCCGGGCGAGGTCGGGGTGGCGGGTGTCGACGTCGTCGAGGGAGGTCTCGACCGAGGTGACGCCGGTGTAGTGCGGCGTCACCGACGAGACCGCCGGGCGGATCCGGGACCAGGCGCCGTCCGCGCCGATCACGAGGTCGTACGTCTCCTGTCGCCCGTCCGCGAAATGGACCAGTACGCCGTCCCGGGTCCCCGGCACCACCTGCGTCACGCTCCGGCCCCACTGGACGTCGAGAGGGCCGAGCAGCAGGTCACGGAGCTGCCCGCGGTCGATCTCGGGATTGGCCCGGTCATCTGGACGAGGGCGCCAGTCGCGCAGGACGGTCCCGTCCGCGTCCAGGACGCGCATGGCCTGCGCCTCGGGGCGGGACAGTGCCTGGAACTCCGCCAGCAGCCCCGCCTTGTCCAGCGCGAGCTGGCCCAGGCCCTCGTGCAGGTCCAGCGTGCCGCCCGGGGGCCGGGCGTCGGGGGCGGGATCGCGTTCCAGGACGGCGACGGGGTGATCATGGCGGTGCAGGACACGGGCGAAGGCGAGGCCGCCCGGGCCGCCCCCGACCACTGCGATGCGTTGTCTCATGGCGATACACTGTATTTTCATAATGCGATGTATCGCAAGAGTACGATGTCACCATGACTGTGTGGGACCGCCCGGAGCCGCCGGCTCGCCCCGTGCCGCTCGACCGGGAGCGGATCGTCGCCGCCGCCGTCGCGCTGGCCGACGAGGGTGGCCTGGAGGCGGTGTCGTTACGCAAGGTCGCCGCCCGGCTGAACGCCGGTCCGATGCGGCTGTACGGATACATCTCCACCAAGGAGGAACTGTTCGACCTCATGGTGGACGAGGTCCAGGCCGAGATCCTCCCCGAGGAGCGGCCCGGTGACTGGCGCGAGGCGCTGCGCGTCCTCGCCCACCGCACCAGGCAGGCCGCTCTCCGTCACGAATGGCTGGCCGACCTGCTCGGCGGCCGCCCTTCCCTGGGCCCGAACGGCCTCGCCGTGACCGAGGCCAAACTGGCGGCTCTCGACGGCCTCGCCGACGTCGACACCGTCATGCGTGCCGTGGAGACCGTCAGCGCCTACGTCACCGGCGCGATCAGGCGCGAGATCGCGAACCTGCGGGCCGAGCGCGCCACGGGCCTGTCCAAGCGCGAATGGCAGCGTGCCTCCGGCCCGCATGTGACGAGGATGCTGGCCACAGGCCGCTTCCCGGCGCTGGCCAAGGCCGTGCACGACGGCACGGACGTGGACACCGAGGCATCCTTCGCGACCGGCCTGGACTGGGTCCTCGACGCCGTGGCCGCCAAACTCCCCCGGCCTTGATCGTTCGACGCTCAGCACGCACAGCACGCACAGCACGCACAGCACGCACAGCACGCACACGAGGCCGCGCAGCACGCACACGGGGCCGCGCAGCGCGGCCCGGTCATCCGCCGGCAGCCGCCCCGGGCGGCGGTGGCGCCGCGGTGGACGTGGTGGCAGCGGCGACGGCACGCACGTGCTCTACTGCACGGTGGCCGTGCCGCGCAGCCCCACGCCGCGCAGGCCCCGGCCGTAGCAGGAGTTGACGCTCGTGGTGGGCGCCGTCCGGCCGGTGATGTGCCGGCCGGTCATCGGGCCCGAGGTGATCCGGCCGCTGAGGAACGAGTCGAGCGGCGTGTAGCCGCCCACGCCGGCCGCGGTGGGGGAGACGGCCGAGCGCCCCACGACTCGCCCGGTGCGCCCCGCCCGTGAGTACCAGGTGACGGTGGCCGAGCCGCGCACGCCGGCCACCCGCGAGCAGGTGGCCCGGCCGCTGCCGCGCACGGTCAGCCGGCCCGAACGGATGTTCTTCCAGCGGCCGTCGGGGGACGTGCACCCGTTCAGCTCGACGGTGCCGCGTGCCGTGACGGTGCGCGGGCCGGCGGACACCGCGGGGGAGAAGGTGACCGGCGAGGCGGTGCGCAGCGAGCAGCGCAGGGTGGCCGCCGCCGCGCGGGCCGAGGGCGCGGTGTCCGGGGAGGCGGTGGCCGCCGGGCCGGTGAGGCCCACCGCCAGCAGGGCGACGGCGGCCGCCAGCAGGGTGCGGGCCGGGCGGCGTTCGCCACGGGTTCCACGAGTCATCGACGTGCTCCTTCGAAGCGTCGTACGGACGGGAACATCTGCGACATCTGCTTGATCCCGATAGGCCGGAAGCTAGTTGGTTTGTTGTGCTGTCACCACATTGCATGGGGTTTCGTCACTTGTTCGGCCCAGGGATCGTTGGGGGACGGCAGGGCCGCGCCGATCCGCCGACGCCGTCCCCGGCACCGAGAAGGGGCCTCCATGCCACAGCGAGAGCGAACCCAGCCGTCAGCCCGTGTCCCGTCACCCCGTGTCCCGTCCGACCGCGCAGCGCGGTCCGACGCTCTTGTCCGCCGACTCGTCGCCCGGCCCTGGCGGGTGGTGTGCGCGGCGGTCGTGACCGGGCTGCTGTGCGTGCTCGCCGCCGCCGGTGGCATGGGCTCCTTCTCCAGCGGCGGCTACATCGCCTCCGGTACCGAAGCCGTCCGCGCCGAGGCCGAGTTGGCCCGCCGCTTCGACGCCCCGGTGCCCGATGTCGTCCTGCTGGTGCGATTTCCGGGACCGGCCACCGGCCAGGGGGCCGCCGCGCTCGGGCGGGCCCTGACCCACGATGCGGCGAGCCGCCCCGGCGTGCGCGAGGCCCTGTCGTACTGGACGACGGGGCAGGAGCGGCTGCTGTCCGGCGACCACCGCTCGGCGCTGATCACCCTGGATCTGCGCGGCGACGAGAACCAGGCCGCGCGCACCGCCGCCACGCTCGTCCCGTACCTGACCCGGCACCGGCCGGGAGCGGAGGTCAGCGCTACCGGGACGGCTTGGGTCATGGCCCAGGCCACCCGGCTCAGCCGGACGGAACTTGTCCGCGCGGAACTGCTCGGCGCCCCCCTGACGGCCCTGGTGCTGCTGTTCGCGTTCGGCTCGGTGGCCGCGGCCCTGCTGCCGGTGCTGATCGGCGCGCTGGCGGTGGCCGGGACCTTCGCCGTGCTGCGGGTCGTCCTGCTGTTCATGCCGGTGTCGGTGTTCGCGGCCAACGTGACCACCGCGCTCGGTTTCGGACTGGCCGTGGATTACGCCCTGTTCGTCGTCACCCGCTACCGCGAGGAACGCAGGACGCACGCCGACGCCACCGAGTGCGTCGTACTCGCCCTGCGCACGGTGGGGCGGTGCGTGCGCTACTCGGCGGCCACCGTCGTGCTGTGCCTGAGCACGCTGCTGCTGTTCCCCGTCGGGTTCCTGCGCTCGCTCACGGTGGCCGGGGTGAGTGTGGTGGTGTGCGCCGCGCTGGCCACCGTCCTGGTGCTGCCCGCCCTGCTCGCGCTGCTGGGGGACCGCCTCCTGGGCGACGACCTGTTCGCCCGGCTGCGGCGCGGGCCCACCGACGGCGCGGCGCTCTGGTCGCGGATCGCCCGGGCCGCCACCGCACGGCCTCTGACGGCCGCCCTCGGTGCGGTCGTCCTCCTGGCGGCCCTGGCGCTGCCGTTTGCGCACGTACGGTTCGGCGCCACCGACGAGCGGGTGCTGCCCGCCGCCACCGAGTCGCACGCCACCGCGCGGCGCGTCGAGGCGGAGTTCGACCTGCCCTGGAACCGCACGCTCGCCGTCCTCCTGCCCCACGTCGACGCGCTGGAGCAGGCGGACCGGCTCGACGCGTACGCGACCCGGGTGTCCGCGCTCGGCGATGTGCGGGAGGTCGTCACCGGCACCGGCACCTACCGCGAGGGCCGCCAGGTCGAACCGGCCGGGCCCGGCTCGCTGCCGTTCGTCGCCGAGGGCGCCAGCTGGCTGGCCGTCCTGCCCGCGCGCGGACCGGCACACGACCGCGCCCTCGTGGAACGGGTGCGGGCGCTGCCCGCGCCGGGCGGCGAAGTCCGCGTCGCCGGGCGCCCCGCCCGTGTCCTGGACACCCAGGACGCCGTCCTCGGCGCCCTGCCTCTCGCGGGCGTTCTGATCGTCGCCGGCGTGCTCCTCCTGCTCTTCCTGTTCACCGGTTCGGTCCTCATTCCGCTCAAGACGGTGCTGACCGGCGTGGTGAGCCTGGGGGCCTCGTTCGGAGCGATGGTGTGGGTGTTCCAGGACGGCCATCTGCGGGGCCTGCTCGGGCACTTCACCGTCACCGGGGAACTGGAGACGTCGGTGCCGGTGCTGATGTTCGCCGTGACGTTCGCCCTGTCCGTCGACTACGAACTCTTCCTGGTCTCCCGGATCGAGGAGGGCTACCGGCGGCACGGCGACCACCGCGCCGCCGTGCTCGGCGCCGTCACCTCCACCGGCCGGGTGATCACCGCGGCGGCGGCTGTGGTCGCGGTGGCACTGCTGCCACTGGCCGGTTCCGGCATCACACTGCTCAAACTCATGGGCTGCGGCCTGGCGCTGGCCGTCCTGGTCGACGCGACCGTGGTGCGCGGCATCCTGGTCCCGGCCCTGATGGTCCTCACCGGAACGGCCAACTGGTGGGCGCCGCGCGTACTGGTACGGCTGCGCGGGCGGCTGGGCCTGGACACCTGGCACCGAGCCGCGGCCTCGGCCCCCTCGGCACCGGCCCCCTCGTCACCAACCCCCTCGGCACCGGCACCCTCATCGCCGCACGCATCCGCGCCCGAAAAGCCTGAAAAGCCTGAAAAGGCGGACACCGTCGGACAGACGCACTCCGTTCCGCCGAACAGGTGATTCACGCCCCGATCCCGCGGCACCGCGCGTGCCCGGGGCGCAAGGCCGTCGTTTAAGGCAGCGTCCCGGCTCGGCGGTCACGTGCTGCGCCGCCTTACCGCCCGGTCGCGCCCCCGCACTCGATGCCGTGAAGCGAGGTACACCGGTCATGACCGAACCCGACCGCCGTATGGCACACGACCCGCTGGCCGTCATCGGCCTGGGCGGCATGTTCCCCGGAGCGGACGACCTGCGGGGATTCTGGCGCGCGGTGGTGGCCGGCCGCGACTGCACCGGTGAGGTACCCGCCGCCTGGTGGGACATCGAGGAGCACTACGACCCGGACATGTTCGCCCCCGACAAGGTCTACGCCCGGCGCGGCGGCTTCCTCGCCCCCCAGCGGTTCGACCCGCTCGCCTTCGGGATGCCGCCGCGCAGCGTGGACTCCGTGGGCCTGGTGCAACTGCTCAGCCTGCGCGTCGCCCAGGACGCGCTGCGCGACGCCGCCCACGGACGCGACCGGTGGCACGACCCCGCCCGCACCGGCGTCGTCCTGGGCGTGTGCGGCGTCAACTCCACCCTCATCCCGCTCGCCGCCCGGCTCTGGGCCGGGCACATGCGCGATGTCGCACTGCGCCGCGGCCTGCCCCCGGCCGACACCGACGCCCTCATCGGCGACTTCCTGCGCACCCTGCCCGAGTGGACCGAGGACTCCTTCCCCGGCACCCTCGGCAACATCGTCTCCGGCCGCATCGCCAACCGCTTCGACCTGGGCGCGGCCAACCACACCGTGGACGCCGCCTGCGCCAGCTCCCTGGCCGCCGTCCGCGCCGCCGCCGACGAACTCCTCGCCCGCCGCGCCGATGTGATGATCACCGGCGGCGCCGACGCCGACAACGGCCTGCTGACCTTCATGTGCTTCAGCAAGACCCCGGCGCTGTCCCCGAGCAGCCGGGTGCGCCCCTTCGACGCCGACAGCGACGGCACCCTCCTCGGCGAGGGCCTGGGCATGCTGGTCCTGAAGCGGCTCGCCGACGCCGAACGCGACGGCGACCGCGTCTACGCCGTCCTGCGCGGCCTGGGCAGCTCCAGCGACGGACGCGCCAAGAGCATCTACGCCCCTTGCGGGCAGGGCCAGTTGCGCGCCCTGCACGCCGCCTACGACGACGCCGACTGCCCCCCGCACAGCGTCGGCCTCATCGAGGCCCACGGCACCGGCACCCCAGCCGGGGACAGCGTGGAGATCGAGGCGCTCGACTCCCTCGTGTCGTGCGGCGCGCGCCCCGCCAGCGTCGCGATCGGCAGCGTCAAGTCCCAAGTGGGGCACACCAAGGCGGCGGCGGGCGCGGCCGGGCTCATCAAGGCGGTGCTCGCCCTGCACCACAAGGTGCTGCCGCCCACCATCGGCGTCACCACCCCCGCCCCCGCCCTGGCCCGCGCCGACACCCCCCTCTACCTCAGCACCCGCGCCCGGCCCTGGATCCGCGACCCCGAGCGGCCGGTCCGCCGGGCCGGTGTCTCCGCGTTCGGCTTCGGCGGCGTCAACTACCACGCCGTACTCGAGGAACACCTGCCCGGTGCCTCGCCGCCCGCCCGGGCCGCCCACGAGCTGCCCGCCGCCCACCTGTGGCACGCGCCCACCCCGCGACTCCTGCTCGCCAAGCTGACGTCCGGCGCGCCGGCCGACCCGGCACCCGCCCCCGCCGGGCACGCCCGCATCGGCTTCGTCTGCCCCCCGGACGGCCGCTACGGCGACCTGCTCGACGCGGCCGTACGGCGCCTGCGTGCCGAACCCGGGCAGGAGGAGTGGGAGCATCCGGACGGCATCCACTACCGGCGCCGCGCGCTCACCGGAGACCTCCGCGTCGCCGCCCTGTTCGCCGGGCAGGGCAGCCAGTACGTCGGTATGGGCGCCGCCGCGGCCCTCGCCGTGCCGGCGGTACGCCGCGCCTTCGACGACGCCAACTCCCTCAGCGAGGGCGGCGACACCCTCGCTGACACCGTCTTCCCGCCGCCCACCGCCGAACGCGAGCGCGCCGCCGAGGACCGCCTGCGCCGCCCCGACCACGCCCAACTGGCTGTGGGCGCGCTGTCCTTGGGACAGTGGGACTTCATGTCCGAGCTGGGCCTCGCCCCGTGCGCCGTCCTCGGCCACAGCTTCGGCGAGGTCACCGCCCTGCACGCCGCCGGCGTCCTGGACCGCGCCGGATTCCTCACCCTGGCCCACGCCCGCGGCACCGCCCTCGCCGCGACCGCGGCCGACGGCTCCGACGCCGGTGCCATGGCCGCCGTGCACACGGGCCCGGAGCGGGTACGGGACCTGCTTCACGGCCATCCCGAGGTGCGGGTGGCCAACGCCAACGCGCCCGACGAGCAGGTGGTGGCCGGGCCCACCCCCGCCGTCGAGGCATTCCTGGACGACTGCCGTGCCGCCGGCGTCGGGACGCTGCGCCTGCCGGTGGCCGCCGCTTTCCACACCCCGCTCGTCGCCCCCGCCCGCGCGCCCTTCGCCGCCGCCTGCGCCGCGACCCCGTTCGCCGCCCCCGCCGTCGCCGTCCACGCCGGTGCCGAGGGGGCGCGGTACGGCGGCGGCGCCGACGCCGACCGTGCGACCCTGGTGGACCAGCTCACCGCGCCCGTCGACTTCGCGGCCCGCCTGCGGGAACTGCATGAGGACGGCGTCGGGGTGTTCGTGGAGTTCGGGCCCCGGAACATCCTCGCCGGACTGGTCCGGCGCACCCTCGCCGGCCGGCCCGTGCGGGTCGTCTCCTGCGACGCGGCCGACCGCACCGGCGACTCGGCGGCCGCCCTGAAGTCCGCGGCCCTGCGCCTGGCCGTGCTCGGCCTGCCCCTGACCGGCATCAACCGCCACGACGCACCGCCGCCCCCGGCACCGGACCCCGCGTCCACGGTGACCCGCACCCTGGACGGCCCCAACTTCGCCTTCCAGGCAAGCCGGGAAGCCGCCCGTGCGGCACTGCCGTCCCCGGCACCCTCGGCCACCGGGCCGGTCGCACCGCCGTCCCCGCTCCCGGCGGCGCGACCAGCGCCCTTCCAGCAGCATCCGGTCCCGCCGACGCCCGGCACCCACGCCGCGCTCGCGGAGGCGACGGCCGCGCATCTGGACGCCCATGTCCGCTTCCTGGACGGCCAGTTGCACATCGCGCAGGAGCTGACCCGGCTGCTGGACACCGCGACCCACGGGGGCGGCGGGGCCGCGCCGCTCATCGAGGCCGTCCAGGCCCTCACCCGGCACGGCCTGGCCATCGGGGAGGCCCACACCCGGGCGGGCGAAGTGGTCACCGCCCTGCTCACACCGGCCACCGGCGACCTCACGACCTCGCGCACCCTCCCGCCCGTGCCCGTGCCCGTGCCCGTGCCCGACGTCGTACCGGAGGCACCCACCGTCCCCGGGACACCACCCACCGTCTCCGTCCCGGCGGGCCGCCGACCGGCCGACGGCGACCGGGTCGCCCCCGGTGACCGCGGCGACCGCTGGGCGGCCGTACGCTCCCTGCGCGACGGCACCGGAGCAGCGGAACCCTCGGTCGCCGCCCAGGCCCCCGTCGACCTGGACGACCTCGACCCGGCCGAGGTCGAGCGGACGTTCCTGGAGATCATCGCCGAACGCACCGGCTACGACGCACAGCAGCTCCAACCCGACCTGTACATCCAGGAAGACCTGGGCATCGACTCGCTCAAACAGGTGGAGATCGCCTCCGCGATCTGGCAGCGCTACCCGGTCATCAGCCGGGAGCAGCTGTTCGCGTTCAGCTCTGCGCGCACGGTCGGCGAACTGAGCCAGAAATTCCGTTCGGTCCTGGACGACAACGGCACCAGCGCCCTCACCTGGGGCGTCGGACCGGAGCACAGCGGGCCGCCCCCGGCCGTACGCACCTACGTCACCTTGCGCCCGCTGCCCGCACCCGACACCTGCGACACCCTCTTCCCCGTCGACCGCCGTGCGCTGCTCGTCGACGGCGGCGGGGCCCTCGCGGCGACGCTCGGCGGCGCGCTGCGCACCGCCGGCTGGCAGGTACGCCACCTCGGCCTGCCCGGCACCGTGCCCCCGGACGGCGGGCACGTGCTGGCCGACTGGAGCGAAGCGGCCCTCGCCGCCGGGCTGCACGCCGTCACCGGCCCGGATGGGCCGCCGCATCTGGTCCTCCAGCCGGTCGACCGGGACGCGGACACCACCCCGGACACCCTCATCGCCCGGCTCCAGCACAGCGTGCTCCTCGCCAAGCACGTCTGCCCGGACCTGGAAGAGACCGCCCGCACCGGCAGCCGGGCCGCCTTCCTCACCGTCACCCGGCTCGACGGCGCCCTGGGACACCGAGGCTCCGGCGGCGATCCGGTCGCGGCGCTCGCCGGCGGCCTGGCCGGACTGGTCAAGACCGTGGCGCTGGAGGCCCCCACGCTGTTCTGCCGCGCCCTCGACCTCGACCCCGCCCTCACCGGCCCGCAGGCCGCCGACATCTTCCTCGCGGAACTGACCGACACCGCGACCGACGTACGGGAGAGTGGCTACGACCGGTCCGGACGCCGTACCACGGCCCTCGCCACCCAACCGGACGCGAGCGTCCTGCCGCAGGACCCGGCCGCCCCCGGCCTGACCGAGGACGACACCCTGCTCGTGTCCGGCGGGGCCTGCGGGATCACCGCCTGGTGCGTCCGAGCCCTCGCCCGGACCCACCGCTGCGGTTTCGTCCTCCTGGGCCGTACCGTCCTGCCGCCCGCGTCGCCGGGCACCGCGAGCGGCCCGGACGCGCGGACGACGGAGATCACCCACCTCCTGGCCGAACTGCGCGCCGACGGCGTCACCGTCGACTACGTCAGCGCCGACCTCCTCGACCCCGGCGCCGTCGCGAAGGCCCTCGCCCCGCACGCCCCACGCATCACCGGACTCGTCCACGCGGCCGGTGTCCTCGGCGACAAGCCGCTGCGCGAAAAGACACCGGAGGCCGTGGCCCGCGTCGTGGGCACCAAACTCACCGGCCTGCACCACCTCATGGGCGTACTCGACCAGGACCGGCTGCGCCATCTGATGGTCTTCTCCTCGATCGCCGGCTACTGGGGCAACATCCGCCAGTCCGACTACGCGCTGGCCAACGAATCCCTGGTCCGCTACGCCTGCGCCGTCAAGGCCGCCCGGCCCGCCACCCGGGTCACTCCGCTGGTCTGGGGCCCCTGGAACGGGGGGATGGCCACCCCCATGGCCGGCATCTTCCGTGACCAGGGCATGCCCGTCCTCACCCGCGAGGAGGGCTGCGGCCAGCTGCTCGACCTCACCCGGACGGCTCCCGGCGTGGACGCCGCGGCGATGATCGGCCCCACCACCGCCCCCGTCCGGCGCACCGACCGCCTGGCGGACACCGTCCGCGCCACCCGTTCGCTGCACGGCGCGCACCACGAACCCGTCCTGCGCGACCACAGCTTCGGCGGCACCCCGCTGCTGCCCCTGACCGCCGCCGTCGGCTGGGGCCTGAACGTCCTCGAACGCGCCCTCGGCGGCCACACCCGCATCCGTACCTGTCACGACTTCCGGGTGCGCCGCGGCCTCTTCTTCGACGGCAGCCAGCCCGACCGGGCCACCGCGGTTGCCGTCCGGCAGGAGCACGGCATGGGCGCCCACCTCACCATCGAGGCCGCGGACGGCCCGCCGGCCCTCTATTACGAGGGCGGCTACACCTGGAGCGCCGAACCCCCGGCCACGCCGGCCCCCGTCGCCCTGCCCGCGGGCCGGATCGACGGCCCACCCCACCCCGCCTACGAGGAGGGCTTCTTCTTCCATGGCCCCGCCCTCACCGGTCTGCGCGACGTCCTGTCCGACACCCCCGACCGGCTCGTCCTCGGCGCCCGGATGCCGGCCCCCAGCCTGTCCGCCGGTGCCTTCGCCACCCCGCTGTTC
Source organism: Streptomyces sp. NPDC047017 (assembly GCF_040644175.1). Lineage (NCBI taxonomy): Bacteria > Bacillati > Actinomycetota > Actinomycetes > Kitasatosporales > Streptomycetaceae > Streptomyces > Streptomyces sp. NPDC047017. The sequence goes on along the minus strand of NZ_JBEYVW010000034.1, from coordinate 18,689 downwards.
GATCCCGGCCTGAGCGACCTGCTGCTCCAGGCCGCGGCACTGCTGATGCGCTCCCACCACCACCGGGCCTGCGCCCCGGTCAGCGTCCGCAGCGTGGAACTGTTCGCTCCGCTGCCCGACGACGCCCCCTTCCTCGTCGTCGCCGACCTGGAGGGCATCACCCCGGTGGACGCCCGCTGCACCGTGACGGCCTGCACACCGGGCGGTGACGTCCTCCAGCGCTGGAGCGGAGTGACCCTCGTCAACCTCACCCCGGACGAGATGCTGTCCCGCCTCCGGGCCGCCACGACGCCATCGGCTCCGCCGGACGGTGACACGGCGCCCCGGCCCTCACACGCGCCGTCCAGGACCACCCGGGCGCACCGCGCCCCCGGTTCCCCGGCACCACCGGCCTCACCCCGGCCCCGGCTCCGGCCCGCGGATTCCCCGCCTCCGGTGACGGTGCCCCCGGCCGCCTGCCCGGCCGATGCCCCGGTACCGGCGCCGACCCCCGCCGTCCCCGCCTCCGCCGTCCCGGACGGGCCCGCCAACCCGGAAGGCGCACCCTGTGTCTGAACTGATCTTCGACGGCACACCGCTGCACACTCTGCTCACCCAGGACACCACACCGATGACCGCCGCTCCTGCACTCGCCGATTCCGCCCCCACCGCTCCCGCTCCTGCCGTTCCGGCCTCCATCCGGGTCACCCCGGCCGGCTCGCCGCCTCGCGCTCCCGCCGTCCTGCTCTCCGAGCAGATCCAGCAAGCCCACGCGGCCGTGCTGGCCGCCCATCACGCCATCGCCCGCCACCAAGTACGCCTGGCGCAAGTACGCCTGGCGGAAGAAAGCGTTGGCACAGGACGCGCCCGGTGACCGCGCCGCAGAGCCCGGCAGAGCTGCGGGCCGTCCTCGACGCCCTGGACCGCCCCTGCTACGTCACCGGCCCGCCGCACGCACCCCGGCTGACCCACGACCGGCCCACCGCGGCGCGCCCTCTGCTCGCCTACGCCCCACCGCTTCCGGTCGAGCGGCTCGGCGCCCCCGCCTTCCGTGCCCACCACGGCGTGGCCGCCGCGTACATGGCCGGAGCCATGGCCGTAGGCATCGCCTCCGTCGATCTGGTGTCGGCCCTGGCCCGCGCCGGACACCTCGCCTCCTTCGGCGCCGCGGGGCTGGCGCCTGACCGGCTGGACGACGCCCTGGCCGAGCTGCGCCGACGCCTGGACGACCGGCCGTACGCCTGCAACCTCATCCACAGCCCCGGCGCGCCCCAGCTGGAGCGGCACTGTGTCGACCTGTGCCTGCGCCACGGTGTGCGCTGCGTGGAGGCGTCCGCCTTCGTGCAGCTCACCCCGGACCTGCTGCGCTACCGGCTCAGCGGGCTGCGCCGGGGCCCGGACGGGTCGGTGGTCGCCGGAAACCGCCTGATCGCCAAGGTCTCCCGCCCGGAGACCGCCCGGCTCTTCCTGCGCCCCGCGCCCGCGGCCCTGGTGGCGGAACTGACCCGGGCCGGGCGCATCGGCGCCGAACAGGCCGCCCTGGCGGACCGGGTACCGGTCGCCGACGACGTCACCGTGGAGGCCGACTCCGGCGGCCACACCGATCGCAGGCCACTGACCGTGATCGTGCCCCTGATCGCCGCCCTGCGCGACGACCTCGCGCTGCCGGGCCGCGCACCGGTACGTATCGGGGCCGCCGGTGGCATCGGCACGCCGTACGCGGTCGCGGCGGCCTTCGCCGCGGGCGCCGACTACGTCGTGACCGGCTCGGTCAACCAGGCGTGCGTCGAGGCGGGCACCTCCCCCGAGGCCAAGCAGCTGCTGGCCGAGGCCGGACCCACCGACGTGGCCATGGCCCCGGCCGCGGACCTGTTCGAGCAGGGCGGCACCGTCCAGGTCCTCACCCGGGGCACGCGGTTCGCCCAGCACGCCGGCTACCTCTACCGCCTCTACCGCGACCACGACGGCCTCGACACGCTGCCCGCCCATCAGGTGCGCCGCCTGGAGACCACCGTCCTGGGCCGGCCGCTGACCGAAGTGTGGCAAGAGACCGCGGCGTTCCTGCGCACCCGGGCCCCGCACGAACTGACCCGCGCGGACGGGGACGCGAAGCACCGGATGGCGCTGGTCTTCCGCTGGTATCTCGCCATGTCCTCACGCCGGGCCACCCGGGGCGGGACGGACGACGCCGCGCACTGGCAGATCTGGTGCGGCCCCGCCATGGGCGCCTTCAACGCCTGGACCGCCGGCACCCCTCTGGCCGACCCACGGCACCGCCACGCCGCCATTGTCGCCGCCCGCCTGCTGCACGGCGCGGCCTTCCTCACCCGCGTCCACGCCCTGCGCGCGACCGGCCTCACCCTGCCCACCGAAGCCACCCGCTGCCACCCATCGCCTGGTGCCCGCCTTGAGCGAGGCACCAGGATGTCCGGGTCTGCAAGGTGATCTCTTCTCGGACGCGGACGCGCCCACGTGGCTGACCGACCAACTCGGTCTCCTCGCTGATGGCGCCGTCACCACAGCGGCCATCTTCGGGTCTCCGGAGGGACAGCCTGCCCCTGCCCCTGCCCCTGCTCGGCTCGGAACGAGGACCGCTTGAATCAGGGCAGTGATGCTGTCCGGCGGCCGCCAGGTGCGGAGTGCGGCACCCCGGAGTCTTCCTGCCCGCAGGGGCCCCCACCCGCTTCTGCTGCTCAGAGCCCCGAAGCGCGTCGGCGACCTCGGCCGGGCTCATCCCGAACCGTAGTGACCCCGACCCGGTCTGCTCCGTCACCGGTCCGGCGTCGGGCCGGCCCGACGCGACCTCGGCGACCTCTTCAGCGAACTCCTGCGGGTGCGCCCCGACGGCAGTGGTCCATGCTCCGTTTCACCGCCTGAGGGCGTGCGCGACGGTGCGTTACCCTTCCCGTAAGGGACGTTCTCCCTCTGGCAACAGGCCGAACTGTGGTTTCAGCGGCACGTGTTGGTTCATCTCGGAGGCGTCCCGCGCTGTTCGATGAATCTGGATCGCCGCCGCCATCAAGGCCGAGGCCAAGGTCAAGGAGTGTCCTATGCGCGCATTATCCGGACGTGGTGAGAAGTCGGACGACGCCCAGGGGACGGCTTCCGGTCGCTCGCGTGCCGGCCGTCCACGTGCTCAGGAGTCCGCGGTGCGGTCGGCCTACGCGGACGTTCTGTCACTGCAGAGCCTGGCTGGAAATGCCGCGGTGACCGAGGCCGTCGCAGTGCAGCGTGCGTCCGGGCGTGGGCGGCGCGACCGTGGACATGACGACTCGTACCTGGCCTACGGTGCCTCGTCGGGCGGCAACGAGGGCTCCTCCCGCCGTAGGGATCGGCGCAGGAACGACAGCTCCGACCCGGACTTGGCCTACGGCTCGGACCACGGGACTCCGCCGCCCGCCGAGACCCCGTTCCGAGGTGCGGTGGGCGGAGTGACGTTCGCGAGTGAGAGCAACGGCGCGGCGATGCGGGAGATATTCGACTTCGTAGCCGCCGCAGCCCCCCATTTCGGCCAGGAGATCGCTGCTGCCGGCTCCATCGCGGTGCGGTTCGGCCGCACGCAGGGCGGGACCCCCGGGGAATGGCGGGCCAACAGCCGTTCCATCACTTTGGATCTCAGGCGGGGGAGTACCGCTCATCTCGCCGGAACCGCCGTGTTCGAGATTCTCAATGCTGCGGCGGCGCGTCGCCTGGCTGCCCTGGAGGGCGAGGTGCGCAGCGGCAGGCTGGACGTCCAGGCCGAGCAGGCCGGGTGGCCGGCCGATCAGTTCTTCGCGATGGAGGTGGAACGTATCGAGTGGGAGAACGGAGTGAGGCACCGGGAGATCGTGGCCGGCGCGGGCGGAGCGGGATCGGGCGCCGATCTGTTTTCCGCCGAAGGCGACTTCAATGCCTTCTACGAGCGTCAGGTGCGTTCCGGTCACACCCACAGTTACGAGTTCCGCTACAGCTTGTTGCGAGAAGAGGCGGCCTCCGAGGCTCGTCGCCGTCGTGAAGCGGAAGAGGGTGGCTCGTCGCGCGGGGACCGCGGGCACGGCTCCGCCTCGCACAGCTCTCACCGGCGCCATCACAGGTCTCATCGGTAGTCGATCGAACTCACGGCAATGCCCGCCTGCTTGCGGCGTGGCCCCGGTCTCCTGGTCGACCAGGACGACGCGGGCCTGGGCAGCGACCCGTAGGGGCCGATCCGGCCGAGGAGCTTGTCGCGCGCCACTGCCCACTGCTCTACCAGCTACGCATCGTCCAGCGGCCGGCTGCCGACAACGGGGGCCGGTACCGCCCGGCCGGCCCTCATGCAGCCACTGCCGGACACCGGCTCCATTCCAGCCCCGCAGCCGCCGTCGCCAGGTCATCCCGGAGCCGGAGCCCGGTTCCATCGGCAGGCACTCTCCCTGGATCCCGCTGTGCGGTGCGCACAGAACGAGGGGCGGAGACCGTCGATCTGCCCGGTCCGATCCGCGACACCGCGAGCGAGCACCCCGCGGAGTCGTACGCTTCCTGACCGCCACGGTCACCGACGCCTGCGACGGACAACCTCCCGCAGTAAGAACGGGAGACGAAGAGATGTCGGGGTGGGGGGAGTATCGCCGCCGAAGCTTGTGAATGTCCGGTGTTATGGCGGCCAGGGCAGCTTCGGCAGCGTGGTGTCCAGCACGCCGAGCCCGGCGCATCTTGTCCGCGCTGACCACCCCCAGATCTCCTTGCGGCGCAGCCGCTCGCGCAGGGCTCACCGCTGGACGGCACGCAGTCCGTCCAGGAGCAGCCGCAGTCCGAACTCGAAGTGCGCCGCGAAGTCCGTACTGGTGAGCACCGGCAGGGCGGCGGCGAGGTGCGGATACGTCCCTGCCGCCACCGCCTCGTGCAGCACCCCCGCATCGGTGGGCCCCCCGTCCCCCGGCTGGAGGGCGGCCTGTTCCTCCAGGGTGTGGCCGACGGTGAAGTTGGTCACCGAGTAGAGCGCCCGCGCCGCTTCGCCGTCACCGAAACCCGCCTCACGCAGCACGCCGACGAGGCTGTCGGCGAAGCCCAGGGTGTTCGGGCCGGTCGCGTGCGTACCGGCGAAGACGCGTGCGCCGTCGCGATGGGCGAGCAGGGCCGTACGCAGCGCGCGGGCGAGGCGCGCCGCTCTCTCGCTCCAGTCGCCGTCCCCCGCCGGCCCGGCGGCGTCGCCGACACCGCCGACCATCCGCTCTGCCATCGCGGTGAGCAGGTCCTGCTTGGTCGCGAAGTAGCGGTACAGCGCACCGGCCCGGACGTCCAGCGCATCGGCGAGCCGGCGCATGGTCAACGCGTCGAGCCCGGACTCGTTCAGCAGGTCGAGGGCGGTCTGGACGGTGCGGCCCTGGCTGAGCCGGGCGGGCCGGCCTCTGGTCGGGCTTGTCGGGCTTGACGGGGTGCTCATGGACCTCACTATACTGAACACCGTTCACGTGAACGCTGTTCACTAAATATGGGAGGACATCTCCGATGAACACCGATGTGATCGTCGTAGGCGCGGGCCCGACCGGGCTGATGCTCGCCTGCGAGCTGGCACTGGCGGGCGTACGGACCCGCGTCCTGGAGCGCCGCACCGAACCGCAGCGCAATTCGCGGGCGCTGAGTCTGCACCCGCGCAGCGTGGAACTGATGGACCAGCGAGGGCTGCTCGACCGGTTCCTCCCGCTCGGTCGGACCATGCCGGGCTGGCACTTCGCGGGGCTGCGCACCCAGCTGGACTTCAGCGCCCTCGACTCCCGGCACGGCTACACCCTCTTCCTGGCCCAGGCGCGCACCGAGGCGATCCTCGAGGAGCGGGCACACGAGCTGGGGGTGGAGATCAGCCGGGGATACGAGACCCTCGGCGTGAGCCAGGACGGCGGCGGGGTCGAGGTGGAGGTGCGTGTCCCCGGCGGCGGCACCGAGACCGTACGTGCCCTGTACGCGGTCGGGTGCGACGGCGGGCGCAGCGTCGTGCGGCAGGCCGTACGGATCGGCTTCCCCGGCACTGACGAGACCCTGACCGGGGTGCTCGGGGACTTCGCGGTCGTCGACCCGCAGCCCGGCGCCCTCGACGCGGCACGGGCCCGCGGCGTGATTGTCGCGCCGCTGGAGGAAGGGCTCACCCGGTTCGTCTACCTGGACCCGGAGCGGATACGGGTGCCGGCCCGGGAGCCCGTGACCCTGGAGGAGTTCCGCACGTCGCTCACCCGCGTCACCGGCTCCGACTGCGGGGTCGCCGAGCCCCGCTGGCTGTCGCGTTTCGGCAACGCCACCCGGCTCGCGGAGAGCTACCGTTCGGGACGCGTCCTGCTGGCTGGCGACGCCGCCCACATCCACTTCCCCGCGGCCGGCCAGGGGCTCAACACCGGGCTCCAGGACGCCATGAACCTGGGTTGGAAACTGGCCGCCGCGGTGCGCGGCTGGGCCCCGCCCGGGCTGCTGGACAGTTACGACGGGGAGCGCCGGCCGGTCGGCCGGTCGGTGACCGAGAACACCGAGGTCCAGACGCTGCTGGCGGAGCTGACGCTGGTCTCGCAGTACCAGCGTCCGGCCGCGGCCCTGCGAGGGCTCCTCGACCAGCTGCTGGGCATGGCCGAGGTCAACCGCCGGCTCGCCGATCAGGTCTCCGCGCTCGGCACCCACTATCCGGCGGCGGACCCGGGCGCCGATCCGCTGGTGGGGCGGCGTATGCCCGATGTCGGGCTGACCGCCGCCGGTTCGGAGGCGATCCGGGTGTACGAACTGCTCACCCATGGCCGCTTCGTCCTGCTCGCGCTGACCGGGGACCCGGCCCTTCGCGAGGCCGTCGGTGCGGGCTGGGGCTCGCGGGTCACGGCCGTCACCGTCGACAAGTACGACGAGCACGCGGACCTCGACGGGGTGACCGAGGTTCTCGTACGCCCCGACGGCCACGTTGCGTGGGCCACCCGTACCACCGACGGCGACGCACGCGGCGACGAGCGGGTCCAGGCGCTGACCACCTGGGCCGGTACGCCTTCCTCAAGGAGCTGATCATGTCTGTGAACCGCGTCAGTCCGCCGTCCGTGCACAACCCGTCCGACCAGATCAGCCAGGTCGTCACCGTCGACGGAGCCCGGCTCGTGCATCTCTCCGGGCAGGTCGCCTGGGATGCGCAAGGACGGCCCGTGGGGATCGGCGACCACGGGGCCCAGGCGGCACAGATCGCACGTAACCTCGACGCCGCACTCGCTGCGGTCGGTGCCACCCGCGACGACATCATCGAAGAGACCGTCTATGTGGTCGCCTACACCCCGGAGCTGTTGCCCGCGATCTTCGGGCCGCTGCGGGCCGGTGTCTCGCAAGCACCTGCGAGCACGCTGGTGGGCGTGCCCGCGCTCTTCGCCCCGGAATACCTCATCGAGGTCCAAGTGGTCGCCGCGCTCCCCGGACGAGGGAGCCATGACCGAGCCGTACCGGCCGACGAGACCGCGGCGAACGAGCATGCCAGGGCCCGGGAGCCCCACGGGAGCCGCAAGACGCCCTCCACGGACCAAGACCAAGATCTCGAAACGGCACTCACCCGCCGTGCCTGGGAGGACCCGTCCTTCGCCGCGCGACTGGAGCGCGAGCCCCTGGAGGCTCTGGCGTCGATGGGCGTGCGCGTGACCCCGGGTATCAAGGTGCAGGTCAGGCTGCAGAAACGCGACACTCTGTACTACGTCGTCCCACCCGCGAAGCGGCCGGACGAGCCGGACCGCCGTGAACCCGTGAACCTCATGGATCTGTGGCGCAGCGGGGACAACTTCGTCTGGCTGCTGCCCGAACGGCTCAAGACCGAGTTGCTGGCCATGCGCCGAAGTTTCCTCGAAGCCCCGACCGGTACTGGTACGACGCGGAGCAGCCATGAATCATGACGCCGGCACCCTCCACACCCTTCGGCTCGTCAACGACAGCGCCTACCGGGAGAGGCTCGTCGCCGACCCGAAAACAGTCCTGTGCGAGGAGTCGGGGCACCACCCGCGCGAGGACTTCGCCGTCGAGGCGGTGGAACAACAGGACGACACCATCGTCATCCTGCTCCCCGCGAAACCGGAGGACGACGAGGACTTCGGGGAGCGGCTCACCGAGGCGTCGCAGCGCGTGTACGACGTGCTGTTCTCGTCCGGAGTCGGCGGTTTCCTGATCCCCGACGACCGCCTGAAGTGGATCCTGCGGGACATCCGCTCCTCCTGGGCGGCCAGGGCCAAGGCCGAGCCGGAGCGCTGATGGCCACCTTCGTGCTCGTGCACGGTTCGTGGCTCGGCGGCTGGGCGTGGGAGCGGGTCGCCCCCGTGCTGCGGGCGTCCGGCCACATCGTCCTGTGCCCCTCACTCGCCCCGGCCGCACCCGGCGTCGGACTGAGCACCCACATCGCCGAGATCGTCGCTCTGCTGGACAGACACGATCTCACCAACGTGGTCCTCGTGGGCCACAGCTACGGGGGCATGGTCATCACCGGCGCAGGATACGAGCGACCGCACCGCATCCGGCAACTCGTGTACCTGGACGCGTACTTGCCCTCGCCGGGCCAGTCCGCCTTCGACCTCCAACCTGTTCTGCGCGAGGCGTGTGATGCCGCTGCCGCCTCGCGGCCGGTGCGGGAGGCATGGCTGATCCCGCCTTTCGGCTTCGAGACCATGGGGCTCACACCGGCCGACCTCAAGTGGGTGACCGCCAGGGCCCGGCCGCTGAGCCGCGCCACCCACGAAGAGCCCCTGCCCGGCCCCGCCCCCGGCCACCCTCACCTGGCGACGACGTACATGACGTACATAAGGTTCGGAGCGTCACCCTTTTTCGCCGACGCGGCTGATACGGCGCTACGACGCGGGGCCCGGGTCCTGACCATCGAGGGCGCCGCCCATCTGGCGCCCATCACCGACCACGAGCGCCTGTGCGCGGCGCTCGACCGGACAAGCTGAGAGGTTGTGCGTTGCTGCTTCGGTACACAGACAACAGGTCGCCTACTTCGCACGGCACACAGAGGGACGGCCGGCCTCCAGGCGGCTGACCGGCATAACGGGCGGCACGGGCGTGGTCTCCGCGCCCGTGCCGCCGCTCTGGAGAGCCGATTCAATGGAGCGAGAAACCGTGAAGGGCGGCCGCCTGCCGAGCGGCGGGGCAGGAGACCGATGATATGGCTGAGGCCGGTGTCCGTGAGTCCGACTGCGGCGGCACCGGCGCTCTCCTGCACCCGGGTGGTGGCACTGCGCGTGCCGGAGATCGGGACGATGCCGCCGCCCTGGTGCAGCAGCCAGGCCAGCGTGAGCTGGGCCGTGATGATGCCCTTGGCTGCGGTGACCTTCCTGAGTTCATCGATGGCGCGAAGGTCGTAGTCGCGGCTCTCCGGTAGCGCACGCGCGACGGCACGGCGAACGCGGCCGCGTCACGGCGACGATGGCGGCGTCGTAGCCTTCGTCTGGTGCCTGTCACCGATGGTCTGCCACAGCCGCTGCGCCCGCTCGCGATGCCGGCGCGCCAGGTGGTGGACACCGGCGGCGGCGTCGAGGTCACCGATCAGCTGCCAGCACGCGGCCTCGTCCTGGCGGTCGCCGTGCCGGTGGAACAGGTCCGCCGCGCGTTCCAACGCCGGGCTCGCCCGGTCCCGGTCGTGCTGACCGGCGTGGACGCGGCCGACTTCCAGCAGGGTGTACGCGGCGCACCGCTCGTCGGCCAGTTCCTCGAAGGTGGCCAGCGCCTGACACAGGCAGCGCAGCGCCTCGTCCGGATCACCGCGCTGATCGTGCAGGCGGCTGAACCGCCGCAGCACGACTGCCACGCGATGCCCGTCCTCAAGCGCTCCGGCCTGGCGCAGGGCCTCGCCGAACCAGGTCTCCGCCTCGTCGAGTTCGCCGTGCATGAGCCGCATCACGGCCATCGAACAGGACAGCTGCGCCTCAAGGTGCCGGTCGCCCTCACCGACTGCGATGGCCAGCGCCCGCTCGACACGACCGGCGGCCTCGTCGAAACGGCCCTGCACCCGGCTGACCGTACCCAGCATCGCCACCGACAACGCCTCTCCCCGCTTGTCCTCGCTGTCCTGGCACAGCGAGACGGAGGACTGCAGCGCACGGGTCGCCCCGTCGAACTCGTCCCGGTAGATGTGCAGTTGGCCGAGTCCGCGCAGCAGCACCGACGCGCCGCGCCGGTCGCCGGCGGTCTCGGCCGCCTCCAGCGCGAGCTGGTGCCCGTGCTCCCAGTCCTGGTACAGGCACCGGTGGTCGTAGTAGGTCACCGTGCCGGCCGTCAGCTCCCACGCCAGCTCGTGCAGGCCCCAGTCCGCGGCCAGTCTGACCGCGCCGAGCAGGGTGTCGCGTTCCACGTCGAACCAGCCGACCGGGTCGGCCAGCAGCCGGTCCACGACCGCGTCGGGCAGCGACAGGCGGGGCGCCGGACCGGGCTCGCCGGCCAGCAGCCCGGCCGGCAGCCGATCGGTGCCGCGCCCTGCCAGATCGAGCCAGGCGGACAGCACCCGGACCATCGCGTCCCTCTTGTCCGCTTCCGGCAGCTGGGCGGCGATCTCCACGGCACAGGTCCTGATCAGGTCGTGCAGGCGGTAGCGCGGCTGGCCGATGGCATCGGTGGCGGTGAGCCGTACCAGGCTGGCGTCGACGAGGGTGTCCAGCACGTCGTCGGCGTCCGGGCGGTCCAGCAGCGGGCCGAACACCCAGCCGGGCAGGGTGTAGGGGCCGAGCAGGCCCAGCAGGCACAGCGCGCGCACCGCCTCGGCCGGCAGCAGCCGCACGCTCAGTTCGACGCTGGCTCGCACGCTGAGATCCCCGATCCTCAGCTCGGCCAGCCGCCGGGACTCGTCCTCGATCCGTTCCCGCAGCACCCGCAGGGTCCAGGCCGGGCGGCCGGTGAGCTTGGCGCTGGCGATCCGGATGGCCAGCGGTAGATTGCCGCAGCAGTCGAGGATGGCGTCGGCCTCCGCCGGTTCCCGCTCGACCCGCCGCCGCCCCACGATGCCGGTGAACAACTCCCGCGCCTCCGCCTGGCTCAGCATGTCCAGGTCGATGTGCCGGGCGCCGGGAAGCTGCGTCAGCAGAGCGCGGCTGGTGATCAGTACGGCACAGCCGTCGGCCCCCGGCAGCAACGGCAGCACTTGACCGGCCTGACCGGCATCGTCCAGCACCACCAGCATCCGGCGGTCCGCCAGCAACGACCGGTAGAGCGCGGCCCGTTCGGACAGACCGTTCGGGATCGCGCTGCCGGCGATCGAGAGCGCGCGCAGCGCCTCGGCCAGCATCAGTGCCGGGTCCCGCGGCTCGTACGATGTCCCGGCGAGGTCGAGGTAGAGCTGGCCGTCGGGGAAGGCGGCGCTCGCCAGCCGCGCGGCATGCGCGACGAGACAGGACTTGCCGACACCGGGACCGCCCACGATGACGGCCACCGGGGCCCGGTTCGGCGCCGTCACGTCGAGCAACCGGGCGACCTCGGCCAGCGCGTCGGCACGGCCCACGAAGTCAGGTACATCGAGGGGCAGTTGGCGGACCGGCATGGCCATGTCCGGTTCCGGTTCGGTGGCCGCCGCCACGCCAGGACCTTCCGGTCGCGTGTCCGGGGGACCGCTCGCCGGGGCAGGGGCCGCCAGGGCGGGATCGGCGACCAGGATGCGCCGATGCAGCACCTGGATCGGCGGGGTGGGGTCGACGCCGAGTTCGGCCGCCAGTGTCTGGCGCAGCCGTTCGTACACCTGCAGCGCCTCGCCCTGTCGCCTGCACCGGTAGAGGGCGACCATCAAGTGCTCCGCGACCTGCTCGTCGTAGGGATGCTCGCCTCGCAGGGTGGTCAGCTCCTCGATGACCTCACGATGACGCCCCAGGTCGAGTTCGATACCCAGACATAATTTGTGCGTGGCGGCACGCTTCTCGTTCAGCTGTGCCGCGTCGAACTCCAGGACCCGGCTGGAGATGTCGACCAGGGCGTTCCCGCGCCAGCAGGCCAGCGCGCGCCGCAACGCGGCAGCGGTCTCGGACGGGGCCTTGTGCCGTTCGGCGACGTGCCGCTCGCGGTCGAACTCCAGCAGGTCGAGCTGGTCCGGGGCCAGGTGGATCTGGTAGCCGCCGCGGCGCGTGCTGATCAAGGAGCCGGGTGCTCCGCACGCGGCGAGGTTGCGGCGCAGCCCGGACAGAGCGTCCTGGACCTGGCGGACCGCGGTGGCGGGTGCCTTACCGTCGTCCCACATCACGGCGACGAGCCGTTCCACGGCGACGACATCGTTGGCGTCGACCAGAAGCGCGGCCAGCATCTTGGCCTGCCGCGGTCCGTCGAGCCGGACGTCACGCCCGGTGATCCGGGCGTGCAACGGCCCCAGCACACCAAACCTCATGGTCCCCCCGGCACTTCGCGTTCAGCGTCGATTCCCTGGCTGACCTGGCACTAGGACGAACCTAGGACGACCGACGGACCCGTGTCCATAGCGTCACCCCCGGGTCACTCGGCCACGCCCGGCCGTGGCAGTCGATCCGAGCCGAAGGCCGTCACCAGCGCCGGAATGCGCCGGACGAGGAACGAGGCGCACGCTCACCGGTCTCGCGGACCACGCACGAACGTCGACACTGGAAGACTGGAAGGTACCCATGAGTTTCAAGAAAGCACTCGCCGTCTCGGCAGCCGTCGCGGCCTCCCTGGCCGGCAGCCTCCTCACAGCGTCCGGCGCCCAGGCCGCCACCCCGTCGTCCGCCGGCCACGTCGTCTCCCCGGCGTACAGCGCGAACGCGTGCCGGTCGTGGACCACGGGCAAGTACGCGCCCGTCACCGACCACATCGCGATCGACTCCTGCTACTGGGTCGAGAACAACGGCTACACCGTCTCCGCCTCGATCCCGTTCCAGAACTACTCCGGCACCAGCGTGGTGTACTGCGCGCACGCGATCAACGTCAGCACCGGTAAGTGGGCTCACGACTTCGGCTGCGGGTCCGGAGTCTCCACCGGGGACGGCAGCACCGTCGCGGGAACCGGTGGAGGGGCGGCCGGGTACAGCGAATACTGGAACGCGCCGGCGGGCACGTACGTCGTCTCCACCGGGTACTGGCTGAACGGCAAGTACTACGGCGACGTACAGAGCCCGAGGACCACCATCGGAGCGCACTAGGTTCGTGTCCGTGACGCCAGGGCAGCCGCAGTCGCAGGGCTGTCGCGGGTGAGTCCGGCGGTGCCGGCCCTGCTACCGGTGCAGCGGACGACGCCCCACCCGCCGCCGCTGACTGGGCCACAGAATCTCCGTGACGGACTGACCGTGTCTGCCGTCGAAGAAGCAGGGCGGGGCGGACCGGCGCACCGGTCGGCCCGCCTTGCGGGCGTCAAGGTCCGCCGGCGCCTGATGCCCCTCGGCCAGAACCTGCCGCACGGCGACGTCCGCCTCAACCGCACTGCGGGAGGCGGGGCGGCCAAGACACTCTTCGCTGCGCCGTACGCGTCGAGCGCCGAGGCGTAGGCGACCAGCAGCCTCGCAGGTAAACGTGAAGGGTGGGCCGGCGGGGGCGGGGGCGGGGGCGGGTCGCGGGTCCTGGCCGTCGGAGGAGCTGCAAGCAGTCTCGGCCCCGGTCGACCTGGTCCGGGCGCGGTGAGAACGTCCGGCTGTCCGCCGCTTGGCCGGCCACCACCTGCTGGGAGTCCGCCCGGCTGGTCGGGGCTCGCCGACCGCACGAATGCGCGGCAGGTCCTCGCGGACCGGTGCGTCCGTTACCGCGCCGGCCGGACAGTGGAGCTGGCGATGTACGGCAAACGGGGTAAAAGTTGCATCCCTCATAGGGCGGCGGGTAGCGGGAGGTGAAGTCCACTGCAGGGAGGAAGGTGCATTTCATGACACCGCCGCATCCCATGACACCGCACCAGGATGTCGTCGAACTGATTCTCAGGGATCACCGGACGATGGAGGACCTGCTCCGCCTGATGCGCAGCGTCGAGGCCGACCGCCAGGCCACGCTCAACGAATTCGCGCATTTGATGATCGCGCACGGTGAGGCGGAGAAGGTGTCGGTGCATCCCGTCCTCGCCACCTTCGAGGGCGCCGACATCGTCGAGCACGTCGAGACAGCACACCAGGAAGCCGTCAAGGTTCTCTTCGCGCTCCTGCAAGTACGCGAGATCGGCTCCGCCGAATGGGACTGGCGGCTGCAGCAGATGGCCTCGGTCACCGCCCGCCACACCGACGAGGAGGAACGCACCCTCGTCAACCGGGTACGCGAGAGCCTCAGCCACCGCTGCCGGAAGGAACTCGGCGCCGGCTTCGCCCGGACGCGCGCGGATCTGCTGGCAGCACACTGCGGCACCGTCGCCCACGTGTACAGCATGATCGAGGCCGCCACCCCCGCCTGAACGCATCGTCCGTGCCCGCCCTCCGGTGGCCACGGACGCGGGACGGCGTGGAGAACCTGACTCACGGCAGGAGTTGTCATGGACTGGAACCTGGATACCTTCCTCACCCAGGTCACCGAACGCGCAGGCTATGAAGGGACGCAACAGGCAGCCCGGGCCGTCCAGAACGTGCTGGAGGTGCTCGGCGCCCACCTGGTGGGCGACGACCGCACAGATCTGGCCCACGTGCTGCCCGGCGGGTGCGGGCCACTGCTGACCCAGACAGAACCGGCCACCGAACCGCTGACACCCGTGTCCTTCGTGGAAGCCGTGGCCGACCGCAGCAACGAGGAACTCGCCGAGGCCAGGCGTCAGATCGACGCCGTACTCCCCACGCTCGCCCAAGTGACCGACGACGCGCTGCTGCGTCGCCTCCTCACCCAACTGCCGCCGGGACACGCGGGCTTGTTCGGCTGCACAGATCCCGGCTGAACCTGGGGCGGTGCGTCAGGGCCCGAGGCGGTCCAGGGCGTTGATGACGGCGGCGATGGCGGGCTCGGCGGCGCGTTCGCGGTGGTGGGCTGCCATGAGGTCGACGTGCCACTCGGGCATGTCGCTCACGTCGAGTTCGACCAGGGTGCCGGCGACGAGGTCGCGTTCGACCGTGGCACGGGTGAGAACGGCGACGGCCTGCCCGGAGCGCGCGAGATCGGCTGCGGTCTCGGCGGAGCTGATGCGGTAGAGCTGGTGCGCGCGGGTGGGGGCGTCCAGGAGCTGTTCGTGGAAAAGGCTCGCACCGCTGCCCCAGAAGTTCACGGCGAGAGGGTGGCCGCTCAACCGCGCGATGTCGCAGGAGCGGTGTGCCGCGAGCGGGTGGCCCAGGTGACAGACCGCGATGACCGGCTCGCTGCGGAACTTGCGCATCCGTACCTCGTGGGCGTGCGGCACCGGCAGAGTGATGGCGATGTCGGTCGTGCCCGTGGCCACTCGTTGGAGCGCGTCCTGACTGTGCTGGTCGTCGACCACGACGGCGTAGCTGAGCGGCTGCAGCGCACCGATGACGAAGGGGACGGCCAGCGGTGCGTAGCTGGTGTGGGTGGTCACGTGCAGGGTGCCCTGGGTGTCGTCCTCCCGCGCGATGTCCAGGGCCCGGGCCGCCAGATCCAGGCATCGCTCCGCGTGGGGCAGCAGCCGTTCCCCCGCAGGCGTCAGTGACACTCCTCGGCTCGACCGGTCGAGCAGTGGCTGACCGACGAGCCGCTCCAGCCTGCGCAACCGCTCGCTGACGGACGGCTGTGCGACCCGCAGCGCACGTGCTGCGGCGGACAGCGAGCCGACGGACGCGGCGGTGACGAAGACGCGCAGATCCGCGAGTTCCAAAGCCATAGGCACACCCTATGGCCAGTGCCCTCGGATCAAGGGGTTCTGCGTGGCAGGCGGCGCTCATAGCGTGCCGGTGTGACATTCCCGTAGAGATGAGGAGTTTCTCTTGCGTGAAATCCACGAGGGCGCTGTCGAACTGGTCCCTGCGACGGCGCGTGATCTGCCTGGGATCGTCGCCCTCCAGGATCACATGGCCGCGACCTCGCACGCCCGGTTCGCCACCAGGCCGCAGTGTCTGGAGGAGCGGTGGGACTGGTTCGCGCAATTCGCGGGAACAGGTCCGTATCGGATGCTCGTCGCCCGCCGCGGTGGTCAGGTCCTCGGTTACGCCTGCAGCCAGCGCTACCGCGATCAGGACGCTTTCCGGGAAACGGTCGAGGTGAGCGTCGGGCTCGGCGAGGGGAGTAGGGGACAAGGGTGGGGAAGTGCCCTGTACCGTGCGCTCTTCGGTCTTCTGGCTGACGAGCCTGTACACGTGATCCTCGCCGGCATTGCCCTGCCCAACGACATGTCGGTGGCCTTGCACCGCAAGTTCGGCTTTGCCGAGATCGGGACCTTCCACGAGTACGCCGTGAAGAACGGTCAGTACCTGAGTTCCTTGTGGATGCAACGCCTCCAGTCCGTCCCGTCCTCGGGACCAGAACGGAACGGAACGGTTCCGTGATCGCGCGGCGGAGGGGCGTCGGCAGTGGTCAGGTGCGGGTGGGGCTGAGCCCCTCGACGGTGAGCCGGAGAACTCGCTCTGCTTGCACGGCCGGGGCGGTGTGGTTCTCGGTGGCCAGCGCGATGCCGACGATGAGGGTGATCAGGTCGTGGGGGGTGGTGTCCGCCCGTACGGTCTGGTCGGCGACGGCCTTGCGCAGCAGGGGTGCGACGGCGTCCTCGATGGTCGCGGCGCAGGAATGATGAGCGTCTTCGTCGCCGAGGGGCACATAGGTGAGAAAGCCGGCCAGGCCCCGTGCGTCGAGGGAGTAGGTGAGCAGCTCGCGCAGCCAGGTCAGGAGAGAGGCCCGGCTGTCGCTCTCGCCGCAGAGAGTACGGGCGAGGTCGCACAGGGCGTGAACGCGCTGCTGGAAGACGGCTTCGAGCAGGTCCTTGCGGGTGGGGAAGTGACGGCGCACGGTGGCTGACCCGACTCCCGCGCTGCGGGCGATCTGTTCCAGGGAAGCCTGTGCCCCGTGAGCGGCGACCTCGGTCACGGCCACGGCGAGGACACGGGCGTAGTTGCGGCGGGCATCCGAACGCTGGCCGGTCATGGCACTGCTCCAACATTGCTAAGCGGCGGGGCCCGCCATATTCTAGCCGAGAGAAAACGGCGGGCCGCGCCGTTTTGGTGGGTGTGACCACTGAGGAGAGACGCTCCGATGATCCCTGCTGCGACACCCGTTCTCGTCACCGGCGCCACCGGACGGCAAGGAGGCGCCACCGCCCGCGCGCTGCTCTCGCAGGGCGTACCCGTGCGCGCCCTGGTCCGTGACCCCCGTACACCTCGTGCGCGCGCCATCCAAGAACTCGGCGCGCGCCTGGTCGTGGGCGACCTGACCGACGCCGCGACTCTGGCGGCGGCCGTGGACGGCGTCCGCGCTGTCTACTCCGTGCAGATGCCCGCATTCACCGACCAGGGCGTCGACTTCGACGGTGAGGTCCGCCAGGCGTACAACCTCATGGCCGCCGCGAAGGCCGCGGGAGTGCACCAGTTCGTGCAGTCCACAACCAGCGGCGTGGGCCGGCACACCCGGGCGCCGGGCTGGGCGGAAGGACGCTGGGCCATGATGGAGGCCCCGTTGGGAACGAAAGCGGCCATCCAGGACCGTCTGCGAGAAATAGGCTTTCCCCGCTGGACGCTGATCAAGCCGTCGTTCTTCATGGAAAACCTCGATCCGGCCATGCGGTTCTACTTTCCCTGTGGCCTCGAAGGCGGCCTGGTCACCGTCGTCAAACCGGACACCCACCTGGCCCTTGTGGCGGCGCAGGACATAGGCCGAGCCGTCGCAGCCGCCCTGTCGGACCCGGACCGGTTCCATCGCGTGGAACTGGAACTGGCCGGCGACTACCTGACCATGACACAGATCGCGAGAACCCTTTCGCAGGTGCTGGGCGTTCCGCTGTCAGCGCCGGACATGACCGCGAATGAGGCCCGCGCCGCAGGCATGCCCGCCATGGGCGCCGCTCACGCGTTCCTGGACGCCGTCGGCCAACCGGCCCGCCCCCGCTTCGCCCGCGCACTGGGCATCGACCTCACCAGCTTCGAGCAGTGGGCACGGACGCACCTGTCTTCCCGTGCAAACTGCTCTTCGTGAGAACCCGACGTTGATCCAGGTGAGTCGCCTGGGGCGTAGAAGTGGTCACAAGAGACCGCCGCCACCAGATTAGGGTGCAGGCCGGTCGACCGAGACGTGTGTACACCTCGGCAGACAACACGGCCTGACAGGCGCTCCAAGACGAGGTCGCCATCCCTGAAGGCAAGTCGATACCGACGATCAACACCTATGGCACCAAGCAGGAAGAGCTGTTGAGGGCGCAGCCGATCGCGCAGCAGAGGGTCGAGGACCGCATCCCGGCCTCGACCGCTCCGAGAAGCCTCGCGCTTGCAGAGGAGGGTCGATCTCTCGGAAGCTCCACAGCTTTTACTTCCTCACACCCTTGCAGCGCAGCACGAGCTTCAGAGTGGAGCTCTGTTCAAGAGTGGAGAGCACGGGCCTGGGGGAGCGATAACAGGCAGAACAGTATTCCTGACAATCTGTCAGAAGTACGGGAGAGGAACGAAATTGACCGAACTTCTTGTGTAGCTAGCAGGAGGGATTCGCGGAGCGAATCCCGTTTTGGATCGAATCGCGGAGCGAATTCGGGCCGTGGCCAACGGAGTTGGCCAGGAATTCCGGCGGAGCCGGAATTTGGAATTGCGGAGCAATTCCTGTTTCCGCCGCGTAGCGGCGGCGCGTCGTGTCTGCGGAGCAGACCGCGCGCTCCGGTCGCCGCGAACACGTCGCGGTACAACCGGCGCAGCCAGTCGACGGCCGCCCGGTCGGCGGCCGGGTCCTGCCAGGTG